>NZ_JBXVVH010000003.1:0-213047 GCF_057219185.1 Lacinutrix sp. YIN62
CTTCTGGTTTCATAAATGTGTTAAAGTTAATAAATAAAAAAATCTCGAGGGTGAATTAAACCCCGAGATTTTTAAACTTACACAGTTTATGAGATACTGCCAATAAAATAAAAGAGGACACTATTCTAGCGTCCTCTTTTTTATTTTTATAATACCATAAGGCACCCATTAATTCTATTATCTCTTAAGAAATCACATTACCATCTAACGCCCCTGTGATAAGATTAACAGCAAAATGTTCTTTAGGGATTGTGATATTAAGTCCATTTAGTTTATTTAAATCTTCTGCATATGTTTTTAAAATCGATTTAAAATCAACAACAAACAATAATGGACTCTCATAACTACGGATGTAATATTTCAACTCTTTTGTATTAGAAAGCGTAATCCATTGTGTAAAATCACTCAACTGCTTATCGACCGTACTTTCTGTACTTACACGGCTTGTTCCTCTAGGAATATCTACAGTATTCATTATATGAGCTGCCAAATTAATAGCTGCTTTACCTGTTAATGAAGCATAAGCATAGTTAGTCATCAAAGCTGCTCTTACGTATCGATCTACAGGCGTTGAGCTTCCTGGTAAACCAATAAATCCTGTTCCTTGAGCTTTAGATACTATTGAAAACCTGTTTCCTTTGCGTTCTTCAGGGACATTAACAGGTGATATATGTGTATAATTGTTTAAGTTTTCATGTTGCCAAGGTAATCGAGGATCATTAGTTAATACGCCAACTTTATGGTTATCATAAATATGTAATTCTCCATCTATAAATTCTATTACAATCGCATTCCCTTTACTGTCATTAACAGGGAAATGGAAGAAAAAACCTGAATGCATGTTTACAAAAGGATTTATCACTTTATATCTAGGCAACATATCCTTTACATCTTGACATGTTGCACAGGTACTTAAAAGCCATTCTACCAAAAAAGGATAAGCTATTAAACTATCGGCTTTATCGTCGTATGGTTGATATTCACTTTCATTAAAAGTCATATCACCAGTAACTAGACCTTCACTGTTCATGCCATGTGCTATTAAATTACTTTTTAATGCGCTCATGCCCACGAATGAATATTTCCCAGTCCATTTATGAAATAAAGACTTCTTAATTGGTTTTAGCTCTTCGATATTGTTTTTATCTTGAGTTCCTTTTCTATAAATAAGTCCCTCTTGCTCTAATTGTTGGGTATAATGATATCCTGAAGAACGAAAAAGAACTTTAGAATGCATAAAAACAGCATTCTCCATACTACGTCCCACAATAATACTTTCATCTTTAGCTTTAATTGTTATATTTGTACACATAATTTTTTTATTTAAATTCCTACTCATAAGGCCTTTCGGTTAACGCCTTCCGTATTTACCTTACGGAAAAGGCTGCTTATTAAAATAGATCTACTCTTCTATTTCACTCTTAAGGCTTATATTAATGTTTTTTACGCGATTATAAAATAAGCTTGTTTTTTAGTCAACGGGCACAACTGTTTTGATAATAATTATTTAAAGCCATTTTATAAATCTTATTAGTTAGACAAAAACAGAGTCTATTATTTAATAGTTATAGCCTCTGTTTTAAATTACTATTTATTTTTATGCATTATAAATTCTAACAATGTACCTTGGTGTCCCTCCTTTTCCAGAAGACACTTTTAATTCAATATTAATTTTACCATCTGTGTACACTTTTTTTGTATCTGTTCCTTTATTAGCAACTTCATCAGAGATCGCTTTAGCAGAAATATTATCGCCAATCCTAACGATTCCTTTATTATGACCACTAGCATATGGCACACACATACCAACCCCAAATTTTAAACTACTTTTTCTAGCTTCAAAAACAACTCCAAAATCCACTCCTATAAGTGCTGAATCGGACTTACTACACTCTATCAATGCTACAGAAGCATAGGTTTGTGTTCCTACTGGATCATCATCGTCCCATGGCTCACTAATTACTGCTTTTGCTATTGATTTTGATAATGTTATTCCTTTTCCGTGTTTTGAATGATCATCAACATAATCAAACTCATAAAAGGTTTCATTTACAATTAACATATGTCCATCGGCGGCTTTACTAAAAGGAGGGAAAAAAATTGTTTGACTGCAATTGGCAACATATTTTGAAATCGCTTTGATCACAACAGGAGTTGCCATATTGATTCCTACTTTCATAGCCTTAGTAATTGAGCTCGTAATACCTCCTGATTTTAATGTTTTAAATTGTAGTATATTTGATGACGGTGAAGGCATATTTTCTAGTGTCTCATCGGCATCAACAGTTCCTAATGCTAACGCTTTGTTCATTTGTAAATAAGCTAAAGTGAGTCTTTTATCAGTAGTTGGATCTCCAGAACTTAATGAGGAATCTGAAGATTTATTAGACTGGTATTCTTCTGAGCCGTCTCCCAATCCACTCATAGCTCCAACAATTTCATTTACAATAGCTCTAATCTCTTTTTCTGTTTCGGCATCTCTTAGCAATTGTAATTTTTCTGGTGCGACAGGAAATGGTGCACTTAAGTCTTTTTCGGTTAATGTAATCCCGTGTACATCGAACAATTCTTTTAAAATCATTTCTGTATGTCGCTTTTTAACCGACTCAACTTCTGATGCTTCTTTTATGTTTTTAAAGTTTTCGGCCATTAACGGATAAGCTTCTTCAAATGTGATTTTTTTTGTTGAAATGCCTGTTTCTATACTTTCCATAATTAATAAATTTATAGCTCCCTACTCTTCTGGTTTTTCAGGTTTCACCTCGTTTATTATAGTAGTCTCTAAACTCTACTTTTAAGCTAAAAAACGCGCGTTCTGGTTTCTGAAATAAAAGTACAATAGGATTTAAAAAACGATAAGAAAGATGTAGTGAATAGCAAAACTACTGTTGTGAATAATAATGAAAAGGCTCATCAATTCTATGCCGGTATGGGTCTAAATAAAAACATCTTCCTAAAAAGGAAGATGTTGAGTACTTAAAAGTAAAATCAATTTATTTAAGGATACTAAATGTTTTGATGATCTCTTTATATTTTCCGCTAAAAGTTATTGTATGATCATTATTAAGTATTAACAAATTATCATTTAAAACAATTTTATCTATCGCATTTATATTCACAATATACTTTCGATGGGTTTGTATAAAAATACTTGAATCTAAAAGCTCCCCCATCTTCGCTAAGGATATTTGAATAAAAAAACGTTCCTTTTTAGTAACAATATTGCAATAACGGTTCTCTACCTCTATATAAATAATATCGGTTAAATACACTTTATGTAATGCGTTTTTCTTTTTTATAAAGAGGTAATCATCACTTACTATCGTGCCTTTATTTTCACTAGAGAACACATTAGGTTGTTCATGAAATTTCTCTACAGCCCTTTCTATGGCATACAATAATTCCAATTCGTTAAATGGTTTTAGCAAATAACTAAACGGTTTTGTTAGTTTTGCTCTTTCGAAAATTTGTCGGTCTTTAGAGCTTGTTAAAAACACAAAAGGTTTTAGCGCATTAGGTACTATAGAAATCGTTTCTGCAAAAGTAATGCCGTCTGGATTTCCTTCTAGAAAAACATCAATAATAACAATATCAATTTTAAGCTGATAAAACAATCGTAAAGCGTTTTGATAATTATTTGCGACACCAACAACATTATAATTATTTTCAATAAGTGCCTCTTGAAGCAATATAGCTTCCTCTAGAGTATCTTCTATAATAAGAATATTTATTTTATCCATTTTGAATATCGTTTTGAAGCGTAATTATCATTTTAGTCCCAATACCTTCTGTACTTTCAATATCTAATTTTCCTTTATTTTTAGAAAGCATAGATTTACAAAGTTGCAGCCCTAACCCTGTACCCATACCTTTTTGATTTTTCTTCTTATTAAGTAATACGTGCTCTTTAATTAATGCCGCTCGTGTTTCCTTATCCATCCCTACACCTGTATCTTCTATTACCAAGTATTGGTGTACATCGCTAGCATTACGAGTATAAACAGATATTAGGTCTCCTGATTTCGAGAATTTTATTGCGTTATCAAATAAATTTCGTACAATAATCTTTAATGAATCCAAATCCACTAATACGAATGCTTCTTTAGGAATATTGTTTTGAAAAGATAATCCTTTATTAGCGAACAAAGGTTTATAATTATATTCGACTTGCTGTATTACTGAAAATAAATTAACCGATTCTATATTAAAGTACAATTGATCCGTTTTTAATGTCGCCCAATGCAATAAGTTTTCCAATAAATTATAAGTACTCGTTGCTAGGCTTGCGTTTTTATGAACAATACCATCTAAAACATCGTAATCCCGTTTGGCAATGCCATCAAGTAACTTTTTATTACTATTACGAAAGGCATTTACTGACGATCTTAAATCATGACTCACGATAGAAAACAATTTATCTTTGGTTGCATTTAACTCATTGAGTGCTTCTTTTTGAACTAGAATAACTTTATTAGTCTTACGCTTTTGGTTATAAAAATAGCCTGTCATTCCCAAAAGTAACAACAACAGTATAGAGGACACAATAAATCCATTGCGCTGTGCTGCTTTTGTTTTGTTTTCAGATTCCAACAGCCCTATTTCTTTTTGTTTTTGTTGTACCGCATTTTGTTTTTCGATCTCTGCAATTTCCCACACTTTATTTTGATCGTTTAAGGAATCCTTTAACATTTCATACTCTTTCCTGTAAGCTAAAGCTTTTGCAAAATGCTTCCTATTTTCTTCTACCACAGCCATATTTAATGTCGCATTTTGCTTTAACTCAAAATCATTTGTTTTCTTGGCCAGTAAATATGCTTTTTCAAAATAAGGAATCGCTTTATTATCTTTATATTGCTCATAAAACAGGTTAGCCACATCCATATAAGACCCAATTAACAGTAGTGTATCTTTGTCTTGTTCTTGAATATAGGCACTCTTTAAAAGATACTTTTCGGCCTTTTCAAATTGTGATAAATGAAAAAAACACAATCCTAAATCATGAATGACTGTACTTTCTCTAAAATCTAAATTCTGATGATAAGAAAGCTCTTCTAAGACTTTAAAATAGGCTATAGCCTCATTATATTTATTCTGTTCTAATGCAATTCCACCTAAGTTTCGTGCTATTTTATAATAAAAGGGGAAGTTTTTAGAAACCAAAGCATATTCCTTTTTAGCTTCATTAAACAGTTTTTTCTTCATAAAGGAAAACCCTCTCATATAATGATTGTAATCTAACAACGCTACCGCTAAATTCTTGTGAAACACTTTAGAAGAATACACAATAGTAGAATCCCAATTTTTATCCAAAAAATAGTCTTTAACCTTGGTAAAAGCTATTTCATGTTTATACTTTTTACTAATTTTTTTTAAAGACACCGAAAAGTCTTCTACCGTATTTACAGATTGCGAAAAAACAGGCTTACAAAAATAAAAAGCTATTACAAAAATTGTGAATCTGATTACTGACATTCTAATAACACTCTAAAAGGCCTTTAATTTGTTGTTTGTACTGTAGTTACCGTTCCTCTTGAAGTCTTTGGGTCTATATCCCATAAAAAAGTCTCTACATATTTTATATCCCTTAATTTAATTCCTTTTGAAAACCCATTGGTAAGATTGGTTTTAAATACAACAGTATACGCATTATATGTACTATCTGTAGTTAAATTTTCTTGAATAAGCCTCACTTCCTCTTCATTACAATGTATAAAAAATTGAAGTTGAGGCGTGCCATTGTTACTTATTGTAAATAATTGGTTAACTACTAATTTTGGCGTTTTTAGTGTTGTATTTATAAATACAACTGCAGTAACTGTAATACTATTATTTTCATATTCTGCCTGAGCAAGTGTTGGTAGTGGCTGACTAAAAGCAGGTTTAAATTCTATATATCCTGATTTTGTGATTGAACTAATTTTTGTAACAGGTTGCCCAGGCGGAAAGATAAAGTCGTTGGTTGATTTCATTTGGCTTTGATTTAAACGATTTATATTATTAAATTATTCTCTTATATAAGGAAAAAACCATAAAGACAGAAGTTTTCTTATCTTATAAAATTCGATAGATTATTATTATTTTTACCGTTAAGTTAAGTATTAATTAATTGCCCTATAAATTCTTTTTAATTTTATTTATAAATGGCAACACTCAATTTGCTATCAAACGCAATGCTTAATTAAGTGTGTTCCTTTTAAAAACTAATCATACTCCTTTTATTTACAAGAAAGTAAATTCTGTTAGATGAAGCGCTAAGTATTCTTAGTTTTCTATAAAAAGAGGGGCTGTTTTAGTTGATTTAAAGATTAAGATCTAGGTTTAGCAATGCCTCTATCGTACATTACTATACTTCCTGCTACTGCTACATTTAAACTAAATTCTGATTTAAATTTTACCAAAAAATGAGATTTTTCGATGGCTGCATTAGATAGTCCATGATCTTCTGCTCCCAACAAATAGACACAGCGTCTAGGATGATGAAATTCTTCCAAGGGCAGTGCCTTATCTGTAAGCTCTACACCTACCAATCGTGCGCCTTTAGGCAAGTTACTATAAAAGGCTTCGAAATTATCATAATGAAAATATGGCATAGCTTTTACAGCATTATGAGTATCGCATGCTTGTTTAGCATAGCGATTACCGATAGTAAAAATGAAGCTTGCACCTAAATTTTGTGCCGATCGCCATAACACACCAAGGTTTTCTGGCGTCTTTCCATTTTGGATACCGATACCAAAATATTCATTTTCAAAATTATCGTTCATGTCGCAAAAATAAAAAAATGAGCTTTAAATCCATCATACATTATTTTCAATTCATTCAAAAAACAAAAAAGCCTTTCCAAGTTAATGAAAAGGCTTTTTTCTATAATAAAAAGAATGGTCTAGGCGTCTTGCGCTTCTCCTTCTTCTTTTACTTTATTTTTAAGCGCATCTGTAGCATCGCTTCTCTTAACAGAATCGTACATAATTGGTGTTGCTATAAATAAAGACGAATATGTCCCTACTACTACACCTACAATTAATGCAAACATAAAACCTCTGATAGAGTCGCCTCCAAAAATGAAGATTGCCAACAACACGACTAATGTCGTTAAAGAAGTGTTTAATGTTCGACTCAACGTACTGCTTAATGATTTATCAATAACTTTACTAAAAGGCCACTCAGAATGCTCATTAAAAAATTCACGAATTCTATCAAACACAACCACTGTATCATTTAATGAATACCCGATTACAGTTAATATCGCTGCAATAAAGGCTTGATTAATTTCCATTGAGAATGGCATCATTTTATAGGTTAAAGAAAATACCCCTAAAACGATTAATACATCATGGAAAACGGCTGCAACCGCACCCAAAGAAAATTGCCATCTCTTGAATCGTAATAATATATATAGAAAAACAACTACCAATGATCCTAAAACAGCCCAGAATGACGCCGATTTTATATCATCTGCAATAGTAGGACTCACCTTATAATATTTCATCAATCCTGCATCTTTCTTAGCATTATCGATAAAACTAGCATAATCCATTCCATTTAAATAGGGCTGTAATGCGCTATGTAAGGCTACTCTTATTTCTTCATCTGCTTGTTCTGAAGCTTCTTTTATTCTATACTTAGTTGTAATTTTCAATTGGTTTAATCCTCCAAACGTTTTTGCTTGAGCACTACCAAATACTTCTGGTTTTGCCAAAACATCTGTTATTTCCGCAGCATTAACATCTTGAGCAAAACGAACTTGATATGTTCTTCCTCCTACAAAATCTACCCCTTGATCTAATTTATTAGTAAATAAAGACCCTAAACTTAATAAAATAAACGCTCCAGAAATAACATAAGCTATTTTTCGTTTTTTAAGAAATTCAATATCGATACCTCTAAACAAGTTTTTTGTAATTCCTGTAGAAAAATCTAATTTCCCACCTTTATTTGCATACCAATCGATTAATAATCTAGTAATAAATATTGCTGTAAATAATGAAGTTCCAATACCTATTAGTAATGTTGTAGCAAAACCTTTAATAGGTCCTGTTCCAAAAATAAATAAGATTAAAGCTGTTAAACCCGTTGTAATATTCGCATCTAAAATAGAAGATAATGCATTACTAAATCCGTCTTTAATTGCGGTTAATTGATCTTTACCTTTTGTGATTTCTTCCCTAATACGCTCAAAAATAAGCACGTTAGCATCTACAGACATTCCTATTGTTAAAACGATACCGGCTATTCCTGGTAAAGTTAATACTGCTATTCCAGAAAGGATTCCAAAGATTAATAATATGTTTAATAACATTGCGATGTCTGCAAACAATCCTGCTTTTCCATAGTAAAACACCATCCATAATAATACTAGAGCCAATGCAATTAAAAACGACATTGTTCCACTCTCGATAGCTTCTTGTCCTAATGTTGGTCCGATCTCATCAGATTGAATGATCTCTGCCTTTGCAGGTAATTTACCAGCACGTAATACATTTGCTAAATCAATTGCTTCATTAAGCGTAAAATCTCCAGATATTTGAGAACGTCCTCCTGCTATAGGGCCATTACCTAAACCTGGTGCAGAATACACTACATTATCCAAAACTATAGCAATGTTAGATCCTGCTTTAAAAGCTTTGGTTGTCATTTCTTCCCATACTTTTGCACCTCTAGCGTCCATTTGCATGTTTACGATAACCTTATTTCCTAAATCATAATCTTGTCTTGCGTCATCGATACTTCCACTTAATGGAGGAGTATTATCTCTATTGCCTTTTAACACATATAGCTCTACAAGTTCGCTATCTTTCTTAGGCTTACCGAAAACAAATTTTACATTTTTAAATTGTGCAGGAAGCAATGCTTTTACTTCACGCATTTTTAAAATAGCATTTACCTTTGCGGTATCTACAACATTAAAGCTCCCTATAAAAGGTGCGCCTTGATATGAAAAGCCTTTTATTAAATCAAATAAAGGGTTCACTTCTTTTTTAGTAACATCATCGGCTCCTGTAAGGTCTCCAATAATATCTTCTGCTGTCTCTTCTTCCGCCTTAGTATCTCCTGTTTCTACTACGGTTTCATCCTTAGCATTTTCTGCTTCTTCTTTATTCTTTAACAGTGTATTTACTTCACTAAAATATTGAATAAACTCGGCCCCTTTGTAGGTATCCCAGAATTCTAATTCTGCTGTACTAGTAATTAATTCCTTTGCTCGCTCAACATCTTTAACTCCTGGCAATTCTACTAAAATACGCCCTGAAGTTCCTAAACGTTGAATATTAGGAGAAGCGACACCAAACTGATCTATACGTGTACGAAGTACTTGTAATGCTGATGTAATAGATTCATTTATTTTTCTTGAAATTACTTGTTTAACATCACTATCTGACATTCCAATTTTAATCTCATCTTCTAAAGATCGTGTTGCAAAAATATCTGGAGAAGCTAATGCTTTATCCCCTTTAATTGCCTCAAAAGCAGCATAAAAATCATCAACATAATCGTTTTGACTATTTTCTTGCAATTCATCTGCATCATCCAAAGCTAAATTAAATGTAGGATCTGTAGTATTATTTGCCAAGCCTTTCAAGATATCTTTTACAGACACTTGTAAAATAGCTTCAAGACCTCCTTTAAGGTCTAATCCTAATTTCATTGACTTCGTTTTAACTTCAGCATAAGTATTTCCTAAATACACTTTCGTTGTATCATTAGTCAAAGAGTCTAGGTATTTTACTTCAAAATCACTTACTTTCTTTGTTCTGTCTTTTACTGAAGCATCAAATTTGCTTTCAGCGATTTGGGTTGCCTCACTTTCTATAGCACTATTCTTAAATGAGAAAGAGAGTTGGTAAAGGCTTACCAATCCGAATAAAACTGCAAACAGTTTTATTAATCCTTTGTTTTGCATTTTTCTTTTGTTTATGTTAAACCTTAAAAACAGATGATTGTAGGGATTTCTGTCTGGTTTAACTATTATATTCTGTTATGGTTAATTATAATACATATCGCCTAAAACAAAGGCATATGTAGTTAAGAGAAATTCGTTCTCTAAAGTTATGCATTCTTATTATTAAATGGTCCTGCCCTAACTTCTGGAATATTATGAGAAGTATTATCTTTAGTAATTGTAATATTACTATTTATTTTATAAGCTACTTTTACAAGCTTACTTTTCGTTCTTACATCTATTTTATGAATGTAGGTATATATAGGATTAGAAGCCCTATTATATTCTTGTTTAAGCTCAAAAACACATTTTCCGCTTTGGCTAGACCCAACATCTATTCCATTTTGGATTTCATATACCTTTAGGTCAAATTCATTTGAATTCGAAGAAAAAGGCGATTCATTTTGACTGTTCTTTGCCTTATAAGAACTATATCCAAGTGCTATATATTTCTCTGAAAGCACTTTTTTTATGCTTATAGCATTTATATCACTATAGTATGTGATTTTTAAGCCTCCGTCTTTTAGTTTTTGAACTTGTACATCATTAATTCCTACACTTTGTAACTGTTCCTTAACAATTACAAGTACATTTTGAGTTTCAGCGGAAGAGACCTGTTCATCAGCAAATTGTAATACAATCTGCTGATTGGGTACAGAGACATTCTCTTGATGTACACCCAACAAGGTTAAAATAATAATTAAAGTACTAAAGTACCATTTCGCTTTCATGCGCCAAATATAAAAAAATTAAAGTGGCATTTGCATAGTCTTCAAATAAATATATGTTTAAATTACTGAATATTAAACCCTAACCTCTTATTAGGAACTAAATACCTCCTGTATTTCAATTATATAGAGCATATCTGCTTCTGCTGCGATAAATTAATAAAAAGCATCTAATAAAAAATGCCATCTACGAAAATGTCTTTTAAACTAACCACCCCTTGTTCTGCTAAAAGCAAAACAAGCTGATAAATTATTTTCTCTAAATGGCCTTGAAGACGCTTCCCTCGAAAAGCGTTTATTATATTATGGTCTGGCTTACTTTGTCCGCTGAGCTAGATAAAATGAATATTTTCACGCAAAGCTTGTTCTATCTTGCATGATGAATACAGATTACGCAAATAGGCGTAAATAATAACCTTGTGTAACATTCGTGGATGATAGCATGATGTGCCATCGCCTTTGTAACTTTTTTCTAAAGCACTGATATCAATATGGTCCATAATGGTGTTGACAATGCGAACTGGATGATTAGCTGGAACTAAATCATCATAACTTAGCGGTAAAAGACTTAACGGATCTTGATGGTAAGTCTTAAAACTCACTTTTCTGCTCATTTTTAAAACTATGAAACAACTTAAAAATTTGCAAAAAAAAGACTGCCTTTTTAGACAGCCTCTTTTTATTAAATTTTAATATGGTGATAAATACTATTATTGTCCTTCCATTTTTTCGTAACCCGCTGGTGGAGTCATATCAAATTTATCATCAGACACTTTTTCTTTCTTTATGTCTGTTACCTCTGTTGTTATAAACATATCCATTCCCATTTGATTTACTTTCATTTTCATGTATAATGCAATCCCTTTCAATTTACTTGAAAACATGATTGTTTGCTGAGAAGTTACAGGGTTTATTTTATCGGTAACAAAAAGCTCCATATTCATATCTACACCATCTTTACTCATTGTCATTTTGTATTGTTTACACTCATAGCCTAAAATAGTTTTCGTTTCTGTGCCGTCTTCTATTTTTATACTATTAAGCATTTCTTCTGTAAGTTCAACTTCTTGAAGCATATATTTTTTCCCCATCATTGGGTTATCCATAAGCACCAACATATTTACTTTATCTTTATCTGCCGATATTACTGTAGTAACATCTCCAGACATAGGATTTGACATCTCCGATCTTGATTTTTTATTTTTAAAATAAGTCGTTGTTATCATGTCTCCCATTTTCTCAAACTGCGCTTTCATTTGCTCATTATCACTAGACATGGTTTGTTTAGCTACAATAACACCCTCTGTAAGTTTACTTTGGGCAGAAAGAGATACCGTTAATGATAATGCTAGTAATGCTATTATTTTTTTCATCCTATTTGTTTTTATTAATTTAACACAATAATAAGTCTTTCGTTTAAAAAGACTGTTACATAATTTAGAATTTATTTTTATCGTTTCACACAAAATATTTTCTTTTTTCAAGGCTACGGTACATTATTTCTTAACAAATAATAAACTTAAAAAAGAAAAGCCTCACTAGTTTCGTACTAGTGAGGCTTTTAATTTTATTACATTTTTAGATTACAACTCTAAAAGTCCATTTGTTTTCTTAACGCCTTCTGCACTTTCAGATAAATGTGCTTTTTCGGCATCACTCAATTGTATTTCTACAATTTTCTCTATTCCATTAGCTCCTAAAATCACAGGAACACCAATACATAAATCGTTTAGCCCATATTCTCCTTCCAACAATACTGAACAAGGGTACATTTTCTTTTGGTCGCAAGCAATAGCTTGCACTAATCCTGATACTGCTGCGCCTGGAGCATACCATGCAGAAGTCCCCAACAACTTTGTTAATGTAGCACCTCCAACTTTAGTATCTTCTTTTACTTGATTTAATCTTTCTTCAGATAAAAACTCAGAAACCTTCACACTATTTCTTGTAGCATGAGCGGTTAATGGCACCATCCCTTTGTCACTATGTCCTCCAATAACCATCCCATCTACATCACTAATAGGAGCCTCTAGAGCTTCAGCCAATCTATATTTAAAACGTGCTGAATCTAATGCACCTCCCATACCAATTATTCTATGTTTTGGCAACCCTGTAGTTTTATGCACTAAGTACGTCATGGTATCCATTGGATTACTTACTACAATAATGATTGTGTTTGGCGAGTGCTCTATTAAGCTAGCGGATACCGTTTTTACAATACCTGCATTTATACCAATTAATTCTTCACGCGTCATTCCTGGTTTTCTTGGAATACCAGACGTAATTACACAGATGTCGCTGTTTGCTGTTTTAGTGTAATCATTAGTACTTCCTGTAATTTTAGTATCAAAACCATTTAATGAAGCTGTTTGCATTAAATCCATTGCTTTACCTTCAGCAAAACCTTCTTTAATATCCAATATCACTACTTCTGAAGCAAAGTTTTTAATCGCAATATATTCTGCACAACTTGCGCCTACTGCTCCTGCTCCAACTACTGTTACTTTCATATTATTTCTTTTAATTGTAATTGTTTTTTAATGCTTGTAAAAGTAAGGATTATTTATCAGTTTTAAACTGAAAAGCGCAAGCTTTTACACTCGCGCTTTTAATAGGTTTATCATTTATTTAGTCTCTAAATCCAAACAAACATTTAACTAATATAGGTTCAATTCGAAACCTTAATTAATCCTCATTATTGTATTTCATCATTATTATTTAAGACTTTAAAACTCATAAAACATTTCAATACTAAATTATGCATCAATATTTGCATATACGGCATTCTTTTCTATAAAATCACGTCTTGGTGGCACTTCATCTCCCATTAGCATAGAAAAGATACGATCTGCTTCTGCACCATTATCTATGTGCACTTGACGTAATGTTCTAAATTCTGGATTCATAGTAGTATCCCACAATTGTTCTGCATTCATCTCCCCAAGACCTTTATAACGTTGGATTTTAGAACCATCTCCAAAATCGGCCATAATAGCCGCGCGTTCTTCATCATTCCAGGCGTATTGTTTTTTAGCACCTCGTTTTACCAAATACAATGGCGGTGTCGCAATATAAATATGACCGTTTTCAATCAGTTCTTTCATATAACGGAAAAAGAACGTTAAGATTAAGGTTTCAATGTGACTTCCATCGATATCGGCATCACACATAATAACTATTTTATGATATCGTAATTTTGAAAGATTAAGTGCTTTACTATCTTCTTCGGTTCCAATCGTTACCCCAAGCGCTGTAAAAATATTTTTGATTTCCTCATTTTCAAACACCTTATGTGTCATAGCCTTCTCTACATTCAAAATCTTACCACGCAATGGCAAAATAGCTTGAAAAGCTCTATCACGCCCTTGTTTTGCAGTTCCACCTGCCGAATCTCCCTCGACAAGATATACCTCACATTTTGCAGGGTCTTGCTCAGAACAGTCAGATAATTTCCCAGGCAAGCCCCCAATACTCATAACTGTTTTACGTTGCACCATCTCACGTGCTTTCTGTGCTGCATGTCGCGCTTGGGCTGCAAGTATCACTTTCTGAACTATGGTCTTAGCATCTTCTGGATGCTCCTCTAAATAATCGGTTAACATTTCGGAAACCGCTTGACTTACAGAGGCTGACACTTCCCTATTTCCTAACTTCGTTTTTGTTTGCCCTTCAAACTGCGGCTCCGCTACTTTTACAGAGATAATAGCCGTTAAGCCTTCTCTAAAATCATCCCCAGCGATATCAAATTTCAACTTGTCTAACATTCCAGATCCATCGGCAAACTTCTTAAGTGTATGCGTCAGCCCTCGACGAAATCCCGATAAATGCGTTCCCCCTTCATGGGTATTAATGTTATTCACATAAGAATGTAAATTCTCAGCATATGATGTATTATAAATCATAGCTACTTCTACTGGCACGCCATTTTTCTCTCCTTCAAACGCAATAACGTCTTTCATTAAAGGCTCTCTTGTAGCGTCTAAAAACTGAATAAATTCCTTAAGCCCTTCTTTAGAATGGAATGTTTCCCCTTCAAAGGAACCATCTTCTTTTACCGTTCTTTTATCTATTAAATGCACGGTAATTCCTTTATTCAAGTATGCCAATTCTCGCATTCTACTTGCTAAAGTATCGTAATTATACTCTAAGGTTTGCGTAAATATGGATGCATCTGGTTTAAAAGTAACAATGGTTCCATTTTTTTCTGAATCTCCAATTGCCTTTACAGGATACAAGGGTTTCCCTCGCTCATATTCTTGCTCCCATATTTTTCCGTCTCTATAAACCGTTGCTTTTAAATGGTCTGAAAGTGCATTAACACAACTTACACCAACACCATGCAATCCACCTGATACTTTATAAGAATCTTTATCAAACTTACCACCAGCTCCAATCTTGGTCATGACCACCTCTAAAGCAGAAACACCTTCTTTTTTATGCAAGCCTACAGGAATACCACGACCATCATCTTCCGTAGTAATAGAATTATCTTCGTTTATGGTTACCGTAATATTATTACAATGCCCCGCTAAAGCTTCATCAATAGAGTTATCTACCACTTCATACACTAAATGGTGTAATCCTCTCACACCAACATCTCCAATATACATCGATGGACGCATACGTACATGCTCCATCCCTTCTAGTGCCTGAATACTATCTGCCGAATACTGTGGCTTATTTTCTTCGCTCATAAATATTATAATTTATTAGTATTTATTTCTATCTCTTTCACACACAAAAGGATGCTTAAAAAACATCCTTTTGATACAGAAACAAATATACGACTTAAAAACCTTTACTTAAAGCTTTTTAAGCAATTTACATCATTGTTATTAACAATTATCAATATACCTAAAACCTTCTTAAATCATCTTAAAACCACCTTAAATCATCTTTACTGCTTTTTTAAGCCCTATTTAAAAAACTAAAACACCTAAAATCTCTTTAAATCTAAAATTTGACACTTATTATTTATTAAAAAATTAAAAAACAAACACTTCATAACCTCCAAAAATCACAACAAATACCATCTAAATTTTGAGACAAAAACATCTTAAAAAAACTCATGTTTAATACGCCGAGTCATGCACATTTGCAATAGCCCTTCCTGAAGGCTCATTCATAGTCATAAAAGCCGCGTCCCATTCTAATGCTATTTTTGTACTACAGGCTACACTGGGCTCTTGAGGCACACTACATGCTGCTGCCTCACTCGGAAAATGATCTTCAAAAACACTACGATAGTAAAATTCTTCTTTATTTTGAGGTGTTTGTATAGGAAATCTAAATTTTGCATTTTGCATTTGTTGGTCTGTAACTTTTTTTTCCACTAATGCTTTAAGTGCATCTATCCAACCATAGCCTACACCATCACTAAACTGCTCTTTTTGCCTCCACACAATACTTTCAGGTAACATATCTTCAAATGCCTTACGTAACAACCATTTTTCCATTCGTTCTCCATTAATTAATTTATCATTTGGATTAATTTGCATTGCTACGTCTATAAATTCCTTATCTAAAAAAGGCACCCGCCCTTCAATCCCCCATGCAGCCAAACTTTTATTAGCCCTTAAGCAATCGTACATATGAAGTTTATCTAACTTCCGTACAGTCTCTTCATGAAATGCTTTTGCATTTGGTGCTTTATGAAAATACAGATAGCCACCAAAAATCTCATCGGCACCTTCGCCAGATAACACCATTTTAATCCCCATTGACTTAATTACTCTTGCCATTAAATACATTGGAGTTGCGGATCTAATAGTCGTTATATCGTAAGTTTCAATCTTATAAATCACATCTCTAATAGCATCTAATCCTTCTTGAATTGTAAATTTTATTTCATGATGTACCGTCCCAATATGATCTGCCACCTTTTGAGCAGCTTCTAAATCCGGAGATCCCTCTAACCCTACTGAAAAAGAATGCAATTGTGGCCACCAAGCATCTAACTTATCATTACTTTCTATTCGCTTTTGAGCATACTTCTTTGCTATTGCAGATGTTATAGATGAATCTAACCCTCCAGATAAAAGTACAGCATATGGCACATCACTCATTAATTGCCTATGAACAGCCGCCTCTAAGGCTGCTTTCATTTTCTCTATACTCGTTTTATTTTCCTTTACCGCCTCATATTCAGTCCAATCTCTTTTCCACCATTTCACATATTCTCCGTCTTTACTATACATATAATGTCCTGGAGGAAATAATTCAATTTGCACACAAACATTCTCCAAGGCTTTTAATTCTGATGCCACATAAAACGTTCCTTCTTTATCCCAACCTATATATAATGGAATAATCCCCATATGATCCCGTGCTATAAAGTATTCTTCGTTTTTAGCATCGTAAATGGCAAAGCCAAAAATACCATTCATCTCATCAACAAAATCGGCACCTTTTTCTTGGTATAGCGCTAAAATAACCTCACAATCACTTTGTGTTTGAAACGCGTACTTCCCTTCTAGTTGTTTACGTAAATTTTTATGATTATATATTTCTCCATTCGCCGCTAGGACCAATGTTTTATCCTCATTAAACGAAGGCTGTTTTCCAGACGCTGGATCCACTATAGCTAAACGCTCATGAGCCATAATCGCATTATCATCACAATAAATCCCGGACCAATCTGGTCCCCGGTGACGAATTTGTTTAGACATTTCCAAAATTTGGACTCTAAGGTCTTGAGATTTTTGTTTTAATTCGAAAGCGCATACAATTCCACACATAGTTATTTATTTTAAACATTAAATTATAACACAAATATGATATTGATATATATAATTTAAAACATAAAAACCAATATCAACTACATATTAAAATCAAAATAAGCATATTAAATATAAATCATAATCTACAACTCTTAAAAAGAGCGCCGTAACAATACAAACTGAAAGTTCTCCCTTCTTAGGAAGGAATATTTATATAAATGTTATAATTAGCCCTCTAAATTTTATTTAACAAATACAATCCTTTTTAAAGTAAACGTTCTTAAAAAGTCAATTTCCAGCAAACCAACTGTTAATATTTAGTTAACTCCTGTTTAAAGCAGTAAGTAATAAATTTGCGTTACGACCTTTTTTATTATAATTTAATTTAACACACTACATACAATTATGAAGAAATCAACTTTTTTTACAGCCATCACCTTAGTTTTCATGACTTTTATAAGTCTTAACACCTATGCACAGGAATTCAAGGACCTAGACAAAAGTCCAATGGACGTAGCGTCGTTCCCGTCTAACTACAAAGAATCTAATAAACTTATAAAGGTTGCGTACAGCAGACCGCAATTAAAAAAGAGAGCGCTTAGTGAATTAGCCCCAAACGGAGAGGTTTGGAGAACAGGAGCTAATGAAGCTGCAGAAATCACACTTTATAAGGATATGAAATTAAATGGAAAAATAGTAAAAGCGGGCACTTATTCTTTGTTTAGTATTCCTGGTGATAAAGAATGGACAATCATACTAAGTACTGACCTTAATGTATGGGGTAGCTATTTTTACAATAAGGGGAATGATGTTGCAAGAATTACAGTGCCTACATCTCAAGGAAAAGAAGCTTTAGAAGCTTTTTCTATTGCTTTCGATCAAGCCAAAGATGGTATAAATATGCATATGGGATGGGGAACTCTAAGAGTTGTTGTTCCGTTTAAAGCTTAAAAGTATTTTTACCCACAAAAAAGCCTTTTGTTACGTAATAACAAAAGGCTTTTTTTTATTCATTTAAACAGACTTTTAAGGTATATTTAAATATTTATGCGTTTGTAGAGATACCTTCCATTTCGGATTAGCCATAACATAGTCTACAATTTCTGGAATCATTTTTTCTCGTTTACTCCATTCTGGCTGCATATACAAAATACAATTTTCATTAACCTTGGCAGCCTGTTCTTCGGCAAAACGAAAGTCATCTTTATTATAAATAATAGTTTTTAATTCATTCGCTTTATCATAAACTCCTTGAGTAGGCAATTTCATTTTTTTTGGAGAAAGGCAAATCCAATCCCATACTCCAGAAAGCGCGTAGGCACCTGAAGTTTCAATATGCACCTTTAAGCCTTTTGCTTTTAACTGGCTTGTTAATTCCGTCATATCCCACATTAGCGGCTCCCCTCCTGTAACCACAATAGTATCACTATATTTTACAGCATTACTAACAATTTTTTCTGTCTCTGTAGGAGGATGTAATGAAGCGATCCAACTCTCTTTAACATCACACCAATGACATCCTACATCACACCCACCTATTCTTACAAAATAAGCCGCTGTTCCTTTATGAAAACCCTCGCCTTGAATTGTATAGAACTCTTCCATTAAAGGCAGCATTTTTCCTTTACTCACTAAATCTTGAATTTCTTGCGTCATAGCCTGCAAAGATAGCTATAAAGTTTGAAGTGAGACATTTGAAGACTCATATTTTTAGGTATTAAATGTTATTAGAATTCTCGTCCTTTACCTTAAAGATTACTATTTTTACGGCAAATAACAATTACAATGTGCATACAAAGCAAATCCTTTAGGCATAAATCACAGGAATACATTTCTATAAAGAACTCCTATTTTGCTGTAAACAATTTAATAATAACCCCTTCTTAGATTGTGTGTAAGCTTAACTAGCATTTATAAAAAAGAATTAAATAGCTTTGCCCAATCAAGCCTTGATAAAACGTTCACCCCATCAATTAAAAAACATAAACAAATCCCTATAAATTAAATTTACAGATGAAAAAAATATTTTTTGCTTTAATCCCATTATCTATACTAGTAGCTTCTTGCCAAAAAGAAGTAAACCCTTATGCTGTTTCCAAGCAAAATATTGGCTTATTAACAGATTCCACGCAAGTAAAATCCTTAGATTTGATCTATGCCAATGATTCTATTGTAAAAAAAATTGCGGGGGATGAGTTTATCGGGAACATTAATGCCATCGAAATATTTGAAAAGGGCGGAAAAAAGTTGTTAGAACTTTCTCCGAGTCAAGCCTTGGATTCTACAGCTACGATTAACAGCATTAAGATATTTGATGCGCGTTACAAAACAAGTACAGGTATTAACATAAACAGTACTTTTGGCGATTTAAAGACAAATCATAAAATATCCAGTATAAAAAACACCTTGAGAAATGTCGTTATTTTTATTAATGAAAATAACACTTTTTTCACCATAGATAAAAAAGAACTCCCTGCTGAACTTCGTTTTGATACGTCTAAAAAAATTGAAGCTATCCAAATTCCAGACACAGCTAAGATTAAATATTTTATGATAGGCTGGTAATAAGCATAGAAATACAGAAGTTTTAAAACATCTTAAATCGATGAAAAACAAGAAATACAAAATACAGGACAGTCCATTCGTAGTTCCAACAACCGATGGCAAACGCATTGAAGAGCATTTTGGTAAAGCTACCGATGGTAATTCAGACATAAGCATTGCGCACATGATAGCTCCTCCTGGCTGGAGTGAACCCTTCCAGACCCCTACCTTTGATGAATACACCTATATTATAAAAGGCAAAAAACAATTTATTATTGATGGAGAAACTGTCGTATTAGAAGCCGGACAATCTATCAAGATTGAAAAAAACACTAGAGTACAATATGCTAACCCATTTACTATTGCTTGTGAATATTTAGCGATTTGCACACCTGCTTTTACAATGAATGGTGTAAACAGAGAAGATTAAATGGGCAACATAATTATAAAAATAATAGGCACTTCTTTTAATGTATTAAGTTATGTTATTCCCAAATATACATCGATTAAAGCATTAGATTTATTTGCAACTCCTAGACGTGGACGCATTAAACCAACACAAAAAACCTTTTTAGATTCTGCCCAAAAACTAAACTTGCAATATGAAAGTACTACTATTGCCACATACAACTGGAAAGGACCAGGTAAAACGATTTTATTAGTCCATGGCTGGGAAAGCAACACACAACGTTGGGAAGTCCTAATAAAACAACTACAACAATTAAAATACAATATCGTTGCTCTAGACGCCCCTGCACATGGTGCTTCTAGTGGAAAATTATTTAATGCCGTATTATATTCAGAATGTATTAATATTGTTGTAAAACACTTTAATCCCGAAATTATAATAGGACATTCTGTAGGCGCTATGGCTAGTGGCTTCTTTCAACACAAATACCAAAGTAAGCATTTAAAAAAACTCGTTCTTTTGGGAGCTCCTGCTCGTTTTGTAGATGTTTTTAAACGCTATGTGGATATGATGAGTTATAACAGACGTATTGAAACAGGTTTGAACAAGCTTATTGTAGAGCGGTTTAATAAAGACCCTTCCCATTTTTCTTTATCCAACTTTGCTAAAACAATAACTACAAAAACATTGGTTGTACATGATACTGAAGATAAAATTATACCGTACAACGATGCCGAATTAATTACAGAACATCATACCAATGCTGAATTCGTAACTACCACAGGCTTCGGACATGGTTTACGAAATGAAATTGTTTATAAACATATTATTAATTTCATAAGTAGTTAAAATGTAACTTTGCACTATGGAAGACAAACAAACTAGACTTAACAAATACCTTAGCGAAGCTGGATATTGCTCGCGTCGTGAAGCCGATAGATTAATTGATGCAGGTCGCGTTACTATAAACGGTATTGTACCTGAAATGGGAACTAAAGTAAAAGAGAATGATATCGTTGAAGTTGACGGAAAACCTATAACCGAACGAAAATCTGACTTTGTTTACTTAGCATTTAACAAACCTGTTGGTATTGTTTGTACTACAGATACTCGCGTTGAAAAAAATAATATTATTGATTTCTTAAAATATCCCAAGCGTATTTTCCCTATTGGGCGTTTAGATAAGCCTAGTGAAGGCCTTATTTTCATGACAGATGATGGTGATATTGTAAATAAAATATTAAGAGCTAGTAATAATCATGAAAAAGAATATATCGTTACTGTAGACAAACCGATTTCACAAACCTTTATTAAGCGTATGGCTAGCGGCATTTATCTAGCCGACCTTGATAAAACTACAAAACCCTGCACAGTAAAACGTATAAATTCGACAACTTTTAAAATTATTTTAACACAAGGGCTAAACCGACAAATTCGAAGGATGTGCGAATACCTTACTTATGAAGTAACTTCTTTAAAACGCACACGAATTATGAATATTAAATTAGATGTGCCTGTTGGAGAGTACCGCGAATTCACTCCAGAAGAATTGAAAACACTAAACATGCTTTTAGAAGATTCTGATAAGAATTACAACACAAAAAATACGGGTAAAAAGATTCAGACTATAAGTAGACGAAAGAAATAACGATTTGTTTTTTTAATAACATAACTTAAATACTCGGAAAAAACCGTAGACTGCTTCGTTTATAGGGGCTCTAAACAAAGTGCTCTTTATTTTATTTTTGCAATGAGATGATATTTTGGGCATTCATTTCCTGCCCCCCCCCCTTAAACCACCATACGACATTAAAGGTTTTATAACTCTCCTTTTTCGGAGCATTAACAAATTTGATTTCTTTTAAAACTGTATTACTATAATCTCTCCAAAAATTGTCTGTAATTAAAATAAAAAGGCTAGAATATCTACACTTATTGAGATAAAAATAAGCTGTAGTACAATTATAAAACTTGTATTGATATTAAGTAATACCAATACACTAATAGTCATATTATTTTAGCTTACTTTTTTTTTGAAATACTCTCCGCCATAATTAATGCGTTATAAGCATTTACTATTTTACCAGATTTAGAAAGCGTATTAAAAGGCACTTTTTCTTTTTCCTTATCGTATGAAGGCTTATTTACCATAAAATCTATTGAAAGACCAGAATCCATAATAATAGTTTTTACCTCCGCTGCTGTTAAGTTTGGATAATATGAAAATAATAAAGCAGCTACTCCTGAAACAACAGCTGATGAGGATGAGGTTCCATAAGTGTTTGTCTTTTGGTGCCAAGACATACAACTTATGCTATAACCTGGAGCAAACACATCAACTTCATTTTTACCATAATTTGAGGGGTTATTTAATAATGTTGAGTCTAACCTATAAGTAGTCGCTCCAACTTTTATAAAATTATGGGCATATTCTAATCCTTCAAGTTTATCATTAGGATAATTATAATTGTCATCTAAGTTTAATCTATCATTCCCTGCAGAGGTTACTATTAAAACATTTTTACTTTCTGCGTACAGTATCGCTTCTTTTACCCATTCCGGATGGAGAGAGAAACTTTTGCCAAAACTCATGTTTATAACTTTAGCACCATTATCTACAGCATAACGTATAGCCAATGCAATGTCTTTATCGTATTCATCGCCTGCTGTAGAGGTATTTAAACACATTATTTTCACTGTATCATGCCCCTCTTTAAAACCAACACTATCGCTTTTAAATGTAACTATTGATGCCATTTGGGTACCATGAGGAGAATTAGCTATACCACTTACATTATTATTTCCATAAGGAAAATCGCTTAAATCATTAGCATCATCTTTAGTATGGTATTTACCATTATGGTTTATATTCAGGTTTCTATTTATTATTTTTTGCTCACTGCTTTTCCCTCTATTAATGGTATAATCGTTAATATCACGCTTTAAGTAATATTTCATATACGAAATATATTTTTTCACCTCTTCGTCTGTAATAACAGCGTCTAAAGAATCTAACTGTGCCTGACTATAACTATTATTAGGAAAATAACGGGTTAGTGTTTTTGAGGCTTTAGTATATTTTTCTTGTATTCTATTATATTTAACAAGATTACTTTTTCTGTAGTCCATTTCCTTGTTAAAAGCAACTATAGCTCTTTTGTAGTCGTCGTATTGTTGTTTTTCGTTTTCAGGGATAGCATCTCTAGAACTGTTTTTATATTTAGAATCGTATTTTTGTATTACACGTGTAAACGCAAAGCTAGAAAGTACAAGACTATCGTTTTTTTTTGTTCCTATATAATTCCAACCATGTACATCATCGATATAGCCATTACCATCATCATCAATGCCATTATTAGGAATTTCATTTTTATTAACCCAAATCTGTCGTTTTAAACTCTTATTCTCAATATTAATTTCAGAATCTAATACCGCAACAATAACAGTATCGGGGTTGCGTTTTTTTAATAATTCTGTATATGCCCTCTCTAAACTAATCCCCGGCAGACTATCCGTTTCAAGATCTTTTAAATGCCAGTTGTTTAAATCGTCTTTAGATAAATCTTTTACTTTTTTAAACGAAATATTCGTGATATCAATCGCATGATAAGATGGTTTGCATGAATTTAAAAGTTGGACAGTTAAAAAGAGAATAAAAATGTTTCGAAAATGCATCTATAAAATTATTAATTAAGCAAAACAGAAGAAGGGCGTCTACTAATTTTACTTTACAGCACAAAGTATATTGTTTTAAAACACCACCAACACAAACAATATAACGCACAATTACCTCCCATTAAATTCAAGTAAAACAACATCTATTTCTATTAATTTAAAATTTGAGTTATTTTTTTATAGAAATACTATCTGCCATAATTAAAGCATTATAAGCATTTACAATTTTACCAGATTTAGATAACTCATTGAAAGGTCTTGTATTGTTTTTATCCTTTCTAGTTGGCATTTTTACATCAAAAGTATATTCTACTCCAGAATCCATTATTATTTTCTTTACTTGTTTAGCAGTAAGGTTAGGATAATATGAATATAACAATGCAGCTACCTTAGAAGTTATAGCTGAAGCTAAAGATGTACCTGTATCATATTTATATTCATTGTTAGGAAAGGTTGTATAAATTTTTTCTGCAGGAGCAAATATATCAACATTTACATAACCGTAATTACTATAATTATATTTTAAATTTTCATTTGGTAAATGTGTAGAACCTCCAACTTTCATAAAATTAGATGCAAATTCATTTTCATTAGAATCTCTATCGTCAGGGTATAAAAAATCTAATAAACCATCTGTGTTTCTATAATCATTACCAGCTGCAGTAATAATAATGACATTATTTTCTTCAGCATACCTAATTGCATCATCCACCCATTCTTTATGAAGTGAATACATCTTGCCAAAACTCATATTAATAACTTTAGCACCATTATCCACAGCATAACGTATTGCTAACGCAATATCTTTATCATAAGAAGATCCGTGTCCAATAATGCTTAATGGCATAATTTTAATTTTAGGAGTGTCTTTAAGAATTACACCAGTTACAATAGTACCATGTGAGTATATGCTAACATTATTATTTACTTTCCCGTAACCATAACCAATATCACTAATATTATTAGGATTATCGCCTAAAAACGTTCTTTCATTATAATCAATATTAAGTTGTTTTTGTAATAATGTAGAAGCATTTTTTTTAAGCGATACTAAATATTCATCAGTATAACCGTTTGTAATAAATCCAGACAGAATTTGAATATTGTTCTGTAAAATAGAATCCTTAGGATGAAGTATATACAGGCTATCTAATGTTTTTATTGCTAATTTTGCATCTTTAGGATAGTTAAAATATTTGATAATAGCTTCTTCCGCTTCATTTTTCCATTTAGAAACATTATTTGCATATTCTATATCTTCTGGAACAGATTCAATTTTTCGCTGTAAATTAGACTTTGCATTGTTATATTTAATGTAATTTAAAGAATCTTTAGACGCAATGTCATTTATGCCTTTACCATTAAATAGACTATCAAAGGCTTTTACCATTCGTGTATAATCGTAGTGCATGAACTTATTATCAATCCCTTCTTTATTTCCTAAAAAGTCCCAGCCATTTATATCATCTACATAACCATTTTTATCATCATCTATATCATTATTTGGAATTTCCTTAGTGTTTAGCCAAATATTTTGTTTTAAATCTTTGTGATCAATATCAATTACTTGATCTATAACAGCTACAGTAATCTGTTCCCCTTTTTTTTTATTTAAAATAGTTTTATAAGCTTTAATTAAGCTAATTCCTGGTATGCTATCATCTTCAATATCCTTAAGAAACCAATTTTTTATATCCTTTTCTTTTATTGATTTTTTATTAATATAGTTATGTTGTATTGGTATAAACTCATATTTGATAGACTGATTGCAACTAACTATGAAACTTAATAAAATAATAAAAATTGAAAAGTGTTTATAATTCATAACGAAATTTTGATATCAAATATTAAAAGATAGTATTTTAAATTTACTATACGTATATAGCCTCTTTATTATTTTTTTATAACAAAGAATCTATTAAAAATTTAAAATTGACAGTAAATTAATTACCTTTACCACCAAGAAGTCCATCATTTTCTCCCTTTACCCATTTTTTGATTTTTCAACACAAGTTCTTGGTCCAGTTAAGATATCATCTCCTAATCCTCCAACAATATTTTGTAAGTCTGATAGAGTTGCAATTTTAAAATTTTCTGATTTTAATTTTTTCATAATTATTTAACGTTTTATAAAATATTTGTTCAAATATAGTAATATAGCATATTAATAATATACTTTTTATTTAAAACAGTAGTCTTAACTCATGAATAACCAATTCTATATAGTTGTTTGTTAAGCATTTAACTTTTCTAGCTCATTAATATAATAAGAAGATTTTATACCAGATTTTTTATAAAATGCTTTCGAAAAAGACTCAGAAGACTTAAAGCCAACCTCTCTTGCTAATGCAATAATGGTATAATTTCTAAACAATTTATTCGTTTGCAATTCTTTAATAACATAATCAATCCTTAAGGAGTTTATGTAAGTTGTAAACTCTTATTTTCTATATTAATTTCAGAATCTAATACGGCTACAATAACAGTATCGGGGTTGCGTTTTTTTAATAATTCTGTATATACCCTCTCTAAACTAATCCCCGGCAGACTATCGTTTTCAATATCTTTTAAATGCCAGTTGTTTAAATCTTCTTTAGATAAATCTTTTACTTTTTTAAACGAAATATTCGTGATATCAATCGCATGATAAGATGGTTTGCATGAATTTAAAAGTTGGACAGTTAAAAAGAGGATAAAAATGTTTCGAAAATGCATCTATAAAATTATTAATTAAGCAAAACAGAAGAAGGGCGTCTACTAGTTTTACTTTACAGCACAAAGTATATTGTTTTAAAACACCACCAACACAAACAATATAACGCACAATTACCTCCCATTAAATTCAAGTTAAACAACATCTATTTCTATTAATTTAAAATTTGAGTTATTTTTTTATAGAAATACTATCTGCCATAATCATAGCATTATAAGCATTTACTATTTTACCAGATTTAGAAAGCGTATTAAAAGGCACTTTTTCTTTTTCCTTATCGTATGAAGGCTTATTTACCATAAAATCTATTGAAAGACCAGAATCCATAATAATAGTTTTTACCTCCGCTGCTGTTAAGTTTGGATAGTACGAAAATAATAAAGCGGCTACTCCTGAAACAACAGCTGAAGATAATGAAGTTCCTGAATCTACTTGGTTTTCTTCCCAACCTAAGCAACTAATATTAGAACCAGGAGCAAATATGTCTACTTCATTTTTACCGTAATTAGAATATCTAGCTATTAATGTTGAATCTAATTTATGATTTGTAGCTCCAACTTTTAAAAAATTATGGGCATATTCAAGCTTATTAATCTTATCATTAGGGTAATCATAATTATTGTCTAAATCTAGACCATCATTCCCTGCAGAGGTTACTATTAAAACATTTTTACTTTCAGCGTATAGTATCGCTTCTTTTACCCATTCTGGATGTAATGAAAAACTTTTACCAAAACTCATGTTTATAACTTTAGCGCCATTATCTGCGGCGTAACGTATAGCTAATGCAATGTCTTTATCGTATTCATCGCCTGCTGTAGAGGTATTTAAACACATTATTTTCACTGCATTTACAATCCCCTTAACATCGTTGTTATTATTGTTATTTGAAGCGATTACCGATGCTATTTCGGTGCCGTGATAAAAATTAGCTATACCATTTACTTGATTATTTCCATAAGGAAAATCGCTTAAATCATTGGCATCATCTTTGGTATGATATTTACCATTATGGTTTATATTCAAGTTTCTATTTATTATTTTTTCCTCACTCCTTTTTCCTCTATTAATCGTATAATCGTTAATATCGTGCTTTAAGTAATATTTCATATACGAGATATATTTTTTCACCTCTTCGTCTGTAGTAATAGCGTCTAAAGAATCTAACTGTGTTTGGCCATAACTATTATTAGGAAAATAACGGGTTAGTGTTTTTGAGGCTTTAGTATATTTTTCTTGTATTCTATTATATTTAACAAGATTACTTTTTCTGTATTCCAATTCCTTGTCAAAAGCTACTATTGCTCTTTTATAATCGTCGTATTGTTGTTTTTCGTTTTCAGGAATAGCATCTCTCAAACTGTTTTTATATTTAGAATCGTATTTTTGTATTACACGTGTAAACGCAAAGCTAGAAAACACAACACTATCGTTTTTTTGGGTTCCTATATAATTCCAACCATGTACATCATCGATGTAGCCATTACCATCATCATCAATGCCATTATTAGGAATTTCATTTTTATTAACCCAAATCTGTCGTTTTAAGCTCTTATTCTCAATATTAATTTCAGAATCTAATACGGCAACAATAACAGTATCGGGGTTGCGTTTTTTTAATAATTCTGTATATGCCCTCTCTAAACTAATCCCCGGCAGACTATCGTTTTCAATATCTTTTAAATGCCAGTTGTTTAAATCGTCTTTAGATAAATCTTTTACTTTTTTAAACGAAGTATTCGTGATATTAATCGCGTGATAAGATGGTTTGCATGAATTTAAAAATTGGACTATTAAAAAGAGAATAAAAATGTTTCGAAAAGACATATAAAGAATTATTAAATTAAATTACACTAAGCGAAACAAGGGTCGTTAGGGTTTATCGCAATACTCTTACATATGATGTTATCGTTAGATTTTTTTGATCCTCCCAATACACCACAACCATCTGATCCGGTTCTTTTTTGCCCTCCTATAATATTAAGCATTTTATCATTGTTCAATATAGCAATAGATGTTTTTTTAAAGCTTAAGTTAATTTTCTTTTTTTTCATAATCAATGTTTTAAATTTAATAATGGATAAATATATTAATTAGTCTGAACGAACAGATTTTTTTTCTTTATTAGCTTTCTATTTTCGCTGAAAAAAGAATGTTAAATCTATTAAAAATCTTAGTTTTCCAACTTTTTAATAAAATAAGAAACGGTTAAACCATTTTTTTTATAAAACGCTTTTGTAAACGTTTCTGTATTGGAAAAACCAACTTCTTGTGCCATTGCTTTTATAGTGTATTTTTTTAATTGCGTATTATTCTGCAATTGTTTGGTGACGTAATCTATCCTTAGATCATTTATATAATTACTAAATGTTTTGCCTTTAAATTTATTAATTATTTGAGATAAATATTTAGAATTCGTATTCAATTCTTTTGCTAATTTATTAAGCGTTATTTTTGGTTTTAAATAACATTTATTATTCTCGAATATTGTTAATTCGTTTAAAATATTATCTATTAACCTGGAATCTATCTCTAGTTTTATTTTTGTAGGTTTCTTAACGGGAATAATATCTGGCTTCTTTGTTTTTAATTGTAGTTCCTTTATAAGGGCATTAAATTGTTTCTCATTTTTTATCTTTTTTCGGTATAAATAAATAACGAATAGTACCAATAGAATAAGAAACAAAAACAAGGCTACTATACTCCTTATAAAAGTACTTTTTTCTTTATTTAATAATAACGTCAACTGTTCTTTTTGCTTTGTTAAATTAGAGATATCGTATTTATCGAATGTGTTGTTTATAGTTTTGTAATCTTTAGTTAAAGTGCTATCTATTTTTAATAATTGGTTGGTATAATACAATTGCTGTTTTACGTCTTCTTTATTTTCATAATAGTCTATTAGTTTCCAATATATTTCTCTAGGTTCTGCAATAATATAGTTATTCGCATTAAAAATACTATCCACCTTGTTAAAATAAAATATAGCCTTTTCGGGGTTTTTAAACTTAATATAAATTCGCCCCAAATGCCCATAAGCAATAGCTAGATTAGCTTTGAATTTCTTTCTTTTTAAAAGCGGTAAGGCTTTAATCAGGCTATCTTCTGCCGCTTTATAGTTTTCCTTAAGAAATTGGTTCCCTCCCTCTATATGTGTAAAATTTAATTCATTATACTCAGGGTGCAACTTAGCCAAATTATAACCTTTTGTAGTATATAAGGTTGTTGAATCTGTTTTACCATTTGCAGCGTATGCAATAGCTAGTGATTTTAAAAGATTCAAGTAGTTATACGGCACTAGGGAGTCTTCTTCTTTTATGTTTTCTTCTTCATAAATTAAACAGTCTTTAAAAATATTAAGTGCATCTTCATTGGATTGTATTCTAAGTTTTAATAAGCCTATACTATAATGTAATGAGTTATAAAATTCTTTGTCTTTATTTTTATAATACGCTCTAGATTGTAAATAGTATTTTAAAGCACTATTGTATTTTCCTAGGTTATAATGGATGTCACCTTTGTAAGAATAGTTTTCTGCTAATAGTTCTTTTAATTTATAGGTATTGCATACGGTTATACTTGTGTCTATATATTTTTCTGCAATAGCACTATCATCTTCAAAAACATAGTGTAATCGAATATAGCTATTCGCCATAGCTTCATAAGCTTTTTCCACAGTTGCTTTTTTTAAAGTATAACGCGCAATTTTCTCTGCCAGGGAATTATTATTATCTAGATTGCTATAAAATATATCTTTTAATTCGGGATAACTTTTTTCAGCTAAAGTATCCATTTTTATTGCATCTGGTTTATTTTGAGCTATAGCTATAAAGAATGTATAGAAAACAAAAAATAGCAATATAAAGGTATGTTTTTTCAAAAGTATAAGTCTCTTTTTGGGGTTAGGCATCAGTCTTTAAATTAAAAAAGATAAAAGTAGTGCTTTTCATTAGCTTATTACACGCATCCCATGAAATACGGCCTTTACAAAGCTTAAAGTTTGTCTGAATTCATGAATTTAGAACTCCGTAGTACATCAATTCAAGCTTGCTTAATTTTGAATATATTAAAATAAATGAATATAACTCAGATTCTCTAATTAAAAGTAGTTCGAATTAAGAGAGGAGGTTAAATCGCGTGTTTTTATCAATTTAAAAATATTTTCAAACAATAAAGAATCTAAAATCATGCAAAAGGAAACCGATGCTAAAAACAATTAATTATTCTTAGCCTTTCTGTCTTCTATATAAAAAGGCAAATATATAAGTAAGAAATATGGAATAATGATTAATTGAGCAACTACAATATAATAGGGCCACTCTCCTAAATAATCCAACAAAGAAAAAGCTTGCGGCTTAGCATTTAAATACATGTAATTTGAACCTAACAAATAGTTTAAGCAATACATAATTAAAATGTAGCATTGTAAGGCTATTATGGATTTAAATACACTTTTAAATCGTGGGCGGTTACCCAATACAAATGTTGCATAAAACATTATTAGTAATAAGCCTAAATGTACAATCCAATATCTAAAATAGTTAAACGAAGGAAATCCCTCGGCAATATCGGGAGTAATTATGCCTTGCACGGTTCCTGCAACAACCCAGAAGAATAGAATTTCATACATCCAAAACTTTTTCTTATAAGTATAAACAGGTATTATTAGACCTATAAAACTACATAAAAATAAAGGCAAATCTTCTTTTATATCATACCCGCCCTGATCATATAGGTAGATATTAAAACTAACTATTATTAACGAAATTAAATTTCCTAAAGTTTGAAAAATCCTATTTTGTTGTTTTCTATTTAATTTGTGTTTTGCTAAATACACTAATCCCATTCCGAAGCCTAAAACTAATAAAACAGGAAGCAGATGTTGGTACGAGCCTATTTGTACTTTTTTTAAGAACGCAAATGTATATGTTATGAAGCTATAACACATAATCCATTATTTAAGGACTCTATGTCTTTCTCTAGCTAATAAGGTATTTTTTAAAAGCATGGCTATAGTCATAGGGCCAACACCGCCTGGTACCGGTGTTATATAACTTGCTTTTTTACTTACATTGTTAAAATCTACGTCTCCAGTAATTCTATATCCTTTTTCGGTTGTTTCGTCTGGAACACGCGTAATACCTACATCTATAATTACAGCATCGTCCTTAACCATTTCTGCTTTCAAAAAATTAGGGACTCCTAATGCTGAAATAACAATATCTGCTTGTGAAATAATTTGAGTAATATTTTTGGTATGACTATGCGTTAATGTTACTGTAGAATTCCCTGGAAACCCTTTTCTCCCCATCAATATACTCATTGGCCTTCCAACGATATGAGACCGTCCAATCACGACCGTATGCTTTCCTTTTGTATCAACATCGTATCGATCCAATAATTCTAATATCCCAAAAGGTGTTGCTGGAATAAAGGTTGACATATCCAATGCCATTTTCCCAAAATTAGTAGGGTGAAAACCATCGACATCTTTATCTGGATGCACAGCCATTAATACTTTTTGTGTATTAATTTGAGGCGGTAATGGCAATTGAATAATAAAGCCGTCGATGTTATCATTATTATTTAACTCTTCAATCTTATCCAACAACTCAATCTCACTTGTTGTATTAGATAATCTTACCATTGTAGATTCAAACCCTACACGCTCACAAGCTCTTACTTTACTGCCTACATAAGTTAAACTGGCGCCATCATTTCCCACAATTACTGCTGCCAAATGCGGTACTTTTTCCCCATTGGCTTTCATTTTTTTTACCTCAGCAGTAATTTCATCTTTAATATCGTTGCTTACTTTTTTTCCGTCTAAAATTGTCATCTATAGTTGTGTTGTTGTCGTTTTAAGATGTTAGGCTGAATATAATCTAAACCTAATTAAACTCTATCTGTTTAATATGATTTCTCATCTGCATTCAAGAAACCAATCTATTTAAAAAATAAAAAACATGAAGGATTACCTCATGTTTTTCATTGCTTGCATCATACGTTTTCCGCCACCGCCTTGCATCATTTTCATCATTTTACTCATTTGATTAAATTGCTTAAGCAACTGATTTACTTGTGTTACAGAAGTTCCTGAACCTTTTCCTATCCGTTTTTTTCGGCTTGCGTTTATTATTGCTGGATTAGTACGTTCTTTTTCTGTCATAGAATGTATTATAGCCTCTATATGTTTAAACGCATCATCGTCTATGTCGATATCTTTCATCATTTTCCCTGCTCCTGGGATCATTCCAACCAAATCCTTCATATTCCCCATTTTCTTGATCTGCTGAATCTGCTTCAAGAAATCATCGAATCCAAACTGATTTTTTGCAATTTTCTTTTGAAGTTTTCGTGCTTCTTCTTCATCAAACTGCTCTTGTGCTCTTTCAACTAAAGAAACAACATCTCCCATTCCCAAAATACGATCTGCCATACGAGAAGGATAGAAAACATCAATAGCTTCCATTTTCTCTCCTGTACCAATAAATTTAATTGGTTTATTTACTACAGATTTAATAGAAATTGCGGCTCCCCCACGAGTATCTCCATCTAATTTTGTTAAAATAACACCATCAAAATTTAAGACATCGTTAAAAGCCTTTGCCGTATTAACAGCATCTTGCCCAGTCATAGAATCTACAACAAAAAGGGTTTCTTGCGGCGTTATTGCTTTATGGATATTAGAGATCTCGGTCATCATCTCTTCATCTACCGCCAAACGACCGGCAGTATCAATAATAACAACATTATGTCCATTCGCTTTAGCGTGTGCGATACCTGCTTGAGCTATAGCAACAGGGTCGCTATTTCCTTTATCGCTATAAACCTCAACATTAAGTTGCTCTCCAACAACATGCAATTGATCTATCGCTGCTGGACGGTACACATCACAAGCAACTAATAACGGTTTCTTTGTTTTTTTTGTTTTTAAATAGTTTGCCAGTTTTCCTGAGAAAGTAGTTTTCCCTGAACCTTGTAAACCAGACATTAAAATAATACTTGGCTTTCCGGATAAGTTTATTCCTTCGGCATCACCTCCCATTAACTCGGTTAATTCGTCTTTAACCAGTTTAACCATTAGTTGTCCTGGCTGTAAAGTCGTTAAAACGTTTGCTCCAAGTGCTTTTTCTTTTACCGTTTTTGTAAATTCTTTGGCAATTTTAAAGTTAACATCGGCATCCAATAGCGCACGACGCACCTCTTTTAGAGTCTCGGCGACATTCACTTCTGTAATGCTGCCGTGCCCCTTTAATACATGTAACGCTTTATCTAACTTCTCACTTAAATTATTAAACATAGTTCTATTGACTTTTTAAGAATTGCAAAAGTAAAGAAATATTTTGTTTTTTCTTTACTTGCGCTCACGTTTTCAAAGGTTTTCCTGTTTAATGCCTCTTCATAAAAAGAACCGGTCTCTTTTTATGATTTGGTAATTCCAAAAGGTTTAAGGGCTATTCATTATTGTTTGCAAAAAAAAAGAGCTGTCATATTATAAACAGCTCTTCCCTACTTAATAATTAACTAAAAACTAAAATTGGCACATTGTTTTTAATCCATTACCACTTAATTTAGTTATAAACAACTAAAACAATCTCCCTCTAAATCATATAAGGTTAAAACTTCATTAGAGTTAAGCGCTCTTTTATATATTCTCAAATCGTCTAAATGCCCTACAAAACCTTGACCTATTAAAAAGGTATCTATTATAGCGGTTCCTATATTAAAACTTGAGGCTTCTGCAACATTTCTTTGCTCTCCATCTCTAAACATTCTTACAGTATTATCACTACTTACCGTGATTACCAAATGGTGCCATTCTGTATTTTCCCACTCAAAGTCCATTTCTTGATTCCAATCATAATCCCAAAGATTGAAAGTATTGCTATTATCAAGCACTAAAGGCGTATTTAAATCATAAACGCCTATTCCAAACCCATTATTTGAATCTCCTCCTTGAACAAACAATTCTAAATCTCCTGCTGCTGCATTTTGCATTTTAAACCACAGACTAACAGAAAAAGCATCGCCTTGACTTATTCCATTTCCTGAAACAGCAGGAATATTTATTGAATTACTCCCATTAAATGCTATTGCACAAGTTGAATTACCGCTTCTATCCGCTACAAATGTATTTGTTACTCCTGTAGCATTCCAATTCGTTATTAAATTAGACACCTGATTAGAAAACGAAGTATATACTATTAAATCATTTAATAATACGTCTGGATTATTACAACAGTTTTCAACGATTAACTCTATTTCAAAAACATCAAAAACATTTGAGTTTGAAGCCCATTGCACTCTAACATATACTGTCTGAGTGAAAGGGAACTCATTGGTATATCCTGTTGGGTCTGCAAAAGGATTTACTGCTAATGCTGCATCTGAAAAAGTTCCGTAATACGTTACGACATGTAATGTCGGGTCTATGCAATTGGCATAAGCTGTTGTTAAATTAAAAACACCTAAAGCTTCTCCATTATCATCACACGCTATTAATACTGCATTAAAATCACTAAAACATTCAAAAGAATATACCTCTGTTTCACAATCGCGCGCTATGATCATTTCAATTACACCTGCTTCTGTTTCTTGGGTTAATACAAATTGATCTACCTGACATTCTACTACACTCCAATTTCCCTCTAAATCTTGGAAAGGTGTTTCAAACACAATCATTATTTCATTATTTTCTTCAACGACCGACCAGGCACCTTCAGAAATAGCTACACCGTTTTCAAATACTGTAAATCCATAGTTAGGGTCAAACCCTATAGTGTAACCTACAAATACATCTTCTTCATTATAAGACATAATATTCCACACGCACTCTTTTAAAGCTAATGCAACAAATTCTATTGTGCAATCATCTTCATCCCAGTCACTATCATTAGCTTCATCACATACATTATCTGCAGCTTCAATAGCAGCTTCCAATTCTTGATTATTATTGACCTCAGTAGTTTCCCCGTCACTTAAAATCATTGTTACAGGAAAATCTAAACTGACTAAAATAGTCCCATCTAAACCATCGATAAATTCAAATAAAGTTGCATCATTTTCAATCATAACTGTATCTACGATTTCAAAATTGGTGTTATATAAGAAAAGACCTACTGGATATTGAAAATCTATGCATTCTATAGCATCATCGTCTTCATTTTCCTCAAAGCAGTCCTCTACAAACGCTTCTAACTCCTCTTCGTTCGCTACCTCAATCTCGGTATAATCACTTAAAATAATTGTTATTGGATAAATAAATTCTAAATGATCATCATCTTCCATAGACGCTTCAAAAGCGGCTTCGATGAGTTCATAATCGGCTTCAGTATTTAGCGTAATTTCTATGCTGTTTACTATAATCGTTACAGGTAGCGAGACAGACAAACAATTGGTATTATCTATAATATTATCTATAGCCCCATTCATTTGAGTTGTATTTTGAATTAATCTTGCTAAATTAGAATTAGCGTTTATAGTCTCTCTCTCATTTGGCCCTATAATTTCTGTTACTTCTTCTTGACAAGACACAAATAATAAAAAACATATTGTAAGTATCAATAAAATGGCTAATGGTAAAAAAGGGGTTCTACTAGTCGTTCTACTTTTTAAAAATAACTTCATAACTATAGAATATTTTTTAAATTTGATTATTTCATAGCTGTTTTCCAGCTTTTCGTCTATAAAACAATCAAATTTAAAAAACTCCTACCTTGACATTCTAAAAAAAATGTTTCTTCTTTGTACATATTTATTGTAAATCTGTATGATTAAAAAACTACACAAAAACATTTGTAACGAGCCTCTTTTCAACACTTTTTTTAAAAAGCATGCTAAAGACTTACATGATTTTTTATACTATAAGTTTGGAGACCACCTAAACCCTAAAGACAAAGTTCAAGATGCTTTTATAAAACTTTGGGAGAATTGCAATAAAGTCAAACCAGAAAAAGCAAAGAGCTATCTTTTTACCATTGGAAACAACCTAATGTTAAATGAAGTGAAACACCAAAAGGTAAAATTAAAGCACACAAAAATCAAACAAAAACACCACACAAATGAGAGTCCTGAGTTTTTAATGGAAGAGCATGAATATTTACAAAAATTACAAACAGCTATTTCTAATTTAACTGAAGCGCAACGTTCTGCTTTTCTATTAAATAGAATCGAAGGGAAAAAACACAAAGAAATTGCAGAGCTTTTGGATATTAGTATTAAAGCTGTTGAGAAACGAATATATGGCGCCTTAAAAAAATTAAGAGAAGATGTTAAAGAACTTTAAGTTAGATATGGTAGGAGTTTTTAAAGTGAAGTTGTTATATATTTGAATGGATAGATTATGAAAAGAGAGGATTTAATACGAAAATGGTTAGATAATGAGTTAAGTTCTAAAGAGCTTGAAGCTTTTAAACAGCTTAAAGACTATAAAGACTTAATTAGATTGTCCAATAGTCTTAAGCAATTTAAAGCTCAGGACTTCAATATTAATTTGGAGCTAAACCGTTTAAATACGACATTAAAAAGCAAGCCTAATAACAAAAACAATTGGATTAAGCCCATACTTCGTATTGCTGTTATCCTTACAATTTGTTTAGGCGCATATTACTATACAATTACCGCTAGTACTAATGTTACAACATTGGCTGCTCAAAAAAATACCATTGCATTACCTGACGCTTCCAGCGTAACGATTAATGCTTTATCTACACTATCGTTTAATGAGGCTAAATGGAGTAATAACCGAGAAGTTACCCTAAAAGGGGAAGCTTTTTTTAAAGTTGCTAAAGGCTCAAAATTTAAAGTTAGTACCGAAGCGGGCAGTATAACGGTTTTAGGAACAGAATTTAATGTTAAATCTAGAGAAAATTACTTTGAAGTGACCTGTTATGAAGGCAGTGTGAGCGTTGTACATAAGTCTAATTCTGTAATTTTAAAACCTGGAAACCGGTTCTTAGTTATTAATGGTAAAAACATAGATAGTGCTATAGTATCACAAAGGCAACCATCATGGATTAATAACGAAAGTCGTTTTACTAGCATTCCGTTTAAAAATATTATTTCTGAATTTGAAAGACAATATAATATTAAAATAAATGTTAACAATATTGATGACGAGCAATTGTTTACAGGTCGTTTTACACATAATAATATTGATGTAGCCTTACAAGCAATAACCTTGCCTCTCAATTTGACTTATGTTAAAACAGATAGTATGATAATACTAAAGAGTGAGTAAAAAAAATAGACCTTCCATACTTTTAATACTAGTCTTTGTTTTTAGTTTCTTTAATATTGCTTTTTCACAGATAACTAAAACCGAAAAGCAACCCCTTGTCTCTATTTTAAAAGCTTTAGAATCTCATTATAATGTTAGTTTCTCCTATGTCGATTCCATCCTAAAAGACAAGCAAGCTTATCCTGTTAATTTACATCTTGATTTAACAGCTGTTTTAAATGTTCTAGAATCTGATACAGGCTTAGAATTCAAAATATTAAATGATCGTTTTATCGCCATTAAATCTACAAAAACAGCCCCCTTTAGCATTCAAAAATTGGATGAAATAAACATCTCCAATCTCCTAACATCTGGAGTTTCAAAAACAGTAACTGGAGCAATAAATATTAAACCCAAAACCTTTGGTATTTTACCCGGCTTAATAGAACCAGACATACTCCAAACAATACAAGCTTTACCCGGTATTTTAAGTATAGACGAAACGGTATCAACATTAAATGTTCGCGGTGGAACTCACAATCAAAACCTATTACTTTGGGATGGCATTAAAATGTATCAATCTGGGCATTTTTTTGGATTAATTTCAGCTTTTAGTCCTTACCTAACAAAACAAGTCTTAGTCTCTAAGAATGGAACGAGTGCTGCTTATGGCGATGGAATTTCCAGTACTATAGATATGCAATTAGACGATAGTATAAACACTAGATTTAACAGTGGTATTGGAGTAAACCTTCTTTATGCAGATGGTTTTGCTAAAATCCCCTTAAACGCTAATTTAGAAATCCAAGCCTCTTTACGTCATTCTATTACAGGCCTTAAAACCCCAACTTACCAGCAGTTTTTTGATCGAATTCTTCAAAATTCAGAGATAGCAGCAAGTCAATCTAATCCTAATAAAAATATTTCTATAGACGATACTTTTTACTTTTACGACTTTGGGATAAAGATTTTACATGATATCTCTTCTAATGACAAATTAAGGTTTAATTTCATTACAATGTATAACACTCTTGATTATTTAGAAGAAGACAATACCGCTATCAATAAAAATGTCTCTACTAGCGGCATCTCACAATCTAATTTAGCAACAGGTATATCCTATGACAGACAATGGAATAGTGCCTTTTCAAGCCATCTTCATTTATACTCTTCTAACTATAAATTAAACGCTACTAATTTTGATGTTATTAATAATCAACGTTTAATTCAACAAAATGAAGTTTTAGATACTGGTGTTAAAATTAAAACAGAATACACTCTAAATCAAAACTTAAAATGGATTAATGGATATCAATATTCTGAAATAGGGGTTACTAATTTTCAAGACGTAAATAGTCCCTTATTTACTAGTAATATAAAAAAGGTCTTAGGTGGGCAATCAGCTTATAGTGAATTCTTTTTCTTATCCAACAGTAAAAAGACAGTATTAAGGACAGGTATAAGAGGAAATTATTTCGATAAATTTAATAAACTCATACTAGAACCTAGATTAAGTTTTAACCAACAATTACTTAAGCATTTAAATATTGAAGTTTTAGGAGAATTTAAAAGCCAAACAACATCACAGCGCGTAAACAGGCAAAATGATTTCCTGGGAATCGATGAAAGGCGTTGGGTGCTCGCAAACAATACTACAATACCCGTTATAGAAAGCAAACAAATTTCCATTGGAATACATTATAACAAAAACAAATTACTAATTAGCACAGAAGCTTTTTTAAAAAATGTTAATGGCATAAAAACGCGAAGCCAAGGCTTTCAAAACCAATACCAATTCATTAACGCCATAGGGAGTTATAATGTAAAAGGTATTGATTTCTTAATTAACAAAAAATTAAAAAACGTAAGTACTTGGTTAAGCTATTCTCTTAGTAAAAACGATTATACTTTTAGTACTTTAAACAACGGTAATTCTTTTCCTAATAATTTAGATATAAGACATATTATCACTTTCGCAAGCACCTACTCTATCAATAATTTAAAATTGGCCCTTGGTGTAAATTGGCGCTCTGGAAAAGCGATTACCAAACCCGTAGAGGGTAATGAAGTTTTCGACAACGCTATTAATTATGCCTCTCCAAATAGCAGTAATCTTGACAATTATTTTAGAACCGATTTTTCTGGCACTTACCGTTTTTCCTTTTCAAAGTCTACTAAAGCAAAAATAGGTTTATCTTTTTGGAACTTATTAGACAAAAAAAACAGCTTAAATAGGTATTACATCCTAGAAGATGATGGTTCTGTCTCTGAAATAAAAACGGAATCCTTGGGTATTACCCCAAATTTAAGTTTTAGGCTTACTTTTTAATTTAATAAAGTAGGGTATTTTAAATTATCTTTGTTTAATTAAGTAAACCAGACCAATGAAACAACCATTACACGCTATATTCTTATTATTATTTTGTTCCTGTTATTTAAACGCGCAAACATACAGTACTTTCTACAATAGCATTGTAAATAATGTCTCTTCAACGAATATAGAAGCAGACCTTACAACCTTTGAAAATTTTGGTATAAAATCCATTGGCACAGCAGCGCTTAACAACACTCAAAATTGGATTAAGACTAGATATGAAAGCTTAGGATACACCGATATTATAGAACAGCCTTTTAACTACTCTGGCAACACCACCAATAATATTATAATAACAAAAACAGGGAGCCTATATCCAGACACCTATCTAATAATAGATGCCCATTACGATACCATTAACGGACCAGGTACTAATGATAACGGAAGTGGTACTGTTCTCCTTATGGAATTAGCACGACTCTTAAAAAATATTGACACAGAATATTCTATTAAATTTATACATTTTAGTGGTGAGGAACCTGGACTAATAGGTAGTAATTACTATGTAAACAACACAGTAATTCCAAATAATTTAGACATTGCTCTTGTTTTTAATATTGATGAAGTTGGAGGAGTTAACAATCTTGTTAATAACACTATCGTTTGTGAAAAAGATACTACGGGCTCCTCATTAAACAACGCTGAGTCGGCAGCTGCCACTAATATACTCGCCAATTGTGTAGCCTTTTATTCTAATTTAAACACAGAAATATCTTTTGCCTATGCTTCAGATTATATTCCTTTTGAAAATAATGGTGAAGTAATCACTGGCTTATATGAAAAAAATGAAACGCCTCACGCACATACGCCTACCGATCTATTAATACATATGGATGTTAATTATCTTTTTGAGGTTACTAAGGCTGCTTTAGGCGCTGCCCTACATTTTGCTGTAGGTCTTCAAAGCTTAAGCCTATCAGATGAAAACAATATTGAAAAGAGCATCGCCATACACCCAAACCCATCTTATGGTATTTTTCATATTAAACAACATTCTAATACCCCTACAAATTTAAATATAACGAATACTCTAGGTCAAACCGTTTTCAGCATGCGCTTAAATAACCAAATAAATACTCTAGATTTAAGCAACTTAAGTAAAGGTATTTATTTGGCTAGATTTAAAAAAGGCATAACAATTATCACAAAAAAGATAGTGATAAATTAATCGCGAATTAAAGGCATTGTACTACATCGTAACAATCCTTCTTGTTTCGCAATTTCAGCATAAGGCACTTCTTCTACGGTAAAGCCTTTTTCCCTTAACCAAGTATTTAATCTTGTAAAGTTTTTTTCTGAAACAATAACATTTTCTGAAATAGAAAATACATTACTATTCATATTATACATTTCTTCTTTTGTTATTTCGAAGATATTATCCTTTCCGAAGTATTCCTCCAACCACTCATATTCACGCGCCACAAGAAATCCGTTTTTATGTAGTATTGCCTTATCTGTCCCTATAGGTTGAAAACAACAGTCTAAATGCAATGCATTCTCTTTGGGATCTGTGTTATGCTTTCTCAATTCAAATGCTTTTACTGTTCTATCTGGAAAATGCTCTTGCAATGCAATTACCGCATCTGCATTGGTTCGCGCTGTAATATAATCTGAATAATCATCCCCTGAATAAGTTCCTACAAAAATATAATCATCCCAAGGCATAACATCGCCGCCTTCAATATGGCATTCTTCTGGAAGTTCAATAATTTGATTTGGATCTATTTGATCTATTACATGTTGAATCGCTTCATATTCACGATCGCGATCAGGCAATATATTTGCTTTCACAAACTTATCGTCTATTACGAATGCAATATCTCTAGAAAATATTTGATTATAATCTTGAATAATTTCTGGTCTAAAAACCTTTACATCATATTTCTTAAAAACATCAGCTACAGCTTCCATTTCGTTTATCATATCTGCTTCTACAGGATATGTTCCAGCTAGCACATGTAATTTACTTTTAGGGTCATAACAGTCTTCTGCTTTTGGAGTAGCACCATTACTTTTTGCAATTCCTAAAATAACCGCACGTAGTCTAGCTGTTTCGTTTTTTACTTTCAGTTTTAACATATGGTAAATATAAAAAAAGCTTCATAATTTACTATGAAGCTTTGTCTGTAATATTCTTATTATTATCTCTTATCTATGCTTTTAAAATCTCTATGGTTTTCTCCTGTATAAACTTGTCGAGGGCGTCCTATAGGCTCTTTACGAGCTCTCATCTCCTTCCATTGCGCTATCCAACCTGGTAAACGTCCCAAAGCAAACATTACTGTAAACATCTCTACGGGTATTCCCATACCTCTATAAATAATGCCTGAGTAGAAATCTACATTTGGATATAATTTACGTTTTACAAAATAGTCGTCATTCAATGCTTCAGAAGCTAATCCTTTTGCGATATCTAATACAGGATCTTCTATGCCTAAATTCCCTAACACTTCGTCTGCTGCGACTTTAATAATTTTTGCCCTTGGATCAAAATTCTTGTATACTCTATGTCCAAAGCCCATCAATCTAAAAGGGTCCTCTTTATCTTTGGCTTTTGCCATAAACTTCTTCGTATCCCCACCATCTTCTTTTATTGCTTCTAACATTTCTAAAACAGCTTGATTTGCTCCGCCGTGTAATGGGCCCCACAATGCAGATATTCCTGCTGATAGCGATGCAAATAATCCTGCATGAGAAGACCCTACTATTCTTACTGTAGAAGTGGAGCAGTTTTGCTCGTGATCTGCATGTAAAATTAATAGTTTATCTAAAGCGTTTACTAGAATCTCGTTTTGTTTATATTCTTCATTTGGTTTTCCAAACATCATTTTTAAAATGTTCTCAACATACCCTAATGAATTATCCCCATAATTTAATGGCAAACCATTCTTTTTACGCATTGTCCAAGCTACTAATACTGGGAATTTTCCCATTATTTTAACTACGGTTCTATACATATCTTCATCAGAATCAACATTCACTGAAGAAGGATTAAATGCCGTTAATGCACTTGTTAAAGAAGACAACACGCCCATTGGATGAGCCGCTTTTGGAAAAGCATCTAATATTTTCTTTATATCATCATCTACTACAGACTCTTCTTTAATATCTGCATGAAACTTGTCTAACTGTACTTGTGTTGGTAATTCTCCAAAAATCAAAAGATAAGCAACTTCTAAAAAACTTGCCTTTTCAGCTAAGTCTTCAATAGCGTAACCTCTGTACCTTAAAATACCTTCTTCTCCATTTAAAAAAGTTATTTCACTCTCACAAGACCCTGTATTTTTATATCCTGGATCTATAGTGGTTACACCTCCTGTTACACCTCTAAGTGTTTTAATATCTATTGCGATTTCTTTTTCTGTTCCTGTAATTAAAGGGAACTCATACTTTTGGCCATTAAGTTCTAACGTAGCAGTTTTTGACATATATATTCTGAATTTTACTTATTTTTTGCGGACTGCTAATTTACAAAATAAGTAGCGATTTATGAAACTCATTAACAAAGGTTTTAATAATTGCCATATTGTTAAAATTTATGACATAAAAAAAGAGATTATCGAGATAACCCCTCTTTTTTTTCATTAGTCTCACTTTAAATCTTATGCAGCACCTCTTTTATGAGTTCTGTTTTATTAAAAATGAATTCGTTAGATAACATTTGTCATTTTATAAACACTTATAGATGATGAAATATATTAAATCAAATGAGGCTTTTAATACTGGTTTACTAAATAAGTGGATTACATCGTACTATAATCACTCATCAATATTCTTTATAATTTTTTATGCTTAATTATACATTATGTTATAACAAAAAAACCTCTTGTGATACACAAGAGGTTTTTATAACGTAATAGAGAAGAGTTTCCAAATTATCGCTTCACTTTTAAAGCATTTTCTTTTGGATAGTATGCTATTTCACCTAATTCTTCTTCTATTCTTAATAATTGATTGTATTTTGCCATACGATCACTACGTGATGCTGAACCCGTTTTTATTTGCCCACAGTTTAAAGCTACTGCCAAATCCGCAATTGTATTATCTTCTGTTTCTCCAGAGCGGTGTGACATTACAGATGTATACCCTGCATTATGAGCCATATTAACCGCTGCTATAGTTTCTGTTAATGTCCCTATTTGATTTACCTTAATCAAAATAGAATTAGCGATATCCTGCTGTATTCCTTTAGACAAACGTTCTACATTAGTAACATACAAATCATCACCTACGAGCTGTACTTTATCTCCAATCTTTTCTGTTAGATATTTCCACCCTTCCCAATCGTTCTCATCCATTCCGTCTTCAATAGAAATAATTGGGTACTTAGAAGTTAATTCTGCTAAATAATCGGCTTGTTCTATGCTTGTTCGAACGCTCCCTTTATTGCCTTCAAATTTGGTATAATCATATTGCCCATTTACATAAAATTCTGCTGCGGCACAATCTAAAGCTATCATAACATCATCCCCTAATGTGTAACCCGCATTTTTAACTGCTTCGGCTATGGTATCTAGAGCGTCTTCTGTTCCGTTTAAAGTTGGCGCAAAACCACCTTCATCACCTACTGCTGTACTTAAGCCTCTATTGTGTAATACAGCCTTCAGATTATGAAAAATCTCCGTTCCCATTTGCAAGGCATTAGAGAAATTTTTAGCTTTTACAGGCATAACCATAAACTCTTGAAATGCTATTGGTGCATCACTATGAGAACCTCCATTAATAATATTCATCATTGGTACTGGTAAAGTATTTGCACTTACGCCTCCTATATAACGATATAATGGCATTCCTAATTCGGCTGCTGCTGCCTTTGCTACAGCTAATGACACTCCTAAAATAGCATTAGCTCCTAACTTAGATTTATTTGGTGTCCCATCAATTTCACACATTAATGTATCAATATAATTTTGCTCAAATACATTTACTCCTAAAAGTTCTTGCGCTAAAATTAAATTTACATTTTCTACTGCTTTAGTGACACCTTTTCCCATATATGCAGCTCCTCCATCACGTAGCTCAACTGCCTCATGCTCTCCAGTCGATGCACCAGAAGGCACAGCTGCCCTACCTACGAACCCATTTTCTGTCTCTACATCTACTTCAACAGTAGGGTTTCCTCTTGAATCAAAAATTTGTCTTGCGTGAACATTGATAATAATACTCATAAATAGTCATTTAAAATTTTAGTACCCTTCAAATTTACTGTTAAATTCTGGGGTGTAAATAATATTGATTTAGTAAAACTAAGAAGGCAATAAACAGTCTGTTTTATTGCCTTCTTAAAATTAATTAGATTTAATATTGTTAATAAATTCATCAAACAAATAAGATGAATCATGAGGTCCTGGACTGGCCTCTGGATGATATTGTACAGAAAAACAATTTTTAGATTTCATTTTTATACCTGCAACGGTATTATCATTTAAATGTACATGTGTAATTTCTAAATCTGGATGCGCTTCTGTTTCTTCTCTATTTATAGCGAATCCATGATTTTGTGAAGTAATTTCGCCTTTACCTGTAACCATATTCTTAACAGGGTGATTTATACCTCTGTGTCCATTATGCATCTTATAAGTAGAAATACCGTTTGCTAAAGCGATGACTTGATGTCCTAGGCAGATCCCAAACAAGGGTAAATTTCTCTTTATTATTTCTTTTGCTAAGTTTTGAGCATCTACTAGTGGCTCTGGATCTCCTGGTCCATTTGACAGGAAATAGCCATCCGGACTCCATGCACTTAACTCTTCAAATGTAGCATTATAAGGAAATACTTTTATATAAGCGCCTCGATTTGATAGATTACGTAAAATATTCTTTTTAATTCCAATATCTAAAGCAGCTATTTTAATTGAGGCATTTTCATCTCCAACAAAATAAGGCTTTTTAGTTGATACTTTTGAAGCCAGCTCTAGTCCATTCATATTTGGAATCTTCGCCAATTGCGCTTTTAGTCCTTCTATATTATCGACGTCTGTAGAAATAACAGCATTCATAGCGCCGTTATCTCTAATATAACTTACCAGAGCTCTAGTATCTACATCTGAAATAGCTAATAGATTGTTAGCATTCAAAAACTCCTCCAATCCGCCATTAGCATCATCTCTAGAGAATTCATAACTAAAGTTTTTACAAATTAGCCCTGCAATTTTTATAGAATCTGATTCTACTTCATTCTTGTTAACACCATAGTTACCAATATGAGCATTCGTAGTTACCATTAATTGCCCATAATAAGAAGGATCTGTAAAAATCTCCTGATATCCAGTCATCCCTGTATTGAAACAGACTTCCCCAAACGCGTTTCCGCCTTTACCTACAGCTTTACCATAAAAAATAGTACCATCTGCAAGTAAAACTATTGCCTTTTTTAATTTTTGATATTTCATTGTAGTAGTTGTGTATTCATGTCCCTGTATTTCGGAAAACAAAAGTTGCACAAAATTGCATAAAAAAAAGGATAAACTAAAATAGTTTATCCTTTATATTTCTCTTCATTTATTTATATGTCGTTTAAAACTCTATTTTAACATTTAAATTAACAAAACACATTTGTAATAAAACAAAAAAAGGATAAACCTTTATGATTTATCCTTTTTAATAAAATACTAGTTTGTATTTATTCTTCTTCGTTTGAAGCTTTTGCTTCTGCTACTGGAGCATCCGCCGGTTTATTACCACCTCTTCTACTTCTACGTGTTGTTTTCTTAACAGCTTTATCTGCATTGTAGATCTCATTGTAATCTACTAATTCGATCATTGCCATATCAGCGTTATCACCTAAACGATTACCAAGTTTAATAATTCTAGTGTAACCTCCTGGTCTATCACCAATTTTAGCTGCTACATCTCTAAATAATTCTGTAACGGCTTCTTTTTGTCTTAAACGACTAAATACGATACGTCTATTATGAGTAGTATCAGATTTAGATTTAGTAATCAATGGCTCAACAAATTGCTTTAAAGCTTTCGCTTTTGCAACTGTAGTGTTAATACGCTTATGTTCTATTAAAGAACAAGCCATATTTGCTAACATTGCTTTTCTGTGAGCGGTTTGTCTACCTAAGTGGTTTACTTTTTTTCCGTGTCTCATGACATTTTGTTTTAATCATCATCTTGCATCGCACTCTTATTGAGGAGCAAAATATGATGTATTAGTCTTTATCTAGTTTATATTTTGACAAATCCATTCCGAAATTTAATCCTTTCACGTTTACTAGCTCTTCTAGCTCTGTTAAAGATTTTTTACCGAAGTTACGGAACTTCATTAAATCATTCTTATTAAATGACACTAAGTCTCCTAATGTATCTACTTCCGCAGCTTTTAAACAATTAAGTGCACGTACTGATAAGTCCATATCCACTAATTTTGTTTTAAGTAACTGTCTCATATGAAGCGATTCTTCATCATAAGTTTCAGTTTGTGCAATCTCATCTGCCTCTAAAGTTATTCGCTCATCTGAGAATAACATAAAGTGATGTATTAATGTTTTTGCAGCCTCTGTTAAAGCATCTTGAGGTGTTATAGAGCCATCAGAAATGATTTCGAAAACTAGTTTTTCGTAATCAGTCTTTTGTTCTACACGATAATTTTCAATACTATACTTAACGTTTTTTATAGGCGTATAAATTGAATCTGTAAAAATAGTCCCTATTGGCGCTGAAGCTTTTTTATTTTCTTCTGCTGGAACATATCCTCTTCCTTTTTCAATAGTTATTTCTATATTAACGTTTACTTTAGGATCTAAGTTACAAATTACCAAGTCTGAGTTTAAAACTTGGAATCCAGAAATGAACTTTTGAAAATCGCCAGCTGTAATTTGATCTTGACCAGAAATAGAAATAGATACAGATTCATTATCTACATCTTCTATTTGTCTTTTAAAACGCATTTGTTTTAAATTCAAAATAATTTCGGTAACATCTTCTACGACACCTGCAATTGCTGAAAACTCATGATCTACACCTTCGATTCTAACCGATGTTATCGCAAATCCTTCTAAAGAAGAGAGTAACACTCTTCTAAGCGCATTTCCTACTGTTAATCCGTAACCAGGTTCTAAAGGTCTAAATTCAAATTTACCTTCAAAATCGGTCGAATCGATCATGATTACTTTATCGGGCTTCTGAAAATTAAATACTGCCATATGTTCTTCGTTTTAATTGTTATTTGGTTGCGCGATTTATAAGTTTGAAGAAGTCTAATAAATCCTTTGGCCAAATACCAATATGATTAATTTATTATTTAGAGTATAATTCTACTATGAATTGCTCATTAATATTTTCTGGAATTTGAATTCTAGCAGGAATAGAGACATAAGTTCCTTCTTTTTTCTCGCTATTCCATGTAATCCATTCGAAAACATTATTTGAATTTGATAACGATCTATCAATAGCTTCAAGCGATTTAGATTTTTCTCTTACAGCAACTACATCCCCAGCTTTCAATTGGTATGAAGGTACATTCACCAACTCACCATTTACTGTAATGTGTCTGTGAGAAACTAATTGTCTAGCGCCACTTCGTGTTGGTGCTATTCCCATTCTAAACACTACGTTATCTAATCTAGACTCACATAATTGTAAAAGAACCTCACCTGTTATTCCTGTAGCAGCTGTAGCTCTTTTAAACATGTTTCTGAATTGACGCTCTAATATACCGTAAGTATATTTTGCCTTTTGCTTTTCCATTAACTGGATTGCATATTCAGATTTTTTTCCACGTCTTCTGTTATTACCATGTTGACCTGGAGGGTAATTTCTTTTTTCGAAGGCTTTATCATCTCCGAAAATAGCTTCGCCAAATTTACGAGCTATCTTAGTTTTAGGACCAGTATATCTTGCCATTTTAAATTTGTTTTGAGAGTGATTATGAATTAAGGTCTTAATCTTATCCTCCGATAATCGTTAATCTCTCTGTTGATACTTGTTATTAATTTTTAGTTTGCAAATTTACACAAAAAAATTAATATCAGCTATGTTATATAGCTGATATTAATTCTAATAAGTTGTATAAATTATACTCTTCTACGTTTAGGAGGACGACATCCATTGTGTGGTAATGGAGTAACATCAATAATTTCTGTTACTTCGATACCAGCATTATGAATAGAACGAATCGCAGATTCTCTACCATTACCTGGTCCTTTTACGTATACTTTTACTTTTCTTAACCCAGCTTCTTTAGCTACTCCAGAAGCATCTTCTGCTGCTAATTGTGCTGCGTAAGGCGTGTTCTTTTTTGAACCTCTAAACCCCATTTTACCAGCAGATGACCATGAAATAACATCACCTTTTTTATTGGTAAGAGAGATAATAATGTTGTTAAATGAAGCTGTTATGTGTGCTTCTCCAACAGAATCGACTATAACTTTACGTTTTTTAGTACTTGTCTTTGCCATATTTTCTAGTTCTTAGTATTAGTAGATAGTCGCTAGAATCCTAAACCTAAATAATTTCAAACAGATTCTTTCCAACGTCTAATCACTAAAGACTAAATTTTTAATTGTTATTTAGTTGCTTTTTTCTTGTTAGCAACCGTTTTTCTTCTACCTTTTCTGGTTCTAGAGTTGTTTTTAGTACGTTGTCCTCTTAAAGGAAGACTAGCTCTATGACGGATACCTCTGTAACATCCTATATCCATTAATCGCTTAATGTTTAATTGTGTTTCAGAACGTAATTCACCTTCAATAGTATAAGATCCAACAACCTCACGGATTGCTCCAATTTGGTCATCTGTCCAATCTTGTACTTTGATGCTTTCGTCTACTTTAGCCACTGCTAAAATTTCTTCTGCTCTACTTCTACCTATTCCATAGATGTAAGTTAAAGAAATTACTCCTCTTTTTTGTTTTGGTATGTCTACACCTGCAATTCTTGCCATAATTACCCTTGTCTTTGTTTGAATCTAGGATTCTTTTTGTTAATGACGTAAAGTCTACCTTTTCTACGCACGATCTTACAATCTGCGCTTCTCTTTTTAACTGATGCTCTTACTTTCATCTGATTGTTCTTATTTTTCTAGATGTCAGATGGAACCTTTCGGTTTCATCGTAATTAGTATCTATAAGTTATGCGAGCCTTAGTTAAATCGTAAGGACTCATTTCTAATTTTACTTTATCACCTGGTAATAATTTTATATAATGCATACGCATTTTACCAGATATGTGTGCTGTCACAATGTGACCATTCTCTAATTCGACACGAAACATTGCATTTGATAATGCTTCTATAATGGTGCCGTCTTGCTCTATTGCTGCTTGTTTTGCCATAGTATAATATATTAAGCTACTGCTTTTCTATTTTTACCGGTTTTCATCAAGCCGTCATAGTGCCTATTCAACAAATAAGAATTTACTTGTTGCATAGTGTCTATTGCAACTCCAACCATAATTAACATTGATGTACCACCAAAAAATAAAGCCCAACCAGATTGTACACCCATAAGCTTAAATACAAATGCTGGGAACACAGCAATAAGTGCTAAGAATATAGAACCTGGTAGTGTTATTTGAGACATAATTTTATCTAGATATTCCGAAGTTTCAGATCCTGGGCGAATGCCTGGAATAAAACCACCACTACGCTTTAAATCGTCTGCCATTTTATTTGTTGGGACAGTAATTGCCGTATAGAAATATGTAAATATTATAATTAACAATGCGAATACGAAATTATACCAAAACCCGAAAATATCTGAAAAATTAGCTTGCATCCATAATCCTGTAGCGGTATCTTTCAAAAAGGAAGAACCTCCAATTAGACCCGGTACAAACATTATTGCTTGTGCGAATATGATTGGCATTACTCCTGAAGCATTTAGCTTTAAAGGAATATACTGTCTAGATCCAAATACATTTTTCTCATAGCCTCCAGTTGCAGAACGTCTAGCATATTGAACTGCTATTTTTCTAACAGCCATTACCAAAAGTATTGATGCTGCTATGATTACAAACCAAATTACAACTTCGAAAAGGATCATCATTATATTGTTACCCGCATCTAATCTTGATGCAGCATTTTGTAAAAATGCTTTTGGTAACGTAGCAATGATACCTACCATTATTAATAATGATATTCCATTACCAATCCCTTTATCTGTAATTTTTTCTCCTAACCACATTGCAAAAATACAACCTGTTACAAGTATGACTATTGATGAAAAATAGAACAAACCTCCTTGACCTAATAAGAAAGCTGATTCTGGAATGCCAAACATTGGGTTTAAACTAGCTAAATAACCTGGTGCTTGAACCAAGCATATTCCTATAGTTAACCAACGCGTTATTTGAGTTATTTTTTTCTGACCACTAGCGCCTTCTTTTTGTAGCTTCTGTAAATAAGGAATCGCTATTCCCATTAATTGAACGACAATAGAAGCCGAGATATAAGGCATAATACCCAATGCAAATACTGAGGCATTAGCAAATGCCCCTCCAGTAAAGGCATTAATCAGCCCAATGATCCCATTTTCAGCCTCACCTTGAAGACTAGCTAATTGAGTAGCATCTATTCCAGGTAATACTACCTGTGCTCCAAAACGATAAACCAATAACAATCCTAGTGTAACTATGATTCGGTTTTTCAGTTCTTCTATTTTCCAAACATTTTTTAAAGTTTCTATAAATTTCATACTCTTAATTAGGTCTTATAAAGTTACAGCTTCTCCACCTGCAGCTTCTATTGCAGCTTTTGCTGAAGCAGTAAATTTGTGGGCTGTTACTTTTAATTTAGTTTTTAACTCTCCTCTTCCTAAAATTTTAACTGATTCATTTTTACCAGCCAATCCTAAAGAGATGATCGTATCGAAATCTATAGCGTCTTTAATTTTCTTATCATCAACTAATTTTTGAAGAGTATCTAGGTTTATACCTTGATACTCTTTACGATTGATGTTAGTAAAACCGAATTTAGGAACTCGTCTTTGAAGTGGCATTTGCCCTCCTTCAAAACCTACTTTCTTAGAATAACCTGAACGCGATTTTGCTCCTTTGTGACCACGTGTAGCAGTACCACCTTTTCCAGAACCTTGTCCACGACCTATTCTTTTTCCTTGGGTTTTAACTGAACCTTCTGCAGGTTTTAAATTACTTAAATCCATTTTTCAGTATTGTTATTATTTGGTTTCTTCTACAGAAACCAAGTGATTTACTTTATTAACCATTCCTAAAATATTAGGAGTAGCATCGTGCTCTACAGTCTGCCCAATCTTTTTAAGACCTAGAGCTAATAAAGTTCTCTTTTGTCTTTGTGTGCGATTGATTGCGCTTTTAACTTTTGTTACTTTTATCTTTCCCATTTCTGTGATTATTAACCGTTAAAAACTTTCTCTAATGAAATACCTCTTTCACGAGCAATAGTATGAGCACTTCTTAATTGCAATAATGCATCAAAAGTTGCTTTTACAACATTATGTGGGTTTGATGATCCTTGAGATTTAGATAATACATCATGTACTCCTACTGCCTCAAGAACTGTTCTTACAGCTCCACCAGCAATAACTCCTGTACCTGGAGCTGCAGGAATGATGTTTACTCTTGCTCCACCAAACTTACCTTTTTGTTCATGTGGTAATGTTCCTTTTATAATAGGAATACGTACTAAATTTTTCTTAGCATCTTCAATCGCTTTAGCAATTGCACTAGCAACATCTTTAGATTTCCCTAAACCATGTCCTACTACACCTGCTTCATCTCCAACAACAACAATTGCTGAAAAACCGAATGCTCTACCACCTTTTGTTACTTTGGTAACTCTCTGTACACCAACTAAACGATCTTTAAGATCTAATCCACTTGGTTTTACTAACTCTGCGCTTTTGTATTTTTGATACATAATTTCTTAGAATTTAAGTCCTGCTTCTCTAGCTCCTTCGGCTAATGATTTGATTCTACCGTGATATAAATATCCACCTCTATCAAAAGTGATAGTACTTACACCAGCTTTTATTGCTTTTTCGGCAACAGACTTTCCTACTATAGTAGCAATTTCAGATTTATTACCTTTAGCAGAACTAATGTCTTTATCTCTAGAAGATGCTGCTGCTAAGGTTTTACCTGTAACATCATCAACTACTTGAGCATAAATTTCTTTATTACTTCTAAAAACAGCTAATCTAGGTCTAGCTTCTGTACCAGAAACAACCTTACGTATTCTGCTTTTAATTCTTATTCTTCTTTCGTTCTTTGTTAACGCCATAACTTAATTATTAAGCTGATTTACCTGCTTTTCTTCTTAGTACTTCACCTACAAACTTCACACCTTTTCCTTTATAAGGCTCTGGTGGTCTGAATCCGCGAATTTTCGCAGCTACTTGCCCAACAAGTTGCTTATCGTGAGATGTTAACTTGATTAGTGGATTTTTTCCTTTGTCAGATACAGTTTCCACCTTAATTTCTGGTGCTATACTCATAACAATATTATGAGAAAAACCTAGAGCTAGTTCCAATTTATTTCCTTGGTTACTTGCTCTATATCCTACTCCTACAAGCTCAAGCTCTTTAGTCCATCCTTTAGATACACCATCAATCATATTATTGATTAACGCCCTATATAAACCATGTTTAGCTTTGCTCTCTTTGTTTTCAGAAGTTCGTGTTACTACTACGTTTGCTTCTTCAACTTTCACCTCTACAGTATCATAAGTTTGATTTAATTCTCCTAACTTACCTTTTACTGTAATTACGTTATCTTTTACTTCTACTGTAACTCCTTCTGGAATTGCAACTGGGTTATTTCCTATTCTTGACATTTCTTTCTCCCTTTTAGATTAGTAAACGTAACATAAAACTTCACCACCTACATTTTCTCTTTTTGCTTGTTTACCAGTCATTACTCCATGAGAAGTAGAAACGATAGCAATACCAAGTCCATTAAGAATTCTAGGTAGTCCATTAGAACCAGAATATTTACGTAAACCAGGTTTACTCATTCTTTCAATTTTTCTAATTACAGGTTCTTTAGTTTCTTTATTGTACTTAAGGGCTATCTTAATAGTCCCTTGTACAGTAGAATCATCGAACTTGTAACTTAAAATATATCCTTGATCGAATAATATTTTAGTAATGTCCTTTTTTAAATTTGATGCAGGAATTTCTACAACTCTGTGATTAGCACGCACTGCGTTTCTAATTCTAGTTAAGTAATCTGCAATTGGATCTGTATACATATGTATTAATTTGCGGCCTTGGTTTTCAATTTTTTTGAACCTTAGACCAATTTATAATTTTACCAACTTGCTTTTCTAACGCCTGGGCTTAACCCTTGGTTAGCCATTTCTCTAAATGTAACACGAGAAATACCAAAGTTACGCATATAACCTTTTGGTCTTCCTGTTAATTTACATCTATTGTNGGATTAACCCTTGGTTAGCCATTTCTCTAAATGTAACACGAGAAATACCAAAGTTACGCATATAACCTTTTGGTCTTCCTGTTAATTTACATCTATTGTGCATACGAACTGGAGAAGCATTCTTCGGTAACTTCTGCAATGCTTCATAATCGCCAGCTGCTTTTAAAGCCTTACGTTTTTCAGCATATTTAGCTACTGTTTTAGCTCTTTTCACCTCGCGGGCTTTCATTGATTCTTTAGCCATAACTTAGTTTTTTTGAAAAGGTAATCCTAATTCAGTTAATAATGATTTTGCTTCTTTATCTGTATCTGCTGTAGTTACAAAAGTAATATCCATTCCTGAGATTTTGTTAATTTTATCAATGTCTATCTCTGGGAATATAATTTGTTCGGTAATCCCTAAATTATAGTTACCTCTACCATCAAATCCAGTCGCTTTAATTCCTCCAAAATCTCTTACACGTGGTAATGCTGAAGTTACTAAACGATCTAAAAACTCGTACATTTTCTCACCGCGTAAAGTTACTTTAGCACCAATTGGCATTCCCTTACGTAATTTAAATGTTGCAACATCTTTTTTAGATATTGTTGCTATAGCTTTTTGTCCTGTTATAGTTGTTAGTTCTTCCACGGCGTGGTCTACTAACTTCTTATCTGAAACTGCAGCACCAACTCCTTTAGATAAAACTATCTTGGTAAGTTTTGGTACTTGCATTACATTTTTATAACCAAATTCTTCTGTAAGAGCAGCAATTACTTTGCTTTTATACTCTTCTTTAAGTCTAGGTGAATATGCCATAACTATATTACTTCATTAGATTTTTTAGAAAATCTGACTTTCTTGTCACCTTCCATTCTATATCCTACTCTTGTTGCTTCTCCTTTAGAAGTTAGCAAAGATAAGTTAGATACTTGAATTGGAGCTTCTTTTTCTACGATTCCTCCTTGTGGGCTTTGTGCACTAGGTTTTGTATGTTTTTTAACCATATTTACACCCTCAACGATCACTTTGTTCTTATCTGTAAATACTTTTTGAACAACACCTTCTGATCCTTTATGATCTCCAGCAATTACTCTTACTGTATCTCCTGATTTTATTTTAAGCTTTGTCATCTTACTTTATCAATTAAAGCACCTCTGGTGCCAATGATACAATTTTCATGAATTGTTTATCACGAAGTTCTCTAGCAACAGGTCCAAATACACGTGTTCCTCTCATTTCCCCTGTAGGGTTTAAAAGTACACAAGCATTGTCATCGAATCTTATATAAGAACCGTCTGGACGTCTTACTTCTTTTTTAGTACGTACAACTACTGCTGTAGAAACCGCTCCTTTTTTAATGTTTCCATTAGGAGTTGCGTCTTTTACAGTAACAACTATTTTGTCACCTACAGAAGCGTATCTTCTTTTAGTACCACCTAGAACACGTATTGTTAATACTTCTTTTGCTCCAGTGTTATCTGCTACTTTTAGTCTTGATTCTTGTTGTACCATAATTACTTCGCTCTTTCAATTATTTCAACTAATCTCCAACATTTAGATTTACTTAAAGGTCTTGTTTCCATGATCTTTACTGTATCTCCAATATTACAATCGTTTGTCTCATCGTGTGCAACGTATTTTTTCGTTTTCAACACGAACTTTCCGTACATAGGGTGTTTTACTTTTTTTACTTCAGCAACTACAATAGATTTTTGCATTTTGTTACTAGTAACTATTCCTATACGTTCTTTTCTTAAGTTTCTTTTTTCCATCATTAAGCAGAATTATTGTAATTCTCTTTTAGTTATTTCTGTTGCCAATCTTGCGACGTCTCTTCTTACAGATCGTAATTGGATTGGGTTCTCTAAAGGAGATATTGCATGTGCCATTTTCAGGTCTGAATAACTCTTCTTTGTTTCACTAAGTTTATCTTGTAACTCAGCTACAGATAATTCTTTAATTTCTGATTGTTTCATAATATCAATAAATTATGCTTCGTAATCTCTAGCGATTACAAACTTAGTTTTTACAGGTAATTTTTGAGCCGCTAAACGTAATGCTTCTTTTGCTACGTCTAATGGCACGCCGCCTACTTCAAAAAGTAGTCTTCCTGGTTTAACAACGGCTGCCCAATATTCAACGGCACCTTTACCTTTACCCATACGTACTTCAAGAGGTTTCTTTGTAATAGGCTTGTCTGGAAATATTTTAATCCAAAGTTGCCCTTCTCTTTTCATATAACGAGTAGCTGCAATACGTGCTGCTTCAATTTGACGCGATGTTAAAAAGTTCGAATCTAGTGATTTTATTCCAAAAGTTCCGTTTGAAAGTTGGTGCCCTCTACCGGCATTACCTTTCATCCGTCCTTTCTGCATTTTACGAAATTTTGTTCTTTTAGGCTGTAACATTTTTTCTTTTCTTTAAAAAATTACTTTCTACGACGAGATTGGTTCTTATTATTTCCACCTTGTCCTCGTCCACCTTTTCCTTGCTTCTTAGATAAACCAACAAGAGGAGAAAGCTCTCTTTTACCATATACTTCACCTTTCATAATCCACACTTTCACACCTAATCTACCATAAGTAGTATGTGACTCAACAAGTGCGTAATCAATATCGGCTCTAAAAGTTGATAAAGGAATACGTCCTTCTTTGTAGTGCTCAGATCGTGCCATTTCAGCACCATTTAAACGCCCACTAATTTGGATCTTAATTCCTTCAGCGTTCATACGCATTGTAGCAGCAATAGCCATCTTGATTGCGCGTCTGTATGAAATTCTATTTTCGATTTGACGTGCGATGCTAGATCCTACTAAAAATGCATCAAGTTCAGGTCTTTTAATCTCAAAGATATTAATCTGAACTTCTTTTCCTGTAATTTTCTTAAGCTCTTCTTTTAACTTGTCTACCTCTTGACCGCCTTTACCAATAATGATACCAGGACGAGCCGTTGTGATAGTAACGGTTACAAGTTTTAAAGTTCTTTCGATAATTACTCTAGATACACTCGCTTTAGATAAACGCGCGTGAACGTATTTTCTAATCTTATCGTCTTCGGCAAGTTTATCACCATAATCGTTTCCTCCGTACCAGTTAGATTCCCATCCTCTGATAATTCCTAAGCGATTTCCGATTGGATTTGTCTTTTGTCCCATATCTATCTTAGCTTTGTGTATTATTGTTTGCTCCAACTACGATTGTAACGTGGTTTGAACGTTTTCTTATTCTATGTGCACGACCTTGAGGTGCTGGACGCAATCTTTTTAACATAGCCCCGCTATCTACTCGTATCTCTTTAACAAAAAGTTCTGCTTCTTCAATAGATGCGTCTTCGTTTTTAGCTTGCCAGTTTGCAATTGCAGATACTAACAACGTTTCTAAACGTTTTGAAGCTTCTTTTGAATTAAACTTTAAAATATTAAGTGCTTTTTCTACTTTTTCACCTCTTACTAAATCGGCTACTAAACGCATTTTTCTCGGTGATGTAGGACAGTTATTAAGCTTAGCAAAAGCAATTTGCTTTTTAGCTTCCTTAATAGCGTCTGCCATTTGTTTTTTACGACTTCCCATAGCTTACTACTTTTTACCTTTATTTTTAGCACCAGCGTGACCTCTAAACGATCTTGTTGGTGAAAATTCTCCTAATTTGTGACCTACCATATTTTCTGTTACGTAAACTGGTACAAATTGACGGCCATTATGTACTGCGATAGTTTGTCCTACGAAATCGGGTGTAATCATACTGGCTCTTGACCAAGTTTTGATTACTGTTTTCTTGTTGGAATCAACATTAGCAGCAACTTTCTTCTCTAATTTATAATGAACGTAAGGTCCTTTTTTTAATGATCTTGCCATGTCTTATTTCTTTCTACGTTCTACAATATATTTATTACTCGCTTTAGTTTTAGAACGTGTTCTATAACCTTTTGCTGGTATACCATTTCTAGAACGTGGATGTCCACCTGAAGATTTACCTTCACCACCACCCATTGGGTGATCAACTGGATTCATTACTACTGGTCTAGTTCTTGGTCTTCTACCTAACCATCTGCTTCTTCCGGCTTTACCTGATACTAACAATTGGTGATCTGAATTAGATATAACTCCAATTGTTGCCATACAAGTAATCAAGAGTAATCTTGTTTCTCCTGAAGGCAATTTAATTGTTGCGAATTTACCATCTCTTGCCATTAACTGTGCAAAAGCCCCTGCGCTACGCGCCATAACAGCTCCTTGTCCTGGACGCAATTCTACACAAGAAATAATGGTTCCTAATGGAATATTTGCTAAAGGCATTGCATTTCCAATTTCTGGAGCCACATTTTCACCTGAAACAATAGTTTGTCCAACTTGTAAACCATTTTGAGCAATGATATAAGCTTTCTCACCATCTTGGTAATTCAACAATGCGATAAACGCTGTTCTGTTTGGATCGTATTGAATTGATGCGACTACAGCAGGAATGCCTACTTTAGCTCTTTTGAAATCAATAATACGGTACCTTTTCTTATGACCACCACCTTTGTAGCGCATAGTCATACGACCTTGACTGTTTCTACCACCTGAACGTTTTTTCGGAGCTAATAAACTCTTCTCCGGCTTATCAGTTGTAATGGCGTCAAATCCATTAACAACTCTAAATCGCTGTCCTGGTGTGATTGGTTTTAATTTTCTTACTGACATTTGTCTTTAATTACATGTTAGTGTATAAATCAATTATCTCACCTTCCGCCAGTTGTACAATCGCTTTTTTCATCGCGTTTGTTTTACCATGTTGAATCCCAGTTTTTGTAAACTTGGTTTTTCTATCTGGACGGACATTTATGGTACGAACTTTTTCAACAGAAACTCCATAAGCAGCTTCAACTGCTTTTTTAATTTCTACCTTGTTCGCCTTTGTATTCACGAAAAAACTGAAACAGTTGTTTAATTCACTATTTGCAGTTGCTTTTTCTGTGATTATCGGTTTAATTAAGATATTCATCGTTTCCTTATTTACTTAAATTCGTTACAATTCCTTCTAAAGCTCCTTCTAAAAGCACAACTTGATTTGCATTTAAAATCTTGTAAGTACTTAATTCTGAAGCAGTTACAACCTCAGAGCTTTTTAAATTGCGTGACGACAAATATACATTATTATTCGACGCACCCAACACAAAGAGAGATTTTTTGTTTTGTAAGTCTAAAGCTTTCAAAATATTAGTGAAATTTTTAGTCTTTGGAGACTCAAAATTAAAGTCCTCTAAAACAACTAATGCTTTCTCATTTGCTTTCATACTTAATGCAGATCTACGCGCTAAACGCTTTAAGTTCTTATTAAGTTTTATAGAGTAGTTTCTTGGTCTTGGTCCAAACATACGACCTCCACCTCTAAATACTCCAGACTTGATACTACCTGCTCTGGCGGTACCAGTTCCTTTTTGCTTCTTAATCTTACGGGTACTTCCTGTAATCTCAGCTCTTTCTTTCGACTTATGTGTTCCTTGTCGTTGATGTGCTAAATATTGCTTAACATCTAAGTATACCGCATGATTATTAGGCTCAATAGCAAAAACATCGTTAGAAAGGTCTGCCTCTCTACCTGTTTTTTTTCCGTTTATATCTAAAACTGCTACTTTCATTATTTTCTAACAATTACATAAGCGTTTTTATGTCCAGGTACACAACCTTTAACAACTAGTAGATTCTTTTCAGCAACTACTTTTAAAACTCTTAAATTTTGAACTTTGATTGTATCTCCTCCCATTCTTCCTGCCATTTTCATTCCTTTGAAAACTCTTGCAGGATAAGATGCAGCTCCAATAGAACCTGGCGCTCTTAAACGGTTATGTTGACCGTGAGTAGCTTGACCTACACCACCGAAACCATGGCGTTTTACAACCCCTTGAAATCCTTTTCCTTTTGATGTACCTGATACATCAACAAACTCACCTTCTGTGAAGTGCTCTACAGTGATTGCATCACCTAATTTGTACTCCTCATCAAAACCTTGAAATTCTACGATTTTGCGTTTTACAGAAGTCCCTGCCTTTTTAGCATGACCTAAGTCAGCTTTAGTAGCACTTTTTTCTGTCGCGTCATCGAAACCAAGTTGAATAGCTTCATAGCCATCAACTTCTTCAGTTCTGACTTGGGTAACGATACATGGTCCAGCTTCGATAACTGTACATGGAATGTTTTTTCCATTTTCATCGAAGATGCTGGTCATACCGATTTTCTTTCCAATTAACCCAGACATAATTATTATTTATTTGTTATTATTATTTATTAAAAATACAAGGCTGAAAATACGTTTCAGCCTTGAATTGTATTTTTACCGTTTTTCCTTCGCTCGCAGCTTAGGACATGTTGTTTACTACTTAAACCTTAATTTCTACTTCTACTCCACTTGGTAATTCAAGTTTCATTAAAGCATCAATTGTTTTAGAAGATGAAGAGTAAATATCTAATAAACGCTTATAAGAGCTTAATTGAAATTGTTCTCTAGACTTCTTGTTTACGTGTGGTGAACGTAATACAGTGAAAATTTTCTTGTGTGTTGGTAATGGAATTGGCCCAGTTACTACAGCACCAGTACTCTTTACTGTTTTTACAATCTTATCAGCAGACTTATCAACTAAATTGTGATCGTAAGACTTTAATTTTATTCTAATTTTTTGACTCATTTTCTTTAGTTTTAAGCTTCTACGCCTTTAGCTGCCTTAATTACTTCTTCTGAAATATTTTGAGGCGTTTCAGCATAGTGTGAAAATTCCATTGTAGATGTTGCTCTACCAGAAGATAACGTTCTTAATGTGGTTACATACCCAAACATTTCAGATAAAGGCACTGTAGCTTTTACTGTTTTTGCTCCTGCTCTATCTCCCATATCACTTACTTGTCCTCTTCTTCTGTTTAAATCACCTACGATATCACCCATATTTTCTTCTGGAGTAATAACTTCTAATTTCATGATAGGTTCCATAATTACAGCTTTTGCTGCTTTCGCACAGGCTTTAAATCCTAGCTTAGCCGCTAATTCGAAAGATAATTGATCTGAATCCACATCGTGATAAGAACCGTCTTTTAGTGTAACTTTCATAGCATCGATTTCGTAACCTGCTAAAGGCCCGTTTACCATTGCCATTTTAAACCCTTTCTCAATTGAAGGAATAAATTCTTTAGGAACATTACCCCCTTTAATTGTAGATTCAAACTGAAGTCCAACTTGACCTTCATCTGCAGGTTCTACTGTAAATACAATATCTGCGAATTTACCACGACCACCAGATTGCTTCTTATAAACTTCTCTATGATCTGCACTTTGGGTTATAGCCTCTTTGTATTCTACTTGAGGCTGCCCTTGACTTACTTCTACTTTAAATTCACGCTTTAAACGATCTACAATTACATCTAAGTGAAGTTCACCCATTCCAGATATAATAGTTTGTCCTGAAGCTTCGTCTGAACGCACTGTAAATGTAGGATCTTCTTCAGCTAACTTAGCTAAACCAATACCTAGCTTATCAACATCTGCTTTCGTTTTTGGCTCTACGGCAATACCGATTACTGGATCTGGAAAATCCATAGATTCTAAAACAATAGGACTTTTTTCTGCTGAAAGTGTATCTCCTGTTTTTATAGATTTAAATCCTACAGCTGCACCAATATCTCCTGCTTCTATATATTCAATTGCATTTTGCTTGTTAGCATGCATTTGATAGATACGAGAAATACGTTCTTTTTTACCAGATCTATTATTTAACACATAAGAACCTGCATCTAGACGCCCTGAATAGGCTCTAAAAAACGCCAAACGTCCTACGAAAGGATCTGTAGCAATTTTAAAAGCTAAAGCTGCAAATGGTTCTTTTACATCTGGTTTACGAATTTCTTCTTGATCTGTATCTGGATTAACACCGACAATACCTTCCTTATCTACTGGAGACGGTAAGTAACGACATACAGCATCTAATAAAAACTGCACCCCTTTATTTTTAAACGCAGATCCACAAATCATAGGAATAATAGCCATATCCATCACAGCAGCTCTAAGTGCAGCATGCACTTCTTCTTCTGTAATAGAATCTTCATCTTCCATAAATTTCTCTAAAAGATTCTCATCGTAACTTGCTACTTCTTCTATTAAAAGTGCGCGATACTTACGTGCTTCTTCTTTCATATCTTCTGGAATATCGATCACATCAAAGGTTGCACCTTGAGTGTTATCATGCCATACAATAGCACGATTTTTAACTAAATCGATAATCCCTTTAAAATCCTCCTCGTCACCAATATTTAAAACGATTGGCACCGCATTAGATTTCAACATATCTTTTACTTGTTGGCAAACGCCTAAAAAGTCAGATCCTTGACGGTCCATTTTATTAACAAACCCTATTCTTGGCACTTTATAGTTATCTGCAAGTCTCCAGTTTGTTTCAGATTGAGGTTCTACACCATCAACTGCACTAAACAAGAATACTAAACCATCCAATACACGTAAAGATCTATTTACTTCTACAGTAAAATCTACGTGACCAGGAGTATCTATAATATTAAAGTGATATCCTTTTGTTTCAGGTGTAGGTTCTCCATTTTCAATTGGAAATTTCCACTCACATGTTGTAGCAGCAGAAGTAATTGTAATACCTCTTTCTTGTTCTTGCTCCATCCAGTCCATTGTAGCAGCACCATCATGCACTTCTCCAATTTTGTGAGAAACTCCTGTATAATAAAGAACACGCTCCGTTGTTGTTGTTTTACCAGCATCAATATGAGCTGCGATCCCAATATTTCTTGTGAATTTTAAATCTCTTGCCATTTCTTATTAAAATCTAAAGTGAGAGAATGCTTTATTTGCTTCAGCCATTTTATGAGTATCAACTCTTTTCTTAACCGCCGCGCCTTCTTCTTTAGCTGCTGCTAATATCTCTGAAGCTAAACGTTGCGCCATAGATTTTTCGTTTCTCTTTCTTGAATAGCTAATTAACCATTTCATTGCTGTAGAAACTTTACGGTCTGCACGTATTGGGTTAGGAATTTGAAAAGTCGCTCCCCCAACTCTACGACTACGCACTTCTACGTGAGGCATAACGTTAGACAAGGCATCCTTCCAAGTTTCTAATGCTGTTTTTTCTTCATCTGTTTTTTTTGAGTCTACGATATCAATTGCATCGTAAAACACTTTAAAAGCTACAGACTTCTTACCATCCCACATCATCATGTTAACAAAACGAGTTACTAACTGATCGTTAAAACGTGGATCCGGCAAAAGCGGTCTCTTTTTTGCTGCTCTTTTTCTCATGTCTTCTTCTTAAAGTTTTAATTACTTTTTAGGGCGTTTTGCTCCATACTTAGATCTACGTTGCGTTCTTCCTTCGACACCTGCGGTATCTAAAGCTCCACGAACAATGTGGTATCTAACTCCTGGCAAATCTTTTACCCTTCCACCTCTAACCAATACTATCGAGTGCTCTTGTAAATTATGACCTTCTCCAGGGATGTAAGCATTTACCTCATTACCATTTGTTAACCTTACACGCGCTACTTTACGCATTGCCGAGTTTGGTTTTTTAGGTGTTGTGGTGTAAACACGCGTACATACCCCTCTTCTTTGAGGACACGAATTTAAAGCAGCCGATTTACTCTTCTTGGTTATTTTGGCTCTTCCTTTTCGTACTAATTGTGAAATTGTTGGCATATATTTTATATATAATTTTACGTTCCCTTCTTCTAAGGGGCTGCAAAGGTAGTAATTAAAATTCAAAATTCAAATCCTAAAAGATTAATTTTCAGTAGTTTTTAAAAATTAAGCAATTACATATATTATATGTATTGTTTTTGCGTTAGTTTTACAAAACGAACTTATAGACAGCAAAGTGCAAAAACAGTATTCCCTTTTTTTTATTGCCATTTTTTTTCTCGCTCTGAACGCCTATTCTCAAAATTTAACACTTAAAATTATTGGTACAAATGATACTGAAACAGAGACCCTAAAAAACTTTTTATCTCAAAAAGAATTCACAGACTACAACTCTATGGTTTCCGAAACAAACACTATTAGGGATTTACTTTTTAAAGAAGGTTATATTGAAAACAGATTAGACACATTAACAAAAACTAATGACAGCTTATTCACAGCCACCATAACCCTAAACACAAAATACAAATCTATTTTAATACATTATGACACTACAGTTGTAGACAGAAAAACCGTAAAACACCTTTCGAATAAAAACTCAGAACACAACTTTACAATTCCCTTTAAAGATACTGAATATACCTTAAACTTCATAAACTCTAAAATTGCTGAAAACGGGCTTCCTTTCACCAAGCTTAAACTTTCTAGAATAAGAATTAAAAACAAAAACACACTCGAAGCCAACCTCATTATTATTAAAGATAATAACAAAAGAAGTTTAGACAAAATTGTTATTAAAGGCTACAAAAAATTTCCTAAATCATTTTTAGAACGTTACCTAAAAATCAAACCTGAAAACACCTTTAATATAGAATCCATAAAAAAAAGAATACAAGCACTAGACAACTTAAGCTTCGCTAAACAAATTAGAGAACCCGAAGTGCTTTTCACAAATGACTCTACGCAATTATACCTTTACATTAAAAAAACTTTAAGCAATACTTTTGATGGTTTTTTAGGTTTCAGTACAAATGAAGAAACAAACAATATAGAACTAAATGGCTACCTTAACCTTGAACTCAACAACAATCTAAATTACGGGGAATCCTTCAAGTTACTATATAAAAGCGATGAAAGCGAACAAAAGAATTTTGAAATCAAACTAAACCTCCCTTATTTATTTAATTCCCCCATAGGTACCGAGCTAGAATTAAATATTTTCAAAAAAGACTCCTCCTTTAACACGATAAGTCAAAAAGCAAAACTATTTTACCAATTAGACCCTAAAAGCAAATTGTTTTTAGGTATTGAGACTACAGAATCAAACCATTTACTAGAAGACGAAAACCTAACAAATATTGACGACTACAAGTCTAGATTTTTTGTGTTGAAATACGATTTTATAAACAGAACAAACCAAAACAGATTATCACAAGTCAAGACCCTATTAACTATAGAAACAGGCTTTGGAAACAGAGACTTAGACAACACTACTGAAAAACAAACAAAAATAAATCTGTCTGCTCATCACATATTCAAACTCAATCAAAAGCACAGCTTTCTACTAAGATTAAGTGGAAAATCATTAACTTCAAATTCCTTTCTAGAGAATGAATTGCTCCGTTTTGGTGGCATCAATTCCATAAGAGGCTTTCAAGAAAACAGCTTATCCGCAACACTTTATAGTTCCATAAACACAGAATACCGATACAATTTAAGCGACAACATATACACGCACACTATTATTGACTACGCTTGGCTAGAAAACAAAATTACTAATCAAAAAGAAAACCTATACGGCTTTGGCTTAGGTTTTGGAATTATCACTCAAGCTGGGTTGCTAAAATTCAACTTCGCTAATGGAAAATCTAAGAATCAAACATTCCAACTCTCAAACTCTCAAGTTCATTTAAGCTTAACTGCTTTATTTTAATCAAAACATAGTAATTTAACACAAAAACAGATTAAGACAACTCATTTTAACATTTAATTATTGTTTTATTCGGTATTTATTCTAATATTTAGAACAAATAACTAACAAAAACCCTTGAGTTCGATTAAATAATTGATTTTATATGTTTTTAACTACCTTAATTTTCATTACACTTTTGAGAACTGATCTAGTTTTAAAACCTAACAATATCCCTACAACTGATTTTAAGTTGTTTACTTAATATTTTTTTTACAACAAAATATTAAGTAACGATATTCTGCACCTAAAATCTAAAGTTTGAATCGCCTCAAACTAAAACCATTAGCAACACTTATGAAAACAAAAAGTAGTGTAATTTTAACGCTATTTCTAGCGTTAGCTGTGCAATTATCCTTCGCACAAGAAAAAACAATTTCCGGTACAATTTCCGATGAAGATGGAATTCCTCTCCCAGGAGTAAACATTGTAGAAAAAAACACGAGCAACGGCACACAAAGTAATTTTGATGGGAAATACGATCTTAATGTAAATACTGGAGCTACAGTCATTTTTTCCTCACTTGGCTTCAAAACCATCGAACACGTCATTGACACTCTTGACACAATCAATATCACAATGACCGAAGAAGCCTCCACACTAGAAGAAGTTCTCATTACAGGAGCTGTTGGAATTAAAAGAAAGCCTGATGAAATAACCACAGCCTATGAAAACGTAAAAGCAGAAGAAATTGTAGCCGCCAACAACCCTGATGCTGTCCAATCCTTAACAGGAAAGGTCTCAGGTCTACAAATAAACACAACCAACACTGGCGTTAATCCAACCACCCAAATTAGACTTAGAGGCACAAGATCTATATCTGGAGGCAATGAAGCCTTAGTTGTAATAGACAATGTCATCTCAACGGCTGGAATACTCTCAGATCTCGACCCAGAAATCATTGAATCCATCAATGTTATAAAAGGACCAAATGGAGCCGCTCTTTACGGCTCAAGAGGAGGCGATGGCGTAATAGTCGTGACCACAAAAAAAGGAAGCGAAAACAAAGGTAAATTAAATATAAATGTATCCAGCACTGTTACCTTTGAAGACATTGCTTTCCTCCCAGAACTACAAGACCGCTACGGGAAAGGATATTGGGGAGAGATAGACGCTTTTGATCAAGGCTCATGGGGTCCTGAATATGATGGCTCAACACAACCCGTAGGTTTACCTTACCCGACAGTGGATGATTTTAGATATGAAACCTATGCTTTTAAAAAAGACAACATCAAAGATTTTTTTGAAACAGGAACCATTATACAAAATACAATTTCCGTAGCCGGAGGAGATAAAGATGGATTTTATTCCCTAACAGCTAATCGAAGAAAAAACGATGGTATTATTGGAGACGATCAATTTAAAAAAGATTTTTTTGCTGCAAGCGCAGGAAAAACCTTTAATAAGCTATTTGTTTCAACCAACGCGCGTATAACAACGGAAAAACTAAATATATCTAATGGCGTTTATGGCCAATTATCTCAAGTACCTAGCGATATTGACATTTCTCAATTCTCATCAGGCAGCAATGCCGATCACTGGACCGCTTTTGGCAATAGTCCATATTGGGTAAGAGACAACCAAAGAACAATATCCAGAAGTACTAGATCTGATTTTTCTTCAGAAATAAACTACAAATTTAATGACAATATCAATTCTTTAGTAAGAGGAAATATTGTTAATAATAGCAGCTCAGGCTACTCATACATTAACGAATACCAAGAAGCCTATACCGTAACAGGAGATGGTAGAGACATTCAATCTGAACTAGAAGTTTTTCTTAACGAAACCAGAACCTTGTATTTTGACTTTATAAGCAATTTCAACTACAAACTTACAGATGATATTGGACTAAAATCCCTAATAGGGCTTAATGCTACAGAATCTAGAGGCTTTTCTCAAGTCACATCAGGGACAGATTTAACATTACCTGGCTTGTATACCGTTGAAAACATCTCTAGCGGAATACAGTTTAATGAAGACAACCTAACACCTAGATTTAAAAACTCTCTACAAGCCTTATACACGAACATAGATTTTAGCTACAAAGATTATTTATTTATAAACCTAACCGGTAGACAAGAATGGGATTCTAGACTACAAACTCCAGAAAGCACAACTAAATCTGTTGGATTTTTCTACGGCTCCGCAGGCGCTTCATTTATACCAACAAAAGCATTTCCTAGCATAAAGAGTAAAACGCTACACAAAATAAAAGTCTCAGGTGGCTATGTAAGCACTGCCAATTTATCCGCATTAGCCCCTCATGACTTGTTTGATATTGGTGTTCAACCAGCTGGGTTCCCTTTTCCAAACGGCACAAACTCTTTTATCATCCCTACTTCCACTTCTAGCAACAATATAGAACCTGAATTCGTTAGTACTTATGAAACAAATTTAAACTTGGAACTCTTAAATCATAATGGCACTCCAAGAATTACTTTAGATGGCAGCTATTCCTTCTACACTAATGACAACCAGATATTAAACACATCTGTTTCTAGCGCTACAAGCGTATTTAATGCCTTTGTAAATGTAGGCCAAACAGAAACCAATGCCTTTGAATTTGATCTAGGTTTAACCCCCATAAAAACAGACAATCTTAGATTAAATTTAAATTTTAGTTATGCTACGCAAAAAGCAATAGTTAACAAAGTTACAGATGCCTCTAACGAAATCGCCATCACCAACAGAGCTGGCTCGCTTAACCTATTTGCTGTAGAAGGAGAAGAATTTCCTTTAATAAAAGGATCTGCCTACGAAAGAGATGAACAAGGACGTATTATTATAGATGATAACGGAGTGCCAAGAATCGCTTCTGGTTTAAAAGTACTAGGAAAAACAACACCCGATTACATACTAAATTTCGGAGCAGAAATCACCTATAAAGGACTTAGATTAAGCGCTACTGCCGACTATAGAACTGGACATGTTTTCTACTCGGGTGTTTACAACAACTTAACCGGACAAGGACGCTCTTTCATTACAGCAGAAAATGGCCGCGGACACTTTATACTCCCCAATTCAACCGTGGCAGATTCTGGAGAAACCAACACCTCTGTGTTAACAGGCCCTTCTTACAGTGCCTCAAACCAGTACAGAGCTTACCAATCGTACATCCAAAGCCCAAATTTCCTAGGGGTAGACGAAAACTTCATCTTAGACGCTACCGCATTCAAAATAAGAGAAATAGCACTTAGCTACACCGTTTCAAGCGATTGGCTTAAAGACATCTTTCTTACAAACTTATCGTTCGGCATAAGCGGAAGAAACATATTAACAATTACACCTAAAGAAAACAGAAACTATAACGATCCAGAAATTGGATCTGGCATAGGAGGTTACGGACAAACCCCTCCAACTAAATTCTACTCAATGAATGTAAAACTTAATTTCTAAAAAAATGAAAACAGAAAACAACATATACACACTCTTCTTCATTGCTTTAGCTTTAATTATAACATCTTGTGAAGATGTTTTAGTAAACGAAGATCCAAATGGCGTAATCATTAACGAACTTAGCCCAGAGGTTATACTACCTGGAGCACAAACGATCCCTGCCAGCACCCTTATCACAACAATGAACGAGCTTGGAAACACAATGATAGCCACTTGGTCAGGTAACACTCAGCAAGTCCAAGCACCATACTTTATAGAATTTCAATACCAATTATCGACAGATTTCTACAGTAATATTTGGGACAACCTAATGGCAAGAACAGGTGATTTAACACAAATTATCGACAGCGAAATCCCAGATAATTACGATTATTATAAAGCTGTTTCAAAAATATACAGAGCTTTCTTTTTCCAATATTTAGTTGATTTATATGGAGACATTCCGTTTTCAGAAATTCATCAACGCGGAAGCAACCTATTCCCTAAATATGACAATCAAGAAGAAATTTACATCGCCTTAATCACACAAATAAACGAGGCCATAGATCAAATAAACAATACCGATACAGTAACCGCAATTCCACTAGGAAGTAACGATGTGGTTATGAATGGAGACACTAGCAAATGGATCAAATTTGCAAACACTTTAAAACTAAGAATGCTTTTACGCATCCACGATTACGCCACTACTAGCTCCATATCAACTTTTGTAAACGAGGAGTTTGCATTACTAAACAACTCAAACACTGAGTTTTTAGGCCCAAATGAAGACGTAACTATTAATCCTGGTTACACAGATCAAAACGACAAAATGAATCCTTTTGCAGCTACTTTTGGTTACACCGCAGGGAATTTCGGTATTGATGGTAGCGCCACATTCTCTAACAGAAGAGCTGGCCCTACAACCTTTTTAGTAGAATACCTTAACGGCACCACAACAGGCATAATTGACGACAGGTTAAATAGACTATATGCCGTTAGAGGCTCCCAAACCTCAATACAAGGCAATACACAAGGTGGTAATGGTCAACCTTCTCGAATAGGTCCAGGCCTACTATCCTCTCCTCAGCAAGATGGTTATATTATGACCGCTTCCGAGGCCCTATTTCTACAGTCTGAAGCCACACATAAAAACCTTTTAACAAATGGTAATGCAAAAACATTATTCCAAGAAGCAATAACGGCTTCCTTTACTAGACTTGGGGCATCAACAGGAACTTACATTACAGACTCTGATAACGTAGATAAAATTGGCTGGGAAGGCACTCCTAATAAACTTGAAGCTATCATCACACAAAAATGGATAGACTTAGGAGGCACAAATGGCATAGAAACCTGGATAGAATTCACACGAACAGGCTTCCCTAGCAACATGCCACTACCCGTAATAGCAACCAGACCCAATAGACCTTACAGATTACTATATCCCACCTCAGAATACACAGGTAATTCAGAAAATGTCACTCCATTTGGACAAACTGTAGACTCCGCATTTAACACTAATATTTTCTGGGACATTAACTAAAAAAAACTAAAAATGAAAAAAATACAAATACTATTAATCGCATTTATATCTTCTTTTTTAGCGACCGCCTGTCTAGTAGATGATGATCCTTCTGAAAAAGAAATTAATCAAGCTAACACCCCTATTGTTGTTGGTTTTCAAAACTCACAAGAAACAATAAGTCATTTTACAGATATAGGCGTAGTCGAGAACACCTTTCGCATGCTATATCTTGGTGGAGGCAAAGGATTCACAGAAACAGATCTAGAAATACCTTTTGAAATAGATCCTTCTAGCACAGCACAACAAGGGGTTGAATTTAACCTAAACTCAACAAGTATTTTACTCCCTTCTCATAGAGATTTTGGCAATCTTTTAATGGAAGTAAATACTGGAAGTTTTAATATAGACAATCCTACAGAGCTTATTTTAAGATTAAAACCCAACCCATCAGTTAGCACTACAGAAGCTCAAAGCTCCTTAAAAATCATATTCATTGGCTGCAAATCAAATTTAGGTGGCATCTATACGAATCCTGATTTACCTTCTGGAGCAAACGGCATCACCGATTTCACAGAAACAACTCCAAATAATTTCACTTTCACAATGCCATTTCTTGGAACTGGAGGCGGAATCAATCCTGTCTCAATGACTCTAGTAGATATTTGCGGAGACATCACACTTACTGAATGGGAAGGAGCTACCGCCATATCCGGCGATGTTTCAATTAACGAAACCACAGGTCAAATTACTATAGACAATTTAATCATATATAATGGAGACACTATTGACCCTGAAGACATTTGGTTCGATTTAGGAAGCTCTATTTACACACCTCAATAAAAAATAATATGAGAACTACTTTATTAAAACCAATAACGCTAGCGATATTAATTGCTAGCTGCATCACATTAAATTCCTGTGAAGATAATGATGATACTATAGAAAAAGAAGGCAAACCATCAATAACACTTTTAAACAATTCGGTTACAGTTACTGAAGGCGAAACCGCTGTATTCAACATGACTGTAGAATATCCGATCAACAATAAAATTGATCTTAGAATAGATTTATTAGACGAAAATAATAATCCACAGCCAATAGGAGAAGTATTAAATGGTAATGGCTTTGATTTATTTACTTTGGACAACATTCATTTTCCAATACATCCGGACGAGGCTAATTTCAGCCCCACATCATGTAATGAATTATCAGGCAATATGTACCGCAGTTGGTTCGGAGGAGGAGAGTTTTCATATGGGTATTTAGGAGGATCAGGGTACTACACATGCTATGAACCCTTTTCTGAAAGCCTACAATTAAACATCCCTACAAATGGAAATCTTCTTGAAAACAGCACTAACACAGTCAAACTAAGAATTAGTTCCACATCAAACCTTAGCGCAACAATTAATGAAATAATAACAATAACTATAGAAGACTCGCCTGTGAAAGATTTGAAAACGACATTAAAATGGGACGGCGATTACCTAGGTACAACAGATGTATGTGACATAAACCTTGGAATTGATTTAGATCTAGAATTATATATGGACAATACTTTAATTTCTTTTAGTTATGAGGACTGCCCTGAAACGCTAATCATACCTTCAGACGCACCAGACGCCTTGTACCGAATAGATGCCAGTCTTTGGACCACAAATGCTAATATAGCAACAGGTAACATCCCTGTTATGATTGAATTTCAAAAAGAAAATACGTTCTCTGAAACTATAGATCTCACCACCTTATTTCCAATAAATGATGGAGGGCTTGATGATGGTAACTCAAATGCAATCACCTCTTTTTTCATTCAAAAAAATGGAGCTACATACACAATAAAAGATCAAAACGACATTTTACTTACTTCAGGAAAAACAAATAACAGAATTTCAATCGAAGACAAAAAGAAGCTAAAACTGTAAATTAAAAACACCTCTTTAAGACTCAAAAAGCGTCATCAAAACACCTCTTTTGATGACGCTTTTACAGAAAGCATCTTATTTCACAAAACCCAAACCAAAACCCTGAAATACAACTAAATAAAAACAGCTACACGTTATTTTTAAATATTTTAAAATTTTACTTCTTTTAGAGAATCAAACATTCCCTTAAAATTAAGCTAAATCCATCAACATTTAATTTTAAAAAAAAATAATTCCTCAAGCTACACATCTTTCCCCCCCTTAAAATCATTAACCTATTCACGGCTGTTTAGACACAAAAAAACACCTTCTTTCGGTACTATGTATCAACATATTATTGCTTGCCACACAATAATTACCCTTCTAACAAAAACTTTAACAAACCCCGAATCTCATTAGTTTTAGGCGCATTACTGATGCTTATTGCATAAATTAACACTCTTCGTTAAAAAAATGTAAAGAAAAAATTGTTTTATTAACATTAAATTAGGATTTTTGGCCTAGACTAATTCAAATAAATTATAAAATGAAAACAAAGTTTAGTGGAATTTTAACGCTGTTTCTAGCGTTTGTTGTGCAGCTAACGTTCGCACAAGAAAAATCAATTTCAGGGACGATATCCGATGAAAACGGATTGCCGATGCCTGGAGTAAATGTTGTTGTTGTAGGTACAAGTACTGGTACCCAAACAGATTTCGATGGAAACTACTCCTCAATCCCGGCAAACACTGGTGATATTATTAGATTCTCTTCTGTTGGTTACAAAACTGTAGATAAAACAGTAGAAGCCTCTTCTAACGATATCAGTTTTAATATGGAAGTTGATGTTACGGCTATTGAAGAAGTTGTAATTACAGCATTAGGAATCAAGAGAGAAAAACGAGAAACTTCCTATGTAACCGAAAACGTAGATAGCGATAAGCTTTTAGCTATTCAACCGCAATCTGCTGCATCTGCCTTAGCTGGTAAAGTTGCTGGTTTACAAATTAATGTTCAGAATAATGGTGTTAAGCCATCTACGCAAATCTTACTACGTGGTCTTCGTTCAATAACTCAATCTAACTCTGCTTTGATTGTAATTGATGGGTCTATATCTACACAAGGTGCTTTTGATCAATTGAACCCAAATGATATCGAAGGTATTACAACTCTAAAAGGAGCTACTGCAGCAGCTCTTTACGGATCTAGAGCTGCCAATGGAGCACTTCTTATTACAACTAAATCTGGAACGAAAGGTGATGCTTTCACAATAGGTATTAACTCGTCGTACACTTCAGAGGAAGTTGCATACATGCCCGATTTTCAAGAACAATATGGTACAGGTTGGCAAGGGAGTTACGATCCTTATGAAAATACAAACTGGGGACCTAAGTTTGACGGTGTAACAAGAAGAGTTGGTCCAATATTTGATGATGGAACTTATCAAACGTTACCTTATGCTCCTGTAAAAGATAATTTGAAAGATTTTTATGAAACTGGAAGTTCTATAAGTAATACTGTATATTTATCAGGTAGTGATGAAAAAAACAGGTTTTATATGTCTTTTGGTAAATTAGAGACCGAAGGTATTGTACCAAATGATAGTTATACTAGAAATACTTTTAGAGTGAATGCTAGCAGACAAATGGGAAAACTTAAGTTAGGTATCAATTCAAGTTTTACAACTGATGAATCTGATTTAGCAGGACAAACCATAGGTTCTCAAGATAGACCATTATACTGGTTTATCCTTAATACTTCAGCAAATATTCCTTTAAGTAATTACAAAGATTGGAGAAATGATTTATATGCTTCTCCTAATGGATGGTATAATGCATACTATCAAAATCCTTATTGGGCAGTTGACACAAATAGAGACAAAGACAATACGAATCGTTTGGTAGCGAACATGAATGCTGATTGGGAAGTTACTGAATGGTTAAAACTAACAGGTCGTTTTGGTGTTAATAGCTTCAATCAAATAGGTAAAGAATACAGAGATGCTCAAAACTATCTTCCAAACAGTGCATATATAGAGACTGCTGGACGTCCTGATCCTGTGTCTTCATTCGTACGAGATTATGAAGCTCAAAGTTTTGACTACACTACTGACTTTTTAGCTCAAAGTGATTTCAATTTATCTGAAGATTTTACATTAAAAGCTATTTTAGGTGCTACTAGTTTAACACAAACTTTCAGAGAAAGTGCATATCAAGCAAATAATTTAAGTATTCCTGGATTTTATGATCTTTCAAACACAACTGGTCAATTAGCTGGAGGACTTGCTGGTGGTGCATTTGTTAACGAACGAGTAAAAAGAACTTATGGTCTTTTTGGTGATTTTACAGTTGGATATGACAACTTCCTTTTCGCAAGTTTTTCAGGTAGACAAGATTACACTTCTACTTTAAGCACTGATAATAACAGCTATTTCTATCCTTCTTTTGGTTTGTCTTTCTTGTTTTCTGATTTGTTAGATTTTGAACCATTAAATTATGGAAAGTTAACCTATAGTAATGCTACTGTATATAATGATCTTGGTCCTTATCAAGTTAATGAAACTTTTAATCAACAAGCTGGATTCCCTTACTCATCAACAGGTCTTAACGGTTTTGTAGTATCAGGAACAGCGGTAGATTCAGATGTTAAAAAAGAGAAAATTCTAACTAATGAATTTGGATTGAATTTAGAATTCTTTAATAATCGTGTTAGCTTAAATGCTTCTTATTATACAACAGAGACAACAGATCTTATTACAACGGCTACAACAGCACCATCTGCTGGGTCTAACAGTATTCTTACAAATATTGGTTCTATTGAAGGTTCTGGTGTTGAATTAACACTTGGAGTGGTACCAGTAAAAGCTGTTAATGATGGTGATTTTAACTGGGATCTTAATGTAAACTTTACAACAAATGAAAATAAAGTAACGTCTATACAAGACGGTCTAGATCAAGTACAAATTGGAGGTACAGCAACTTCTGGTTTATGGGCTGTTGTTGGAGAGGATTTCCCTCAAATTAGAGCTGTTGGTTATGAAAGAGATGATCAAGGACGTGTTATCGTTAGTGAATCAACTGGAAACCCAATAGTTGGAGGACTTACAAACTTAGGTAAAACAACTCCAGATTATATTATTGGTTTAACAAACTCTTTTAGCTTTAAAGGATTCACGTTAACAGGTACTATGGACTACAGAACAGGACACGTATACATTTCTCAATTAGCTGATGCTATGGAGTTTACAGGAAGATCTCAAGAAAGTGTATCTTCAAATCGTCAAGATTTTGTATTTCCTAATTCAGTAGTAAACATAGGTAGTGCTGAAGAACCTAATTATGTTGAAAACACAAATATACAAGTAACAGGAGGGCGTCAAAACTTCTGGACTAATACATATAACGACATTAAAGAAAATTACGTTAAAGACGCTACTGCCGTAAAATTAAGAGAGCTTTCTTTAAAATATGATTTACCTTCTAAATTATTAGATAACGCATTCATCTCTAAACTGTCTATAGGTCTTATCGCTCGTAATTTAATTACCTGGTTACCTGAAGAGAACAGATTCTCTGATCCAGAATTTAACAATGCTAATGCATCAGGAAACGGTATAGGTATCGGTGGATTTTTCCAATCTCCTCCAACAAGATCATTTGGGGTAAACCTTAATCTTGAATTTTAATTTTAAACACAATCTTGAAAATGAAAAATATATTTAAATTATTCTCAATTGTAATGGTTTCGGTTATTACATTTGGTTGTAGTGATAATTTTTTGGATGTCAATACAGACCCAAATAATCCACTAACAGCATCGCCTGACTTATTGCTACCCGTAGCACAACGTTACTCGGCTTATACAATTACTACTCCTCCTGGAGGAGCTAGAAGATTAAATACTCTTGGAAACCTTATGATGTACAACTGGAGTCAATCTGACGGGTTCTCTTGGTATCAAAGTGAATTTGAGTACACAGTAAACTCTACTTTTTATTCAACAATTTGGAATTATCAATATCAAAATGCTTTGAAACAGTATCAAACGATGGATGTTGACGATGAAAATTATGAGTATTATAAAGCGATTTCAAAAATAATGAAATCATATCACTTCCAAATCTTAGTAGACACTTTTGGTGATATTCCTTATTTTGAAGCCTTACAGAGAGGAGATAATCCAACCCCTGCTTTTGATGATGCTTTAACTGTTTATGAGGACTTAATTGTTCAATTGGACAATGCTATTACTTTAATTAATACTGGTAGTGCAAACTCTAATGTACTTAATCCTGGTGTAGCAGACATTATGTTTGGTGGAGATATGAACCAATGGAAGAAATTTGCAAATACTGTAAAGTTGAGAATTTTAGTTAGACAATCTGATATTTCTGGTAGAACAGGTTATATCACTCAAGAATTCCAAAAAATAGCGAATGAAGGGTCTGGTTACATTACAACTAATGCTATTGCTAATCCAGGGTATACAGATCAAGAAGATCAGCAAAACCCTTTTTGGGGTTACTATGGTAAAACTACAGCTGGTGAATATGTAAACAACTTTTTTGCAACTTCTGCAACACCATTTGTTTTAGACTTATTGACCGATTTTAATGACGCTCGTATTGACTATATTTATGAAAAACCAGAAACAGGACACCTTGGTGTTGAGCAAGGGTTATCTGCTTATCCTCCAGGAGGAGCATTAACTGAGCCTTTTGTTTCAAACATAGGTCCTGGCCTTTTAAAAGATGCTGAACAGAATTCAGTTATCTTTTCTTTAGCAGAGGCAGAATTCTTACAAGCTGAAGCAGCATTAAAAACTTATTTACCTAATGCACAACAGCATTACGAAAATGGTATTAGCGCTTCTTTCGATTATTTAGGTGCTCCAGATGCAGCTAGTTATTTCTCTCAACCAATTGATTTAGTAAACTGGGCTTCAAGTTCTGATAAATTAGAGGCTATTATTACTCAAAAATGGATTGCTCTAAACGGTATTGATGCTGCACAAAGCTGGTATGACTTTAGTAGAACAGGATATCCTTCAAATTTACCAATCTCTTTAGCATCTCCAGAACCAACGAGACCCGTAAGATTAGCTTACCCTGCTACGGAAATCTCTGGGAACGGTGCAAATGTACCAACGCAACCAAATGTATTCACAGATAAGATCTTTTGGGCTAATTAAATTTTAAAAAAATAAATATGAAAACAATAAATAAATTTTTAATCTTAATGATGTTATCACTATCATTTACATCGTGTCTTGTAGATGATGAAGTGATGACAGATGAAATTATTAGTTCTACTCCAGATTTAGTAGGATTTACTTCTGCAACAAGCAATGCCGCTGTAACACAATCCACTGGCAGCCATGATTTTACATCTACAATTAATATCGTTGGCCCTAATAGTGCTGCTATTACTGAAGATGCTCAAGTTACAATTTCAGTAAATGAAGAATCAACAGCTATAGCTGGTGTGCATTATGAATTATCAACAACGTCACTAACGTTATCAGCTGATTCTGATTTCACAGCTGAAGTACCGTTCACAATTCTTTCTGATGACAGTAGTATAACCGCTCCGAGTAGTTTTAGTTTAATTCTTGATATCGTTGATGCTACTGGTGGTAATGGTGTTATTCCAAGTGGAAGAACAGGTTCTGTAACCATAAAAGTATCTTATTTATGTAATTCAGATTTAGCTGGAGAATACACAGCTAGTGGTACTAATTTCCCTGACGCAACTATTACAGAAATATCTTCTGGTCTATATGCATGTAATGTACTGCCTGGTGTAGAATTAGGTGGTAATGCTTTACCATACGAGTTTACAGACACATGTGGAGTTATAGAAATTAACACTATCGTTAATGCTGGTAGTAATTTAGTAGTAGGCTCAGGAATTGTTGATCCTGTTACTGGAGTTATTACTATAAATGGATATCAAATATTTAGTAGTACAACGCCAGATAGTGATGTTGTAATAGACAATTCTACAGAAGTATATACATATACTCCTACTAACTAAATTAAAAATTAAAAATTAAATACTAATGAATAATATATATAAAAATTCTATTAAATTTTTATCATTATCTGCGCTATTATTAACAGCGTTCACATCTTGTGAAGATGATGATTTTGAAGCAGTAGCAGCAGTACCTTATACTCCTGTAGACATAACGGTATCTGTAGAGGAAAATGATGTTACTGTTATGGAAAATGATGGCGAAGTTACTTATACACTTACAGCTAGCATTGAAGAACCTCAAGAATTAGATTTCCCTGTTTTGTTCGAACAAACAGCTGGTGATGCAACAGAAGGTGTTGATTTCACTATTGACCATACTCTTGTTATTTCAGCTGGAAGCACTTCTGCTACAGCAGAAGTTGTTGTCTTACAATCTGGAGATATTGAAGAAGATGAGTCATTTACTATTACAGCTGTATCTACAGATGAATATTCAAACTTGATCCCATTCTCATTCAATGTAAACATCACTGATGATTACGTTAACAATGTCTTGGACCTAGTTTTATCTTGGGATGGAAGTGTTTCTCAAAATGGTGTTACAATTGATAGTTTCTGCCCAATTGATATGGATTTAATATTATATGATGAGAATGATGTACAAATAACTTTCATTGCGGCTACATCTGACTGTCCTGAAGTAGGTTCGATTTCTGGATTACCTGATGGAACTTATAAAATTGCAGCAGATCTATATGAGAACCCTTTTCAAGATCTAGGTTTAGCAAATCCTATTCCTTTAAAGTTAACTTATAGTCAAGAATACTTTTTAGACGAAACGACTCTTAGCTATCCTAATAGTTATACTTTAAGTACACCTGGAAATACTTCTCAAGGGAACCGTTTATTTATTGCAACAGTAGAAGTGCAAAATGGGTATGAGTACACAGTAACTCCTCTTTAATTATTAAACAAAAACTAAATAAATATTTAAAAGAGGCTGATTTTTATCAGCCTCTTTTTTTATACCTTTGCAGCAATGGAAAACAACACACAATTATTTGGTTTAAGAGCTGTCATAGAAGCTATAAAAGCAGAAAAAACTATAGACAAAGTATTTCTACAAAAAGGACTAAAAGGTTCGCTTTTTTTAGAGTTAGAAACGTTACTTAGACAGAAAGGGATCAACTCTTCTTATGTCCCTGTTGAAAAACTAAATAGGTTAACAAAAAACAATCACCAAGGTGTTGTCGCCCAAATATCACCTATTTCATTTTATGATCTAGAAAGCTTAATAGAAAAAACACTTGAAACGACCAAGACTCCCCTATTCCTACTATTGGATCAATTGAGTGACGTTAGAAATTTTGGGGCTATTATTAGAACAGCTGAATGCACTGGGGTACACGGCATTATAGTTCAAAAAAAAGGCGGTGCTCCTGTAAATGGCGATACTATAAAAACTAGTGCTGGGGCTGTTTTTAAGGTTCCTATTTGTAAAGTTGACCATATAAAAGACGCAATGTTTCTCTTACAAGCTTCAGGAATACAAGTAATAGCAGCAACAGAGAAAACCAACAATACCATTTATGATGTTTCTTTTAAAACGCCTTGTGCTATAATAATGGGGTCTGAAGGTAGAGGTATAAATCCTTCTGTTTTGAAATTAGCTGATGCTAAAGCGAAACTTCCCTTATTAGGAGATATTGAATCTTTAAACGTATCTGTAGCTTGTGGCGCTTTTTTATACGAAGCTTTAAGGCAACGTTTATAGCTTAATCTTTGTTTTCCTTAAACGTGTAATTAATATTAAAATTTGATTGTTCTATACTCTCAACATCCTTTTTATTCTCAATATTTTCTATAAAATTGCCATGCTCATCAAAATGCCTTAGAAACTCGTCATCTTCTTCATTATAATTTTCATTTTCCCATACATATTTCTTGGGTTTTGCAATTTTCCTTTTAAACAATATGGCAAATAATAAGCCTGTTAGTAGTCCAGCAGTATGGCCTTCCCAAGATATTTTTTCATCTATTGGAAGTGCATATACAAACATACTTCCGTAAATAAAAATAACGAGTAAAGATAAAGCTACAAGTCTGTAATGTTTTGTTAATACGCCTTTAAAAAAATTAAAACTAAACAACACATATATTAATCCACTTGCACCAATATGATAAGAAGGTCGACCAATGGCCCATGTTATAAGTCCTGAAATTAAAATTCCATAAATTATTACTTTCCAAGCGATTTGCTTATAAAAATAAAACAATGCAGATGATAACACAACTAATGGAATTGTATTGGAATACAAGTGTTTAATTCCAGAATGTATAAAAGGACTAAATAATATTCCTCTAAGCCCTTTAAGTGTTTGTGGATAAATTCCATATTTGTTAAAACGATAGCCGAAACGTATTTCGAAAACAAATACAGACCATAGTATTAACACAAACAATATGGGGTATACTACTACATCGTTTGAAAATTTGAAATATTCTTGCGCTTTACTCATATGCTACTAAATATACAAATTAGCGACCAATGTTCTTTTTTACGCAACAATGGCAGTCAATCGGATTTTTAAAAATAAAAAAGGTCATATTTCAAATATCTAAATTGTTTTATGAATAATTACTTTAATTTTGTTTTATGAATGCACCATTAGCAGAACGATTAAGACCAAAAAAGCTGTCCGATTATATGAGCCAAACGCATTTAATTGGTAAAGACGGGACACTAACAAAACAAATAGCACAAGGTTTAATCCCTTCTCTTATACTCTGGGGGCCTCCTGGTATTGGCAAGACAACTCTAGCGAATATTATTGCTACCGAATCTGGACGCCCATTTTACACGTTAAGCGCTATAAGCTCTGGTGTAAAAGAAGTTCGTGAAGTTATAGAAAAAGCAAAGCAAAGCGGTGGCTTGTTTACGACTAAAAACCCTATTCTTTTTATAGACGAAATACACCGTTTTAGTAAGTCCCAACAAGATTCTTTACTACAAGCCGTAGAGAAAGGCTGGGTTACACTAATTGGAGCTACAACAGAGAATCCTAGTTTTGAAGTTATTCCTGCTTTATTGTCACGCTGTCAGGTTTATATATTAAAACCTTTTGAAAAAAAAGAACTCGAAGCGCTTTTAAATCGAGCTATTACAATTGATAGTGAGTTATTAAAGAAAAAAATAGTGCTTAAAGAAACAGAAGCGTTACTGCGGCTTTCTGGAGGTGATGCGAGAAAACTTTTAAACATCTTTGAACTCATTATCAACTCAGAAAGTAGCAATAGTGTGACAATAACCAATGCTGGTGTTTTAGACAAAGTACAAAACAATACGGTACGGTATGATAAGACTGGTGAACAACATTATGATATTGTCTCCGCATTTATAAAATCTATTAGAGGTAGTGACCCGAATGCCGCTATTTATTATTTAGCTAGAATGGTTGAAGGTGGTGAGGATGTAAAATTTATAGCAAGACGATTACTTATTCTTGCTAGTGAAGATATTGGAAATGCTAACCCAACAGCTTTGGTTATGGCCAATACGACCTTTCAAGCTGTTGCAACCATAGGCTACCCAGAATCAAGGATTATTTTAAGTCAATGTGCTACTTATTTAGCTTGTTCTCCAAAAAGTAATGCGGCCTATATGGCCATAGGAAAAGCACAACAATTAGTTAAAAACACTGGAGATTTATCTGTTCCATTATCCATTAGAAATGCACCTACAACATTAATGAAAGACATTGGTTATGGTGAAGATTACAAATATTCTCATGATTATGAAAATAATTTCGCTTTACAGGAGTTCTTACCGGAAGCCATTAAGAACACCAAATTATATGACCCAGGGGATAATTCGAGAGAAAATGCACAACGTCAGTTTTTAAAACTCCGTTGGAAAGAAAAATACGGATATTAAAAGGTTTAAAACTTAATATTTAGAGTATCTACCTTTATAATACCATCCTTTTGCTCTGCTATTTCCCAAATATTATTTTCCTTATAGATGATAGCGTCTACTCCTTTTACTATGTAAACGTCTTTTCGTCCGGAGGTATAGATTGTATAAATAACTTTAGGCGTGGTATCCACCAATTGGAAACCATTAGGTATAGGCTGAGCATAAAGTACAGCTAATCTAGCCATATTTACTGGAGGCGCTATCGTTTCTATATCTTGCTTTGTATGCACTGCACTAGTAAGCTGTTGTTTCGTGTTACTTTGATTTTCTTTAAGAGCCGCTATTTCTTGTTTTAACAACTCTATCTCTTCTTGTTTTTCAATGTTTACATTTGAAACAGTAGAAGAAATACGTGTTGTTTTATCACTAGGCTCATATTTATAATCAAATGTCCCGAAAGACTCAAAAGTAGCTCTTAAAGCTTGATTATAAGCTACTTTGTATTTTTTTTCTCTTGAGATTCCTTCTTCGGAAGTGTATACAACTTCTCCCCTACAATTTTTTAATTCAATTCTAAGTTTTGTTTTAAATATTCCAGAGGATTTTAAAACCTCTGAGTTTAAAGCAAGGCATCCATTATTAATGATATCTTCAGGTAAAGCTTCCCCCTTCATAATCGCTAAATAGCCATATTTTTCAAACAATAATTTAGTTAGAGTGTTTAACTTATATTTATCTGTTTCGTTTAAAAACTCAAATTTATTGGGTACGATAATGTATTTATAATCGTTTAGATTTGTTTGAGCAGGTAGTATTGAAATTATAAAGAAAGCCAAGAAGGCAAAAAAAAATTTATTCGTTTTCATTCTTTTTAAAAATATAGTTAAATCCTAGCTGTAAAGATAAGCTTTGTGCTTCTGCTAAATTCCCAAATTTTAATAAATTATCTACCATCATATAGAAATTAACCCGTCCAAAAGATGATGACATCCCAAATCCTATATTGGATTTTGAATATGAATCTATCGTATAAGCGGTTTTGGCTTGCAATCGCTTATTTAAGCGTTTATAATAAAATGCCGTTAAAGCCACTTGAGGTGCCTTGGGTCTATTTATAGCAAATAACTGCAGTCCTATTTCGTTCTTATACTCTTTTTTATTTTTTCTACAATCACATTCATTTTCTAGCCCTTTACCAAAAGCATATCTTACTGCTGCATTTAATTTTACTGGCCGCCAGGTTGTATATTCTTTATTCTCTTCTTTAACTTCGAATAAATCTTCAAATTCGTTCGCTATTTCGTCCCAATAATCTTGTGCTGTCTGTCCTTGAAGTACCTCCTCAAAAAGAGGATTAACCCCTTCAAATTCATAATAGCCATTTAATTTATGATTTTCTACATCTTTTTTATGCCTTATAAACCCAATATCCTGGATACTAGCATCTATACTTAAATTGTCCTTTAGATTATAGGTGAATCCAAAGTCTATCCCAAATCCTATGTTCCCTCCAAATAATATTCTTTTTCGTAATATTGAAATATCATCCTTAAATTCAGAATTGTCATCATTATCTAAACTTGCTAACCCTGAAGTTTTAACTTCTAAATCTAGATTAAAGAGATGATTATAAATGTTATTTGTTCCTGGTACTGTTACAAACGTTCCTTTATTTTGGGTTGCATTCACGTTTATAATACTAGAATAGATTTTCCCTCGCACTCCAAAGGTTAATTTTTCACTTGTCTTTTTATTGTAGCCAACATGTAACACAGAAATTAATTCCCCATTTGCATTTAAATCACTGAGGTCAAAGGTTCTATTTATATTATTAAAATTCCCTTCATAAGCCAAAACGGCATAGTCTTTAGGAAAATAAACAAAAACGTCCAACTCTTCATATAACCCGAAAGAAAGGTATTGATTTTTTTCATGACTACTACCAAAAGCAAAACCGCCTGAGAGGATTTCCAATTGTTGATTTATTGCAAAAACATCCTTGTTATTCATACTATAAACAACATTCCGTAATTTTGAATTAAAATCACGACCATCTTTTGCAAAAAGATCATATGCAGAAAGTCCAGACAGACCTATATTAGCGTGTATATGAGATAATAGAGGCATTCCAAAATACCAATCATTTTCGACTGCTGCTCCAGGGTTAATTAATAGTGCCTGAGGGATCTCTGTAAACCCATACAGTAATTGTTTGTTCTGAGAAAAACAAATACAAGTAGTTAAAAAGAACAAGAGGGCTGTTTTTCTCATTCAGAAGTATTTATTCGAAAAAAGAAAACCCCATTAGATCTTAAACGCAATGCGCCTGGTGAATTGCTATTTAATGAAGAACCATCGTCACTTGGAAGCAGTGTAAAGGTTAATATTAATTTGTTTGTTGTTTTTAAAGCTTCCAAATTATCAGCTTCAAAAACTTCAATTTCTTCACTTAAAACAGGGACATTATCTACTGAAGTAGGCACATTAAACAGTATCGTATATTGCAATTCATCGGTTGCGTTTAAAAAATCGACTCTGGCTTCAAATCCTCTATTTATTGAATTTGTTGTTTCAAATTTAAAAATAGCTTTTTGAAGGTTATCAATTAAAAACTCATCATTAAAAATCTCTAGTACAACAGAAGTTTGAATAGAACCAGCTTCTATATCATTAATATCAATAAAAGAAGGTGCAAATACATCAAAAAATATCAGACTAGTTTCTATTGCAGGAGTAAGTATAATTTCTTCTGCTTGTTCAAAATCGACATCTTTAACACAAGCAGAACTCCCTAAACTGAGTAGTATAACAATAAATATAGTCTTTAACGTTTTCATATTTTTTACTTACGTGACAATAAAACGTTAAAAACACAATTCGTATTATAAAAAATCTTTAATTTCCTTTAGCGTCCTAACTTGTTTTATGTTGGGGTCTAGCTCTAAGTTACGATAATTAAAACAAATAGCATCTAATCCTATGTTTAATGCTCCAAGAACATCAGCCTCAATATCATCTCCGATCATTACACTCTTTTCCTTTGTTGTTTTTGCTAAATCTAAAGCATAATAAAACATTTTAGGGTTTGGTTTTTTTACGCCAACCATTTCAGAATTGGTGACTGTTTCGAAATAATCTGCAATTTTAGATTTTTCTAATTTATGTAGTTGTACTTCTTCAAAACCGTTGGTTATAATATGCAACTTATAATTAGGCTTTAAATATTCTAAAAGTTCTATAGTACCATCAAAAACATGATTATGAGTTGTTAAATAAGTAATGTAATCCTCTGAAAGTTTATTTACAGTCGCTGCATCTATATTAACTTCAATAGCGTTAAAAGCATCCTTTAATCTATTAAATCTTAGCCCCTCTTTACTAATTTTTTCTTCACGATAAAGCTTCCAATATTTTAAATTTATAGGTTCGTAATGCTCTAAAAAAACAGCTACAGGTACGTTAATTTCATTTCGTTTAAAAATGATCTCGAAGGTTAATTTTGAGTTCTTATCGAAATCCCAAAGGGTATGATCTAAATCAAAAAAAATATCGGTTATGCTATTAGTCATTTGTAGATTCTAAAATAATATTAAACAATTCTTTGTAGCCTTTCCACCTTTCAACATTTCCAAAGGTATAATTATGAAAAACAGAAACAAATGTACCATTAACCTTTTTTACTTCAGAAATGACTTCGTTTAAAACCTGTTTTTTATCTAAGAGAGATTGGGTTTTCAATAAAGCATAATCTAATAAATGATACGTATTAATTTTTAAAGGAGTTTGTATTTCATGATCCAAGTCGTAAAAAAAGAAAGGTGTACATGTTCCTGCTCTAAAACCGATATGATTAATATAGCCCATTGTATAGTCTTCTGGAATTTCCAATTCGACAAGATTCCTATATGATTCTGGAAGATTCAATTTTGAAAAAGACTGTCTTGATGCAGAAAGCGCGTTATTTGTGATGGCTTCCATTCTCAATTTTTCTTTTTTCAAAAGCGCTCTATCCTCTAATGCAAAATAACTCGCTTTAAGTCCTATTTTACAATAATCTGAAACGTGTTTTATTAAAGAGACAAACTTACGTTTGTGCACATTTACATTTTTATCATAAGTTGTAAAATCACCTATTAGAAAAAAAACAACAAACTTATGTTTAGATTGTTTTTGCCTATTTATAATATATTTAAAAGAATCAAAAGGGTCGTTTTTTAAGCCAAACAATACGGCATAACGCATATAAAGTGCTCTAAACTTAAACCCTAAACCATCCTTTAAGGTCCCACCAATAGTTCTCATAATCCCCTTTAACTTATATTTATATGCCATAGGGACATCTAGTACTGGAGAAATAGCATAACGACGTTCTAAAAACTCGAAATTTGGATAGTGTGTTTTTAAAAGGTCTCGAAATTTAAATGCCCAAATATCTACTACAGGCTGTTTTAAAAAATTAAATTTATAAGCTAAACTCTCTTCAGCCATAAAGCGGCCATACTCATCTTTTACATGTGGTAGATATTCTTCATAACGACTTAACAAATAAAAAGAAGCGGCAAAGATGTCGAAAGGCAATGCGCCTTGTCCTATATTTCCAAAAAAGCATTTGGTTTCTTCCCAGTTGGTAACATTTATATCCAAATCGTTTAAACCTTGCTCAAATAACAGTTCATGTGAAAATATAAACAACTCATTGCTAAGTGGCTGCCTAGTATAAGAGATTTTTAAACTATTATGAGCAATAAAATCTTCTATAGTCGTAGTAAAACGAACAGGAATCCCAATAATTCTAGTACAAATTTGTTTAAAGGTATACTTTAATCTTGGTGTAATTTTATGTGAGTAAATTAAAAGCATAAATTAAGTTAATTGCAACGAAGCAATATTACTTTATCAAAAATAAGGAATTAAAAGAGGAGTCATTTCATATTTACAATCTTAAATGCTACAGTATGTTTTTATCTGCAAAACTAAAGTATGTTTTTTCTGTAATAATGAGGTGATCTAATACTTTTATATCTAAGCTCCTTGCTCCTATTTTTAGTTTTTCGGTTAAATCTTTATCTGCTTGACTTGGTGTTAGTGTTCCTGAAGGGTGGTTATGAGCTAAAATAATTCCTACTGCTCCAACTTCTAATGCCGTTTTAAGAGCCAAGCGAATATCGACCATGGTGCCCGTAATCCCGCCTTTGCTTAATTGGTTTTTCTGAATAACTTTATTAGAATTATTTAAATATACTATCCAAAACTCTTCGTGAGGTAATTCTCCTATAATAGGTTGTAATAATTCAAAAACAGATCTACTGGACGTTATTTTTTTACGTTGCAATGCTTCACTACCACGGCGGCGTCTACCCAATTCTAATGCTGCCACAATAGAAATTGCTTTAGCTTCTCCTATTCCTTTAAAAGACATCAGTTGTTTTGTAGAAAGTTTACCTAATGCATTTAAATTATTATTCGTACTTGCTAAAATACGTTTACACAGAGCCACAGCACTTTCGTCTTTATTACCTGAGCCTATTAAAATAGCAACTAATTCTGCATCACTAAGGCTAGATTTCCCTTTACTTTGCAGTTTCTCACGAGGACGATCGTCTAGAGACCAGTTTTTTATTGAAAATGAGGAGCGTTCTTTGTGCATTTGTTAAAACTACATCTTTTTTTTTATATAACCCTCATTTCCTTTTAATTAGAACAAATTAATGCTTTTAAATTATTTATGATAAACTTAACTACATCTGCACTACTTATAAAAATGTTATGATCGCTTATGATTGTTTTCCAAAAAAATCAACTAACTTCGTTTAACTACCTGATCTAATACGTTAAAACAATTTATAATGAAAAAAAAGGCTTTAATTTTATTACTAAATATTTTAATTTTTGGTTGTGAAGAAAAAAAGGAAATCAGCTCTATAAATCCAGAAAATTGGATCAAAAGACACGCCACTATAAATGCTAAAAAAAACCTTGAATATGGGAAATCATATCTTTCTATTTATTCACAAATATATAGTAGTTCTGAGCACAAAACTCATAATTTAACCGCAATGGTTAGCATGCGAAATACAAGCGATACAGATACTATTTACCTCTTGAAAGCTAAGTATTATGACACCCATGGAAAACCTGTACGTACTTATTTTAATTCTCCTATTTATTTAGCTCCAATGGAAACCACTGAAATTATAATAGACGAGACCGATATTAAAGGCGGAACTGGCTCTAACTTCATAATTGAATGGAAAATCCCAAGGCATTGCCCTGAACCATTATTTGAAGGCATTATGAATTCAACTATGGGACAACAAGGTCTTTCCTTTACGACACAATCCAAGAGAATAAAATAAAATGCTTTTATAAAAATGTTATCCTTTCCTATTGATTTTATAAAAAAATCAATTAACTTAGTTTTAGACTCCAAGTAAAACACTGTAATTCAATAATTTAAATCATTTTATAATGAGGAATTATATAATAATTGGAGGCTCTTCTGGTATTGGCAAAGCACTAGTTAATTTATTAGAACAACAAGGTACTAATATTATTGCGACCTATCATAAAAATATAATTGAAGACAGACCAAATGTAAAGTACATCCAGTTAGATGTAAAAACAGATCGTTTAGATCTAGAGCATTTTCCTGAAGAAATTCATGGTTTAGCTTATTGTCCAGGTAGTATTAATTTAAAACCTTTTCATCGTTTTAATGATAGTGATTTTATAGATGACTTTAACCTTCAAGTTATAGGCGCAACTAAAATTATTAAACATTTGTTACCAAAAATTAAGAAAAGTAAAAATGCATCCATTTTACTTTTCTCAACAGTAGCGGTTCAATCTGGTTTTAGTTTTCACTCACAAGTTGCAATATCCAAAGGGGCCATTGAAGGGTTAACAAGAGCGCTAGCAGCAGAATTATCACCAACCATAAGAGTTAATGCAATAGCTCCCTCATTAACAAACACAAACTTAGCACATAGATTCCTTAACACCGAAGACAAAGTGAATTTACAATCTGAAAAAAACCCATTAAAAAAAATAGGCGATGCAAATGACATCGCAGAGGCTGCGGCTTACTTACTAACGCCTAAATCGTCTTGGGTTACTGGCCAAATAATACATGTAGATGGTGGGCTTTCAAAAATAAAGCAATGATCTACAATACGACTTTACAAGATAAGCGCTATTCCTTCTATAAACACAATATTACTCAACTAACGTTTTAACACTATTAAAGTCCAAACCGCCATAATTACCAGAGCTCATTAATAACAAGGCTTTGTTTTCTAAATCCTGAGAAAACAAGAACTGCTTAAACTCCTCTGCATTTGTATAAATAATTAAATCTTCACGTTGAAAAGCTTTTGCTATTTGCTCTTGCGTTATGGCATCCAACTTTTTAATTTGTAAAGCCTGTGGAGAGTAAAAAACAACAGCTACATCGGCAGCATCTAAAGCGCCTTGGTACTCTTTTAAAAACGCGGCATTTAAGCTACTATAAGTATGCAATTCCAAACAAGCTAACAAGCTTCTATTTGCATATTGTTCTTTCACTGCCTTCGTAGTTGCTGCGACTTTACTTGGTGAATGCGCAAAATCCTTATAAACAACACTATTTTTACTTTCAGCAATTTTTTCCAAGCGTTTACTTGCGCCTTTAAACGTGGCTATGGCTTCATAAAAGTCATCCTCATCAATCCCCATATGTTGGCAAATCCATTTTGCGCCTGCCAGATTGTTTAAATTATGTTTGCCGAATATTTCAATAGGCAAAGGGCCTTCTGGAGTTTCTAATAAGGTTTCACCGTTACTCACTGTATATTTAGGTGTTCGATATGCTAATTTACGTATTGGATTTTCACTAGCTTCCACGACTCGCTTGACTTCTAGATCTTCTTCATTATAATTAATACTTCCACCATTTACAATACTGTCTACAAACATGCTAAATTGCTCCACATAATTTTCGTAGGTAGGAAACACATTAATATGATCCCAAGCAATACCGCTCAATAAAGCAATATTGGGTTTATATAAATGAAACTTAGGACGCCTATCTATAGGAGAACTTAAATATTCATCCCCTTCCAAAACAATAAAATCATTCGTTTCGCTAAGTTTTACCATAACATCAAAACCCTCTAATTGAGCGCCAACCATATAATCAACATCACGATCATGATAGTGCATTACATGTAAAATCATCGAGGTTATAGTCGTTTTTCCATGACTTCCTCCAATAACAACCCTAGTTTTGTACTTAGACTGTTCATACAAAAACTCTGGATAACTGTATATTTTAACACCTAGCTCTTGCCCCTTTATCAACTCAGGATTATCTGCTTTGGCATGCATTCCCAGAACAATGGCATTTGTATCTAATGTAATTTTTTCGGGAAACCACCCCAATGCCTCGGGCAATAGGCCTTTTGCTTCTAACCTAGACTTAGAAGGTTCGAAAATAGTATCGTCACTTCCAGTTACTTGATATCCTTTATTATGTAAAGCTAAGGCTAAATTGTGCATTGCGCTCCCGCCAATGGCTATAAAATGTACGTTCATTGTTTTATATTGAAGAGAGTTCAAAGATACTTTTTTCACTGTAATTTCTCGAATAATTTAAGTCAAGAGTTTAAAAATCGATGGCGCTATAACTTATTGCTTTAAACTGCTGTTTAATTAGAGCGCGTTTATCTTATTTTTTTCGTCCCGAAAAGGTTCTAAATCTTTCTCAATTATAGCCTTATCTATCCAGAATAATGCTTCAACTTTATTTTTTTTATGCTTATAAATCTGTGCTAATCTATAATAAGCCCATGATTTTGGCACGCCATCTTTTGCACTATAATTATCGATATAGCGCTTTAAACATTTTTCACCTTTATCCAGCTGCAAATTATATTCTGCACAAACTTTTCCGATTTGGTAATGCATTGCATTTCTGTTGTGCTTTAGATTTGCTTCTTCTAAGTTTTTAATGGCTTTTCCATGTGCTCCTTGTGTTTCATACAATTGAGTAAGTTTATCGTAACAAGTTGTTGAACCGCCAACTTCAATCGCTTTTTTATAATACTTCTCTGCTAATTCTGGTTCATCATCATACTCATAAATATAACCTTTAGCTAAATAACCATCTACTACAGACAAAGCCTCTAACTCATTCGCGAATTGTAAGGATTTTTTCTTACTTCCACCTATAATCCCTGGTAATTGCATATATAATTCTACCAATGCCCAACGTGTATCGATATGTTTAGGGTCTAGCTTGGCCGCTTTAAGAAAGGCAGCTTTTATATCTCCTATAAAAGCTAAAGCCCTTATCTTGCTAATAGTAAGTGCTTTCATTCCTAAAGCACCGCCGTACTTATAATGGTAATTTGCTATATGCGCTTCAATGTCAACCAATTTCTTATATTCTTGGGCAGCTTCATCCCATTTTTTTTGATGCCCGTATGCATCGCCTAACAACTCAATTGCTCTTAAATCTGTTGGATGATTGCCTACAAAGGGAACTAAAATAGTTTCAGCCCTTGTAAACTGTTTTTGCGCTATAAATTGTTCTGCATCGCTATATAAAGATTGTCCAAAACACAACAAAGGAACCCCTAATAAGTAAAATAATAATTTCATAAATTAAATAATTAAAACAAAAATAATATTCTATTGGTATTGTTTTTGATTTGTGTTATAAAAGTTTTCGTTAACTTTAAAACACTTTTATTATACTCAATAAAACAGTGTATTCTCACTTTTAGTACCTAAAATCAAATTATGAGCAAATACAAAGTAAAAAAAAACACAACAATGAACAAGTACCTCTCTATTTTGATGATTATCCTCTTTGCTAATTTCTCATTCTCGCAAGACAATGATTATTCACAATTATGGAAACAAGTCGAAGCACTTGAAAAAGAAGGCCTATCTAAATCAGCATTAGAAAAAATAACCCTTATAGAAACTAAAGCTAAAGCCAGCGATAATACACCAGAGCTAATAAAAACATTACTTTTTAAAAGTAAATATGCTCTAATTCTGGAGGAAAATGCACAATTAAATATAATAACGCATTTAAAAGCAGAAATAGCTAATAGTAGTACTCCCACTAAAAACATATTAGAAAATGTTCTCGCAAATTTGTATTGGCAATATTTTCAACAAAATCGTTATAAATTCTACTCGCGTTCTAAAACAACAGATAAAGTTGATGACAATGATTTTCGCACTTGGGACCTAAAAACTCTGTTTAATGAAATACACCTCTACTTTAATAGGTCTTTGAAGAATCAAAAAATATTAAAGCAAACAAAATTAGAAGATTACAACACACTTTTATCCTTACAAAAAGATTCTAAAATATACAGACCTACAATATTTGATTTCCTAAGTCATAATGCACTAGAATTCTATAGCACAACAGAGCATACAATTACAAAACCCACAAATAAATTTGAAATAAACAATACTGCGTTTTTAGGTATTGCTGAAATCTTTTCGCGTTTAAAAATAACCGCTCAAGACTCTACTTCTCAAGAACTAAACGCACTTAAAATTTATCAAGAACTAATAAAATTCCACCTAAAAGACGACTCCCCTATTGCTTTAACCGATGTAAACATTAAACGCTTAGAATATGTTAAACAAAATGCGACTTTCGAGAATAAAGACATCCTTTTAATAGAAACGCTTAAAACTGAAAGTAAAAAACATGGTTCTCATGAGATTGCTTCGTTATATGATTTTGAAATTGCTAAGATTTACAATATACAAGGCCAGGACTACCACCCTGAATCGAATACTAAAAACAGATGGAAATGTAAAGAAGCTCTGGACTTGTGCCAAAACGTTATTTCTAAATTCCCAGAAAGTATAGGCGCCAAAAAATGTGCTGTTTTAAAATCTCAAATAACAAATCCTAACCTACGCATTCAAACAGAACGTTTTATTCCTATTCACACACACACACGTTTACTCATAAGATATAAAAACTTAAATCAATTAGACTTTAAAATATACAAACTCTCTGAGCAAGAATATATAACCTTCTTAAAAACATATAGAACAGACGAGCAACAAAATTTTATTTCAAAATTACCCCTTTACAAACAATGGCTATCTCCATTAAAAAATGAAAATGATTTCCAAAATCATTCCACAGAAATTGGACTACCAAAATTAGAAAATGGACGCTATTTAATTACCGCTAATAATAAAGCGTCTCATTTCTTATCGCATGATACCATCCAAGTAACCAATATCGCTACTGTAGAATGTGAAGACGATCAATACAAATACTTCCAATTCATAAATAGAAATAATGGAAGCCCTATCGCAAATACCGTTGTTGAATTAAACTACTATCTAAATAATATAGCACAAGAAAAAGACCATAAAACAACAGATGACCAAGGGTATATCAAGATATCTAAATCCCAAAAAAGTATTAGAAATTTAAAACTTAAAATCACACATAAAAACGATACCGCTTATTTTGGTGATTATTATATCCGCGCACAGTATAAAGGCAATAACAAGTTAAAATCGAATCGCAAAGCTTTTATTTTTACAGATAGAAGTATTTATAGACCTGGTCAAACGGTTTACTTTAAAGCTATAACTATGAAAACTGAAGACAAAACATCTGAAGTTTTAATTAATGAAAAGCTCAACCTAAAATTGGTAAACACTAATTTTGAGGATCTTAAAACCTTAACCTTAACTACAAACGCTTTTGGTTCTGTTTCTGGGGAATACATTTTACCTAATGATGGTTTAATGGGTAACTTCACCATTCAACTAAATGGTGAGCAACTAAACGCTAGTACTTCATTTTCTGTAGAAGAATACAAACGCCCTAAATTTGAAACACATTTTAACCCCATTACTGAAACCTTAAAAATAAACGACAGTATAACGGTAAAAGGAGAAGCTTTAGCTTTTGCAGGAAGTGCTATTACAGATGCTAATGTTGTATATCGCGTAAAACGTAAAGTACAATACCCACGTTGGTTTTATTGGTCTAGACCAAATATTTATACAAGTGAATCTCAAGAAATATCATATGGTGAAACAAAAACAAATGCCAATGGGCTTTATGAAATAACATTTAAAGCCATTCCCGATGAACGCATAAACAAAGACAATTTACCCATTTTTAATTATGAAATAACAGCAGATGTTACAGATATAAATGGTGAAACCCAAAGCACAACTACTATTGTTAATATAGGATACCATACGCTTACTGCAAAGATGACTATAGACAGCAAACTCGATAAAACGAATAAAAGACAAAGTCTTACCATAGAAACTCAAAACTTAAATGGCGCTTTCGTTACTACTGAAGGCTTTGTTAAAATATATAAATTATTAGCTCCAGAAAATGTACTTAGAGCACGCCCATGGCCAGCACCAGATTACCAAGCTTTTTCAAAAAGTGAGTTCAAAACCCTATTCCCGCATGATGCATATACTAATGAAGATAACAGTGAACACTGGAAAAAAGGGAAACTTGTTTTGGAAAAAACATTTAATACAGGAAAATCTAAAACGCTCAGTCTAGGAAATATAAAGCGATGGGAATCTGGCAAATATATTATAGAATTAACAACAAAAGACAAATATGGGCAACTGGTAAAAGATCAAACAGAAACTTTTGTTTATAGTGAAAAAGACAAAACACTAGCAGACAATCAATTATTTAATATAACGGCAAATAAAACAGAATACACTCCTAATGAAACAGCCATAATTACATTAGCGTCAGCTGCAAAAAATATAGATGTTACAATTGCCATAGAAAAAGAACATAAAATTGTGACCTCATATATTGTTCATTTAAACAATGAAAAGAAAACCATAATATTACCGCTCACCACAAAAGACCTAGGCGGTTTTGCTCTGTCTTACAGTTTTTCAGCTTTTAACAGCTTTCAAAGCGGTAATTTGATTATAAATATACCTTATCCTAAAACAGATTTAAATATAGAAACCCGCTCTTTTAGAGATAAATTAAAACCTGGAACAGCAGAAACCTGGTCCTTTAAAATAAAAGGGGCGAAAAGCGCTAAGGTTACTGCCGAATTATTAGCCAGTATGTACGATGCCTCTTTAGATCAGTTCAAACCACACCAATGGAATTTCAACCCTATTGCTCACGGGAGCTACCGTTCTCATATCTATAAAACAGCAAGGCATAGTTTTTCCACTTCAAACTTTAGCGTAAAACACAACAGTACAAAAACATATACTCCACAACAGCAGTATGATACTTGGAATTGGTTTGGATTAAGTTTTGGCTTTCAAAGAGGTAATGTTTTATATAAATCTATAGCGATAAGAGATAAAACAACACTAACTCAAGCCTCTAACCCTAATACCATTGAAGCTATAGAAGACAACGATGCTTTTAATTTAGCACGTACAAACTCAGATTTAAAAGAGCAAGCACAGCCAAAATCGGTATTGAAAGCACAAAACTTATCTAACATAAACATTAGAAAAAACCTTAAAGAAACGGCCTTTTTCTTTCCGCAATTACGTACAGATGACGATGGAAATATAAGCTTCAATTTTACCACTCCAGAAGCGTTAACGCAATGGAATCTACAATTATTGGCGCATACCAAAACATTAGAAAGCGCAACCACTATATTGGAAGCTGTAACCCAGAAAGCATTAATGGTGGTACCAAACACTCCTCGTTTTTTACGTGAAGGAGACCAAATTAAAATAAGCACTAAAATTGTAAACCTCACAAAAAAACAACGTTCTGGTCAAGTTTTTCTGCAACTCTTTAATGCACTTTCGGGCAAAGCTATAGATACTTTATTCAATAACCTCTCAAACAAGAAAAATTTCACTGTAGCCGCCAAAGGTAACACACAAATAAATTGGAATCTAGATATCCCCCACAATATACAAGTTATTCAATATAAGATAGTAGCTAAATCTGACAACTATGAAGATGGAGAACAAAGCGTTTTACCAGTATTAACAAACAGGATGTTAATAACCGAAACATTACCTATGTGGGTAAAAAGTAATAGTACAAAAACATTCTCCTTAAATAAGTTAAAGAACAATACGTCTACAACACTTAAAAACCACAAACTAACTCTTGAAATGACGAGTAATCCTGCTTGGTATGCTATACAAGCTTTACCCTACCTAATGGAATACCCATACGATTGTAACGAACAAATATTTTCGCGTTACTATGCCAATGCGCTAGCAAGTCATATTGCAAATACCAACCCAAGAGTACAAGACGTATTTAACCAATGGAGAAATACAGAGGCCTTACTAAGTCATTTAGAAAAAAATCAAGAGTTAAAATCTATTCTAATCCATGAAACGCCATGGTTAAGAGATGCTCAAAACGAAACCGAACAGAAAAAACGCATTGCATTATTATTTGATTTAAATAAAATGAACAACGCATTGGCCACTTCCAACCGGAAATTAAAAAACAACCAAATGCCTTCTGGCGCGTGGTCTTGGTTTTCTAATAAAAACGCGAACCGTTATATTACGCAACACATCATCACTGGATTTGGACATTTAAAGCAACTTAAAGTAGAAACTATAGAAAACACCCAAATGATAGAGAAAGCGATACGCTATTTGGATGCCGAATTTATAAAAGAATATCATCGCATTAAAAAATATGATAAGGATATTGATTTAAACTTAAATCACCTAAGCTACACTCAATTACATTACTTATATATGCGAAGCTTTTTCGATGATATCAAAACAGCTAAAGAAGTCAAGACTATTATCAAATATTACCATTCTCAAATTAAGAAATACTGGTTAAAACAACCTTTATACGCTAAAGGAATGATGGCTTTAATTACACACAGAATGGCAGATAAATCCACAGCATCCAAAATACTAAAATCCTTAAAAGAAAACGCGATTACTTCTAAAGAATTAGGGATGTACTGGAAAGCAAATACAAGTTCTTGGCATTGGTATCAAGCACCTATAGAAACACAAGCTTTACTTATTGAAGCCTTTTCCGAAATTGAAAATGATACAGAAACTGTAGACAATCTTAAAATCTGGTTATTAAAAAACAAGCAAACCAATCAATGGCAAACAACCAAAGCAACTACAGACGCTGTTTACGCCTTATTACTACAAGGAAGCGATTGGCTAAGTGTTACAGACATGGTAGATGTTGTGATTGGTAATCAAAACATAAAGCCTACAAAACTGGAAGATGTTAAAATAGAGGCTGGAGCAGGCTATTATAAAACGTCTTGGAATGGCTCAGAAATAACACCAGAAATGGGAAAAGTAAAAATCTCAAAAAAAGGGAAAGGTATCGCTTGGGGAAGTTTATATTGGCAATATTTTGAAGATTTAGATAAAATAACCTTTGCAGAAACACCACTTAAATTAAAAAAGAAACTCTTTTTAAAAACAAACACACAACAAGGAGAAGAGCTTTCTGAAATCACAAAAAACAGCAACTTAAAAGTTGGAGATTTAGTACGTGTACGCATAGAGGTGCAAAGTGACCGCACAATGCAATTTATACATATGAAAGATATGCGAGCTGCTGGCTTAGAACCCATAAATGTACTCTCACAATACAAGTATCAAGAAGGTATAAGCTATTATGAGAGCACCAAAGATGTCGCTACTCATTTCTTTTTCGACTACCTTCCTAAAGGGATTTATATTTTCGAATACGATTTAAGAGTAAATATTGCTGGTAATATGAGTAATGGCATTACAACCATACAAAGCATGTATGCTCCTGAATTTAGTAGTCATAGTGAAGGAATTAGAATTAATGTAGACTAGTTTTATGGTATTATTACTTTTCTAAAAAATATTTCTACAGAAAAATGAGAATAATTGATTAACTTTAGTTGTAACCAATTAAATTAATTATTATGAATTCAAAAACATTTATCATTCTAAGAATATTTCTTGGAATCTTTATTCTAGTTTTCGGTTTCAATAAGTTTTTTCATTTTATTCCAATGGAAACACCTACAGGAGATGCTGGTGCGTATTTTGGAGCATTAATGAGTTCTAAAACATTAATCCTTGTTGCCGTTGTTGAAATTATTGCTGGTTTAGCTTTAATACTAGACAAATTCGGAGCTTTATCTGCATTAATATTAATGAGTATTTCTATAAATGCTGTTTTATTCCACGCCACTTTATCTCCTAAAGACATTGCGGGTGCAGCCGTTTTGTTAATACTAAATAGTCTTGTACTCTATGGTTACAAAAAAAAGTATAAAAACTTACTCGACTAAGCACTAATAATAACAAAAAAGGAGATTGCGTTGCTATCTCCTTTTTATTTTTTTGGAGGATATTGCGTTAACACCTTATCTATTATTGCCTTTAATTTAGCTTCTCTTTGTTCGGGTTTTGCATTAGGATCGAAATTACTTTCACTTTTAGCCTGCCAAAATAACCCTGTTTTAGAATCATCAACAAATTCTATTGTAATTTGCCTATTCACACTAGATTTACCAACGGGAACACCAATAGATATTCCGCCTCCTAAGCCGCCACTTCCGCCTCCAACACCTAAACCGACATTACTTTTTTTATTTTCATAATATTCACGACTACTGATATCTATTACAAAATCTGGTGTTTCAGACATAGAAAACCCCATTGTATTTAGCTTCTCACTCAATACAAATATTAACCGTTTCTCATCCAATTCTGTTAATCCCGTTTTCATATCGTCATAAAAATTGTATGTTTTATAAGTTGAAAAATCGGTACTACTCTCATAATCGTAGCTCACATGAATAGGAGCACACGAAACAATACAAAAAACTAATAAAAAGATTCTTAGATGCCTCATAATATTCATTTTTATATAAAAATAACGAAAATAAAACCATCCTTGATTAATAGCCCAATAAAATTGGGCTTGCTTTTTTATTATAATAAGTCATTTAAACCTTTCTTTTGCGAGCAATAAAAGAATTACTCCTGCAAAATGCATCACAAAGCAATCTATTTTACAATTAACACAATCCCTTTCGGTGCAAAAAACAATAAAGATTAGAAATCGTTAATCATTCAACAATTTCCAAAGCTTATCCTTCAGTTCTGTAATACCTTGCTGCGCTACAGACGAAATAAAAGTATAGGGAATTGGCAATTCATTATCTAATTCGAGTTTCAATTCGCCTTTCAATTCATCGTCTAACATATCACATTTTGTAATGGCTATAATACGTTCCTTATCCAACATTTCTGGATTGTAGCGTCGCAATTCATCTAACAAAATATCGTACTGCTTTTTTATGTCTGGAGCATCCGCAGGAATCATAAATAGTAAAATTGAATTACGCTCTATATGGCGTAAAAAATAATGTCCAAGTCCTTTGCCTTCGGCAGCTCCTTCAATAATCCCAGGAATATCCGCCATTACAAAGGTTTGATAATCTCTATATTCTACAATTCCTAGGTTCGGTTTTAACGTTGTAAATTCGTAATCTGCAATTTTAGGCTTAGCTGAACTCACCACAGATAATAATGTTGATTTTCCGGCATTAGGAAAACCAACTAACCCTACATCTGCGAGCACCTTTAATTCTAAAGTTATATCTTTTTCTTCTAAAGGAATTCCTGGCTGAGCGTAACGAGGTGTTTGATTTGTAGCGCTTTTAAAATGCCAATTCCCTCTTCCTCCTTTCCCGCCTTCTGCGACAATAATTTCCTCTCCATTATCGGTGACTTCAAAAAGAATGGCATTGGTTTCTGTATTTCTAACAACTGTTCCTAAAGGAACTTCTATATACGCATCGGTACCATCGGCTCCTGTACTTCTTCCACTACTCCCATGCGCTCCATGACCTGCACGAATATGCCGTTTATATTTTAAATGTAATAAGGTCCAAAGATTCGAATTACCACGAATAATTATATGTCCGCCACGACCACCATCTCCACCATCTGGACCGCCTTTTGCGATATATTTTTCGCGATGTAAATGTGTTGATCCTTTTCCGCCATTTCCAGAAGTGACGTGCATTTTTACATAATCTACAAAATTTCCTTCAGTCATTGAAAAACTTATTTCACTTCCCTAACAAGGGAAATCATTCTCTTAAATATTTATTCTACGCCTCAAAAATTAAGAAGAGTAGCAACTTAATGCGTCTATGGCATTACATAAACGTCCTGTTATATCGGTAATATCTCCAATACCATCTACTCCAAAATACTTCTCTTGGGTAGCATAAAAATCTTTTAGCACTGCTGTTTCTGCATAGTATACTTTAATTCTATTTCGAATGATGCTTTCATCAGAGTCATCTTTTCTCCCGCTAGTTTTACCTCTTTCTAATAAACGCTCTACTAATACCTCATCCTCAACCTCTAAAGCAATCATAGCATCAACTTTAGAATCTTTATTAGCCATAATTTTATCCAATGCCTTTGCTTGAAACTCATTTCTTGGAAAACCATCAAAAATAAAGCCTTTAGCGCCTGCATTTTTCTCGACCTCAGCTTCAAGCATATCTATAGTTACTTGATCTGGGACTAAATGACCTTTATCCATATAAGATTTAGCCAAAACACCTAGTGCGGTCTCATTTTTTATATTAAACCGAAAAACATCCCCAGTAGAAATATGCACTAGATTATATTTTTCTTTCAAAAAATTAGCTTGTGTTCCTTTACCTGCTCCTGGAGGACCAAATAATACAATATTAGTCATGTGTTGTGTTGTTTTTAGTTGATATACTTCTGGCAAATCTCTACCTAATCCATCGTAGTCCAATCCATAGCCTACTATAAACTTATTAGGAATCTCCTTACCAACGTAATGTAGTTTAAAATCTTTTTTATATGCTTCTGGCTTATAGAACAATGTTGCAATCAACAATTGTTTTACGCCTTCATTTTTAAATATTCTATGTACTTCGTGTAATGTATTTCCGGTATCTATAATATCTTCTAATATTACAACAGTACGCCCTGTTAAATCTTGCGTTAATCCTATAAGTCTCTGAATATCTTCAGACGACTTAACACCTTCATAAGACGCTAATTTAATAAATGTAACTTCGCAAGGCTTAGGATATTTTTTTACAAAATCACTAACGAGCATAAATGACCCATTTAAAATACCAATAAAAACAGGAACTTCCGCTCCTAAATCATTAGCGACATCATTTGCCATACGCGTAACGGCATCATCAATCTCCTTAGCGGAAATAAAAGGCTTAAAATATTTATCGTGAAGCTTTATCATTACTTTAATTTTACGAAAGAGGCAAAGATACGGATTTGTAAAAAGATATACGCTTTTTTGGTTTATCATTTTATGCCGCTTTACGTTTTAAAATGTATTTTTGTATCACAAATTTCAATGTAAAAAATGAACTATTACTCATCCAATTTTAAATTAGGCATCCTTGGAGGCGGTCAACTAGGGAAAATGCTTCTAAATGAGACACGTAAATTTGATATTCAAACCTATGTTTTAGATCCAAGTGACGAGGCACCTTCCAAGGTTTCTTGCAATGTTTTCTCTAAAGGAGATCTAATGGATTTCAATACGGTAGTTAATTTCGGAAGACAAGTAGATCTCCTTACTTTTGAAATTGAAAATGTAAATGTGGACGCCCTTGAAGCTCTTGAAAAAGAAGGCATAAAAGTATATCCTTCCTCTAAAAATCTTAAAATAATTCAAAATAAAGCCTCTCAAAAACTATTCTACTTAGATCACGACTTACCAACATCTAAATTTTCTCGTTTTGCGTATACTTCAGAAATTAAAGATGCGATATCTAATGGTGGTTTACACTTCCCGTTTGTATGGAAAAGTGCGCAATTTGGGTATGATGGAACTGGGGTGAAAATTGTACGCGCTTTAGAGGATTTAAATAATTTACCTAAAGGAGAATGTATCGCAGAGCAACTTATAGATTTTAAAAATGAACTAGCCGTTATAATCGCTAGAAATGCAAAAGGGGATGTAAAAACCTATCCTGTTGTAGAAATGGAATTCCACCCAGAAGCCAACCAAGTAGAGTATGTTATTTGCCCTGCAAGAATCCCAGAACACATTGCTAAAAAAGCCCAAGAAGTTGCGCTAAAAGTATCTAAGGCTTTTAATCATGTTGGTTTATTAGCTGTGGAATTATTCCTAACTCAAGACGACAGTATTCTAATAAACGAAGTAGCCCCCAGACCTCATAATTCTGGACATCAAACTATTGAAGCCAGTTACACCTCTCAATTTGAGCAGCATATTCGTGCCATTTTAAACCTTCCCTTAGGAAGTACAAATAGCAAATTAGGCGGGATTATGGTTAACTTAGTTGGAGCCGAACATTATAATGGTAATGTTATCTATAAAAATATTGATGCTATTATGAAAATGGAAGGAGTGACACCTCATATATACGGCAAAAAACAAACACGCCCTTTTCGTAAAATGGGGCATGTAACTATTGTAAATAAAGACCTAAACAAGGCCAGAAAAATTGCAGAAGACGTTAAAAAGACTATAAAAGTAATTTCAGAATAATCACATTTAGTGCCCTTAGAAAACATCGGTTTTAAAATCAAAAAAGCGAGATACTAAATAAATTAAAAATATAAAAATGAGTAAAGTTGGAGTAATCATGGGAAGTATTAGCGATCTCCCAGTAATGCAAGATGCTATAGATATATTAAAAGGTTTCGATATTGAAGTTGAAGTAGACATTGTATCTGCTCACCGCACCCCAGAAAAACTATTTAACTACAGTAAAAAGGCACACACAAGAGGCCTTTCTGTTATTGTTGCTGGAGCTGGTGGCGCCGCTCATCTACCTGGCATGGTAGCCGCTCTCTCCCCCCTTCCCGTTATAGGAGTTCCTGTAAAAAGCAGCAACTCTATAGATGGCTGGGACTCCATACTATCTATATTACAGATGCCCGGAGGCGTTCCTGTCGCTACAGTTGCTCTTAATGGAGCTAAAAACGCAGGCTTATTAGCCGCTCAAATTATTGGGGCTAGCGATAACTGTGTTTTAGACAAAATAATAGCTTACAAAGAAGGCTTAAAACTAAAAGTAGAATCTACCGCTAACAATTTAGAATAAACTAATCCTCTTAATTTGAGCATCATTATTTTATCCTAATACTCAATCAAATTAAAGCATAAAAAAAAGCCCCAATAAACATTGAGGCTTTTCATCGCTATTAATCAATAATTTTTAAGTGAGTAACCAGCTCACAAGAAAAAATCGAGTCAAAAGTAACAAAATTTATTACTTACACATAATTAATTCTCTTTTTTTATGAAAAAAATAACAAACACATAAAAATCACTCTTTTTTTACCATTCGAAATCTTAATGTTCTCAGTGTACTTTATCTGTCATTCTAATTAACAGAACAACCATAACCACTCAATTACAGAACATTATAATTATATTAAAAAAAATGTATTTGCATGCACAATCAAATAAATGTATTTTGGAGTTAAGGCTACTTTAATTCACTTAAGTGCTATTATTACAATCTTGTCGTTAAACAAATACTCAATAATAAAACAAAATTCAACATTGTTATGAAAAAAATGACCTCTCCCTTTTCCACAAAATATAACTCAGCGCCTTTTTCAGAAATAAAAACTGAAGATTTCAAACCCGCTATTATACAATTAATTAGCGATAACAAAAGTCAAATTGATGCCATTACAAACAATACAGAACCAGCAACTTTTAAAAATACAATTGAAGCCTTAGAATTTTCTGGCCAACAGCTTAATCGCGTCACAAGTCTTTTTTTTAATCTAAATTCTGCAGAAACAAATAATGAAATTCAAAAAATTGCACAAGAAATATCACCACTCCTTACTGAATTCGCAAATGATATTTCATTAAACAAAAATTTATTCAATCGCGTAAAATCTATTTTTGACAAAAAAGAAACGTTAAATCTTAACACAGAGCAAGCAACATTATTAGACAGAAGTTACAAAAGTTTTTCTAGAAATGGCGCAAATCTAAATGAAGCAGATAAATTAAAGCTTCGTGCTATTGACAAAAAACTAGCGCAATTAAAACTTAATTTCGGTGAAAATATTCTTGCAGAAACCAATAAATATGAATTGCTTATTACCAATGAAGCAGATTTATCAGGTTTACCAGATGGCGCTAAAGAAGCTGCAAAAATACTCGCAGAAAACAAACATAAAGAAGGCTGGCTAATCACATTAGATTACCCTAGTTACATTCCATTTATGACTTATGCAGATAATCGCAAGTTAAGAGAAGAACTTTCCAATGCTTTTGGAAGTAAAGCCTTTAAAGATGACGCCTTAAGCAATAAGAAAATTGTTTTAGAAATAGCCAACCTGCGTTTTGAACGCGCTCAACTTTTAGGCTATAAAACACATGCACATTTCGTTCTTGAGGAACGTATGGCAGAAACGCCAGAAACAGTAAACGCATTCCTAAAAGACTTATTAGAAAAGGCCGAACCCGCTGCAAAAAGAGAATTCAGGAATTTAGAACAATTTGCTAAAGACTTAGATAATATAGACACATTACAAAAATGGGATGCTAGCTATTATTCAGAAAAATTAAAACAAAAATTATTTAGCTTAGATGACGAACAATTAAAACCCTATTTTAAATTAGAAAATGTTATTGAAGGTGCTTTTACTGTTGCTAATAAATTATTTGGTTTATCTTTTGAAGCTATTTCCGATATAGATACATACCATAATGATGTGATGACTTATAAAGTCACAGATGAAAAAGGGGAATTTGTATCTATTTTCTATGCCGACTTCTTTCCTAGGTCGGGAAAACGTAATGGTGCTTGGATGACCTCGTATAAACCACAATACATACAAAACGAAATTAACGAAAGACCCCATGTTTCCATTGTTTGTAATTTCACAAAACCGACAAAGAGTAAACCTTCTCTTTTAACATTCAACGAAGTTACCACCTTATTTCATGAATTTGGACATGCATTACACGGTATATTAGCCAACACAACATATCCTAGCTTATCGGGAACAAGTGTTTTTTGGGATTTTGTAGAATTACCAAGTCAAATACTGGAAAATTGGTGTTATGAAAAAGAAACCTTAGAGCTATTCGCTAAACATTATGAAACTGGGGACATTATTCCCATTGCACTAATCGAAAAAATTAAAGAATCCGCAACATTCCATCAAGGGATGCAAACCTTAAGACAAATTAGTTTCGGGTTACTAGACATGGCTTGGCATGGTAAAGATCCAGCAGGTATCACAGACGTGAAGGCTTATGAAAGTATGGCTTTTGAAGGCACTAATCTCTATCCAGATGTAATAACAAACTGTATGAGCACCTCCTTTGCTCATATTTTTCAAGGCGGATACTCATCTGGTTATTACAGTTATAAATGGGCAGAAGTTTTAGATGCCGATGCTTTTGACTATTTCAAACAAGAAGGTGTTTTTAATAAAACCGTTGCAGCAAAATTTAAAGAGAACGTATTATCGCAAGGCGGAACAGAAAACCCTATGATTTTATATAAACGCTTTAGAGGTCATGAGCCAAAACCAGAAGCGTTATTAAAGCGCGCAGGATTAATACAGTAATTATTTACATAATTTTAGCTATTAAAGCAACCTATTAGAATTAACACTTTGTAGATTCACATAGATTTATATCAAAAAACAGAGCAAGTTTGCTCTGTTTTTTGATATATCTTATCTTAAAAATAATTCGACTATTTATCGTTTTTATTTAATTAGTTTTAGCTCATCTATAGATTAACTCAATATTACACTTTAGAGAACAGCTTAAAAAAATGGTATCTGAAGTGTCATTTCATAGTACATTATTGACACTATGTAATTTAATAAAAAAACTAAGGTTGTATTTTAGAAAAAAGGCACAAAGATTAAATCTATTTTAGTTATTTTTGAAAAAAATTATTTAAAAATGCCAAATCACAAAATTGATCCGAACCAATGGATTACTTTGTATTCCGATTATTTATTCAATTACACAATTTCTCGTGTAAGCGATAGAGAAATGGCTCAAGACTTAGTCTCTGAAACATTTTTGGCGGGTCTTAAATCTATGAAAAACTTTAAAGGAGAAGCCAGTGAACGCACATGGCTAATCTCTATTTTAAAGCGAAAAATCATTGATTATTACCGCAAAATAAACTCGAATAAAGGTAAAGCAGAAGTTAGAATGTCCTACAATAGTGACTCTGAAACCGAAGGAGATTGGCTTGAAGAGCGCGTTGCTGATCCTTTTGATAAAACAGCTGAAGACAATATTGAAAACACAGAATTAGCCGTTGCTATACAAAATTGCTTAGATAAACTACCGAAAAAACAAGCTAATGTTTTCGAAATGAAAACAATCCTTAATTATGAAACAGATGCCATTTGTAATGAATTAAGTATAACACCGTCTAACTTATGGGTAATTATTCATAGAGCAAGAACAGCTATGGCTGGTTGCCTTGAAAAAAATTGGTTTTAAATTATGAGTGAAAATAAAATATTAATTCCCTGTGATGAAGCAAATCATGTTTGTGATAAGTCGCAATACAAAGAAGCCACTATTTGGGAAAAAATTAGGCTTAACATCCATTTGTTATACTGTAGAGCTTGCAGAAAGTATACCAAAAACAATACAGCACTAACACGTTTACTTAAAAAGAACCAACCCAAAGAAATCTTAAATGATTCTGATAAAGAAAATTTAAGATCCGTTTTTGAAAAAGAATTGGCTAATTATAAAGATTAGCAACCATAATATAGGAATACTTTCAACCCAAAAGGAGCTATAATATTTGCTCCTTTTTTTATTTGAAAAAATTACAAAGAACATTGTTATTATTGCAATTAAAAAAAGAGTTACAGATACACTAGTCGTTGATTTTTTCTTAAAACACTCAAGAGTAAAAAAAGCACCTAGCAATAGCCCCCCCATTATTTTGGTACACAACACTCCTATTTTTTGAGGTATTGTAGACAACTTCAAGCTATCATAGCGTAAATCACGTATTTCAAAAGGTAGCATCAAAACAATAACAAACACATAACGTTGTATAAAAACAACAAGCACATCCATACTCAATTCTACACTACTATTAACAACAGGTAAAAGCACAGTAACTCCAGCCCACACTAATGCGATGAGATACACTTTAAGTCCGCTAATACTTCTTAAATTTTGATTATGATCTATAAAAAACCGCTTAGGCAAAAAGGGTATTGCATATAAAAAAGTAATCAATGCAAAACCTCCAATATAAAACAAAACTTTTGTACTCAAGGTTAAAGCATAATGGCAGAGTAGTACAAAAGAAATTAAAGAAAATATCTGTATAACCTTTAATCGCGTTGTTAAACTTCTATGATGAAATTTAGCTACTCCAAAATATTTCACAAAATTATACCCAGTAATAGTAGCATAAAAATTAAAGTATAATATACTTTCATTATAAGAAATGTTAAATGTTATTAAAGTTACCCATGACAAAGCATATACTGCCAAAGCCACGTGAATACTGCTATTTATATAAAAATCGAAGAGTTCCTTTACTATTCTCATTAAACAAAAATACGCAAACTGTTAATAACCACTTTAAACGCTTAAAAACTTTCACTTTTAACTAAACAATATTTTAAGTTTTCCCTATTTTTGCGAGAATAAACACAACTCAATAATAATGAATACAAACGCTTTTGCATTACGTCATATTGGCCCCAGAGAACAGGACCAAAACCAAATGTTAAAAACACTGGGTTTAGAAACTATGGAACAACTTATTTATGAAACAGTTCCAGATGACATTAGATTAAAAAACAATTTAAATTTAGCAGAAGCCATGAGTGAATATGAATATTCTTCTCATATCAATGCGCTCTCTAAATTGAATAGCGTTTATAAAACATACATTGGTTTAGGGTACCACCCAACCATTCTCCCTGCTGTTATACAACGTAACATATTAGAAAATCCAGGTTGGTACACTGCCTATACACCGTATCAAGCCGAAATTGCACAAGGTCGCTTAGAAGCATTACTTAATTTTCAAACAATGGTTACCGACCTTACGGGTATGGAATTAGCCAATGCTTCGCTTTTAGATGAAAGTACGGCTGCCGCAGAAGCTATGAGTCTTTTGTTTGCTGTCCGTGATCGTGCTCAAAAAAAAGCAGGTGTTAATAAATTCTTTGTTTCTCAAGATATTTTACCACAAACGTTAGCCTTACTAGAAACACGTTCTACGCCAATAGGAGTTGAGCTTGTTATTGGAAATGAAAATGATTTCGATTTTTCTTCCGAATACTTTGGTTCTATCCTTCAATACCCTGGAAAAAACGGACAAATAACCGATATAGAAGCCTTCATTAGTAAAGCCAAAGCAACTGGAATAAAAGTAGCTGTCGCTGCTGATATTCTGAGTCTAGTAAAACTAGAAGCACCAGGTAAATTTGGAGCAGATGTTGTTGTAGGAACAACACAACGCTTTGGTATTCCTTTAGGTTATGGAGGTCCTCATGCTGCTTATTTTGCAACGAAAGAAGCTTACAAACGTGACATTCCTGGACGCATTATTGGTGTAACGAAAGATATGAACGGTAATAAAGCCTTACGTATGGCTTTACAAACCAGAGAGCAACATATTAAACGAGATCGCGCTACTTCAAATATTTGTACTGCTCAAGTACTTCTAGCTGTTATGGCCGGTATGTATGCTGTTTATCATGGCCCAAAAGGATTATCATTTATAGCCAATAATGTGCATAACACAGCTTCAACTTTAGCCAACACATTAGCAGCCTTAGGTTTAAAACAAACGAACACTTCTTTTTTTGATACCATTCAATTAAAAATAAACGCTTCAGAAGTCAAAACCATTGCAGAAAAACACAATGTTAATTTCTATTATCCAGATACTGAAACGGTAACTATTTCAATAAACGAAACAACATCGCTTTCAGATGTCAATGAAATCGTTTCTATTTTTGCTAAAGTTTTAGGAAAAACGCCCCTTGTAGTAGAACATATTTCGAAAGCAAATAATATTCAAGATTCATTACAACGTAAATCTGATTTTTTAACTTTAGAGATATTCAATTCACATCATTCAGAAACAGAATTGATGCGCTATATAAAATCATTAGAACGCAAAGATTTATCATTAAATCATTCAATGATTTCATTGGGTTCTTGCACAATGAAATTGAACGCAGCAGCAGAGATGTTGCCTTTAAGTGACCCAAGTTGGGGAGGGATACACCCTTTTGTTCCCTTAGATCAAGCTAAAGGTTATTTAACCGTTTTAAAAGCGCTAGAAGATCAACTCACAGAAATAACGGGCTTTGCGGCGACTTCTTTACAACCCAATTCTGGAGCACAAGGAGAATATGCAGGATTAATGGTTATAAAAGCATATCATGAATCTCGTGGCGATCACCATAGAAACATATGCTTAATCCCCTCATCTGCTCATGGCACAAACCCTGCAAGTGCTGTTATGGCAGGAATGAAAGTAGTGGTTACCAAAGCGACCGAAGAAGGCAATATCGATGTTAATGATTTACGTGAAAAAGCAGAACTACATAAGGATCATTTATCGGCTTTAATGGTAACATACCCATCAACACATGGTGTTTATGAATCTGCCATTAAAGAAATCACACAATTGATTCACGATAATGGCGGGCAAGTTTATATGGATGGTGCCAATATGAATGCGCAAGTAGGATTAACCAATCCTGGTAATATAGGCGCAGATGTTTGCCACCTTAACCTGCATAAGACTTTTGCTATTCCTCACGGCGGCGGCGGCCCTGGAGTAGGACCAATTTGTGTAGCAAAGCAATTAGTTCCTTTCTTACCCGGAAACCCCATTATAAAAACAGGAGGAGATAAAGCTATTTCTGCTATTTCTGCAGCGCCTTTCGGATCTGCTTTAGCTTGTTTAATTTCCTATGGTTATATAAAAATGCTTGGTGCAAAAGGGTTAAAACAATCTACAGAAATGGCCATTTTAAATGCAAACTACATTAAAGAAAGACTTCAAGGTTCTTTTGAGACCTTATACTCTGGAGAACGTGGTCGTGCTGCTCATGAAATGATTATTGACTGTCGCCCTTTCAAAGCTAACGGGATTGAGGTTGTTGACATAGCAAAACGTTTAATGGATTATGGCTTTCACGCTCCAACAGTATCCTTCCCTGTAGCTGGAACAATGATGATCGAACCTACAGAAAGTGAAAGCAAAGCAGAAATGGATCGCTTTTGCGATGCTATGATTTCTATTAGAAAAGAAATTGATGCTGCCGTAAAAGAAGACACGAACAATGTATTAAAAAATGCACCACATACAATGGCAATGTTAACAAGTAATGAATGGGATTTTCCATACAATCGTGAAACTGCCGCCTTCCCTTTACAATACGTTAGAGATACCAAATTTTGGCCTTCAGTACGCCGTGTTGACGATGCTTATGGAGACAGGAATTTAATCTGTACCTGCGCCCCTATTGAAGCTTATATGGATGCTTGATTCACAGGTTGAACATCGTAAAATATAGTAAAATAAAATTTGCCTCTATTTATTTGGGTTTATATTCGCTACATTAGCAAAAACGTCCCCAGATAACTAGAGGCAAATTCCTTTTTATTATGACTATAAAATTTACCGGAACAGGAAGTTACATTCCTAATATAATTGAAAAAAACGAAAATTTTCATCAGCATAGATTTTTAAATGAAGATGGTTCTAAAATAAATACGCCTAACGAGGTTATTGTTGAGAAATTTAAGGCCATTACAGGTATTGCCGAACGGCGTTATGCGAAACCGCATTTAAACTCTTCTGATTTGGCTTTTTTTGCTGCTGAAAAAGCTATAGAAAACGCAAACATAAATCCCGAATCCATAGATTATATTATACTCGCTCATAATTTTGGAGATGTTAGTTCTAATTCTACCCAAAGTGATGTCCTACCATGTTTAGCGTCTAAAGTAAAACATAGTTTACGTATAAAAAACCCAAAGTGCATTGCTTACGATATTTTATTTGGCTGTCCTGGTTGGATTGAAGGCGTTATACAAGCTAACGCGTTTATTAAAGCTGGTATCGCTAAACGCTGCTTGGTTATAGGCTCTGAAACATTATCCCGTGTAGTAGACAAACACGATAGAGATTCTATGATATATAGTGATGGCGCTGGCGCAGCTATTATTGAAGCTACGGATGACAAAGGCGGTATTCTAGCTCATGAAACAGCAAGTTATACCTACGACGAAGCCTACTTTTTGTTTTTTGGAAATTCTTATAATACAAAACTAAACGAAGAGACTAAATATATGAAAATGCACGGGAGGAAAATCTATGAATTTGCATTAAACAATGTTCCTGCTGCAATGAAAACCTGCTTAGACAAAAGCGGTGTCGACATAAAAGACATAAAGAAAATACTGATCCATCAAGCTAATGAAAAAATGGATGAGGCCATCATTAAACGTTTCTATAAATTATGTAAAACACCTATCCCTGAAAATATTATGCCTATGACTATTCATAAATTAGGAAACAGCTCTGTAGCTACCGTTCCTACACTTTTTGATCTCATTAGGCGTAATAAAATAGAAAAACAAGCCCTAAAAAAAGGAGATGTCGTTATATTTGCGAGTGTAGGCTCTGGCATGCACATTAACGCAATCGTCTATAAGTATTAATTAGTCTGTTTTACTTATATTCGTCTTTTAAGTTTAACAAAATGCTCTATATGAGATAAAACCCATATTTCTTAGAAAACAAATATGTACGAGGGACAATTTCCACATAAAAGGTATAAGCATACTTATCAGTTTTTAGAAAAACATATTTCTAAATCCGAAACTATTTTAGATTTAGGTGTTAAAAATCCATTTACAGAAATAATGCTTAAAAATGAGTATCAAGTAGAAAGCACCTATGGTGAAGATTTAGATACAGACATTTCTACTATAGAAAAATCGAATGCAGACGTTGTTACTGCTTTTGAAATTTTCGAACATTTACTATCGCCACTTACAGTTCTTAAATCGGTAAAAGCAGATAAATTAGTAGCGAGTATTCCCTTGCGATTATGGTTTACTCCTGCTTATAGAAGTAAAACCGACAAATGGGACAGACATTACCATGAGTTTGAAGACTGGCAATTTGATTGGTTATTAGAAAAATCAGGTTGGAAAATATTAGACAAGCAAAAGTGGACTAATCCTACAAAAAAAATAGGGATTCGCCCCATCTTAAGGTGGTTTACACCTCGATATTATATTATTTATGCAGAACGCATAAAGTAATAGATTACTTATTTAACGTTTAACTTTGAGATTCTAAAATTTAATATTTTTTGAAGATATATATTGTCATTCCTGCTCATAACGAAGAAACATCTATTGCCCTCACATTAGAGTCTTTAGCGTCTCAAACACTTTTACCTAAACAGGTTGTTGTTGTTAATGATAATTCCACAGATAAGACACAAGATATAGTAGAATCGCTAGCAAATAAATACAACTGGATTTCAATAGTTAACACTAGCTCATCAAATGCACACCTTCCTGGAACCAAAATTGTAAATGCCTTTTACAAAGGCTTTAACACTTTAGACAACAATTACGATGTTATTTGTAAATTCGATGCCGATTTAATTTTTCCTAATAATTATCTAGAAACTATTTCTAATCATTTTAAAACTAATAAAAATATAGGAATGACTGCCGGTTACTGTTATATTAAACAAGGGAATAAATGGGTTCTAGAATCAATTACAGGTAAAGACCATATTAGAGGTGCATTAAAGGCGTACACAAAGCAGTGCTTTCAAGATATTGGTCAAATAAAGCGATCTATGGGTTGGGACACTATAGATGAGCTTCTAGCGAAATACTATAACTGGGAACTTTATTTAGACCGTTCTTTAAAAGTAAAACACCTAAAACCAACAGGAGCTAGTTATAACAAAACAGCAAAACACTTTCAAGGCGAAGCCATGTATAAAATGAGATATGGTATCGTACTTACTTTTCTAACGGCTATAAAAATGAGTCTAAAAAAAAGAAGTCTCACCTATTTTATCAACTATATTTTGGGATACACTAAGGCTGTATTCCACAAACCTGATCGATTAGTTAGCAAAAAACAGGGGCAATTTATCCGAAGTTTACGCTGGAAAGGAATCTTTAATAAAGTTAAAGGCCGATAATTTTTACTTTTTATAAATTGTTATCATCTAAAATATTGATTTAATTAAAATGCCAAGTGCTATAACTTGCTGAAGCTTCTAATTTATTCTCTAGACTATCCTCTAATTCTGGAAAGAAATCTATCCCAGTTAATTGTTCAACCTCATCTACAGAGACAACATAGTTATAAAGTGGCTTACGAGAAGCTCTATGAGGTATTAAAAAGGCTAGCATTTTCGGTTCCTTTGAATTATAATCTATAATAATCTTGTAAAATTGATCTGGAACTGAAACGTCTTCATCTCCTATAGTTTTCAACCCTTGTTTTAAAACTCCTCCAGACACTACAAAAACACCATCATATCTAAGAGTCCAACTTCTTACCTTATGCTCTAATCGCTTCCAAATACCTGCGTTAAACGCATGTTTTTGTGGACTAACATTACTGGTTAAAAAAGTTTCATCGTAAGCTGACTTACTATACTTTCTATCTGCTGCGGGACATAAATGCCCACGATCATATCCCGATTTTTTGTAATTATTTAAATGTGCAGCCTGTGTTTTAACAGCTTTATCAATCTTGAAATAAGGGCGCTTAAAACGTGCGTCGTTTAGATGTGATGCTTTCAATTCGTAAGCCACCCATTCTGCTTGTTCATGTGGCTCACTATAGCTTAAGGAATAACCTTTGTGATATACAATCTGTCCTGTTGTACTTGTAGGTAAAAAATATTTGCTTGTTATATTGTTTTTCTCGCTACTCTTATTTGGGCCCTCGTTGTTAATTTTATGTTCTAAATAAAAATTAAAAAGAAACACTGCAATAAAGAAAGTTACCGCTAATACAGAATAAATTCTCTTTTTTGACATTAATTGCTATTAATCAGTTTATCTGAATTTTTGACTAAGTATTAACCTTTCACAAATTTCTGAGTATACCTCTTAATCCCATTTTGAACAATTTCAACAATATAAACAGCATTACTCATATTAGATACATCTACTTTATTCCCTTCTAACTTTTCTAAAGACATTAATTGTTGCCCTAACATATTATAAAGCTTAAGTGCGTCTATTTTTCGCAAGGCTTCAATCCCATTTATTGTTATAGACTCATCAATTACATTATATATGACTTGAAAATCATCATCCGAATTAAAATTAGTAACATTTAGAGTCTCTAATGTTTTAAAAACTATAGAGAATCTATTATCTAGAGTTCCTGCGTCCAATGCTAATGACACTGGCCCCATACTCAAATTATGAAACGAATCATTACTATTATCTTTAAGGTAGACCTCAATATTCTCATCAAGATGCGCTATTCTATCGATTCCTAAACTATAATTTCCTGGATTTGTAACGTGTACTCCTAATGGAATTTCTTCTTCCGTTACCAACGTATTTAATGCCTGAATACTAAGCGCTTGATCATTTAAAACCCAATACAATCGGTCTTCAAAAGCATCATAAGATAAGGCGTCATAACCATTATCATAAGCATTTGTCGCCAAAGTATCAAACCCGAGACCAATGGTTCTTTTTATTTGTTGTTCATCTTTAAAACTTAGCCATAATTTTGTTCTTTCATCTGTATTATCTTCTTCATCTTCCATTACTCTATAAAAAATAGAATCATTATTAGACTCCTTAGCAAAAATTCGTTGTCTATTGTTAAATACAAGGTTTCCATTATTTCTTATATTTATAAAAAAAGCTTGTCCTACTGCAATTTTATTACTTGGCGCTCCTTTTGAAGGACTTCCTCCACTGGCTAATGTTGATACTGCCTCTAAAGACATCATCAAATTATAAGTTGCATATCCGCCTTCATAAGCTACAGTGACATGGCTATTGTTTGACGCAAAATGCTCCCAGAAATACAAAGTTCCATCTATAACTCCTACATTATCTGCTATAAATTGATCTGCATCTATTGCAGACGGATAAGGATTTCCTACTAAAAAATCATTTCCACTTGTTACAGAAAAGGAATAATTACCATCATTAGGCAAACCTCTAAAAATATATTCTTGTATTGTATTTGCTGCTCCAGAACCTTTCATTGAATAACCTCTTCCTGGAAATATTGGGCTTGTTGGCGTAAATGCTTGCCATCCATAATATTCACCTTCTGTAGCATTAAAACCATACAACCATCTATTGCTCAATGTTATTGGGTTTGTTGCGGGATTGGCATCATATGTGTTTTGAAAATTAACAACACCATTTGCATCTTCTAACTTTCCTATTTCCCAAACGCCACCAGTATTTACAGGAGCACTCCAGAAATTATAATTATACATATTGGACGTTCCTTGTTGTTTTACCGTAAAGCTCCCAACACCGCCATTTGCCGTTATATTCATATGGTTTTGAATTAATTGAGATTCCCCCAATAAATCCATTGTCCCATTTATTACAATTTGATTATCTACTTCTAATAAAACCCCATCAGCAACTTCGAACTGCCCGCCTGGTTCTATCTCAATTTCTCTAACGTGAGCATTTATTGTTAACGTTGACATAGCGCCTGCTTTTACAGTAAACTTTAAACAATGATCGGTATCATTTAACATATTCCCCGCTCCCGATCCATTAAAAAAAGTGGTACCATCCCAAACAATTTGATCTAAGTATTGAAGCGTAAAATAATCTCCATCTGTAAAATCAATATTTGTGACTGTTGCAATGCCCCCTGTTATGGTTAAATCATAGCTAACACCCGAAGAAAAATCGCTATTATTATCGACCACTAATTTTAAGGGCTGACAATTTTGTTTCCCAGAGATATCAATCATTGAAAGATCAAAACTAAGATCGACTGTACCTAAATTATTAACTTTACTCACACGCCATTTAGAGTCTAACTGTTCCATGTGGCTTGCATTTGTAATGAAGCTATAATTAGGGATCTTACTTTCTTCTCCCCAAAACAAATAATCGCCATTAGATACCGCTGAAGGGTTACTAATTCTTACTATTCCCGTTCCTTTGGAGTCGATATGATTTGTTCCGTCTACAGCTTGCCCTATACCGGCTACATTATAATCGTAGTTACCATTTGCTGGCGTATCTTGAGCATATAAATCATTTTGAATATTAATACTTCCGTATTTTGCTGATAAATAATTTTCTACAATAATACGTTGTGCCGTATTCAATTTAGAATTATAAACAACAACTTCATACATATTGTAATTAGCCTTATCTAAATTATTACGCCCTAAAGCTCCTATAAATAATGGGTTCCCTGACACATTTAAAGTTTCAGCGACATTATTCCTTCTAATCGTAAGACTGTTTGAACTCGCTTCCTTATCATAAGAAATAATCCCATTAATATCAAATACAGAATTTAAAGACGAGACATAATCTTGAACCCCATATCGTGTATATCCTATTCTTCCAGAATTATTCCACTGTTCTAGACGAAGGGATCTTAAATTATCATCAAACAACGTGTTTGATTGTCGTCCGCCATCTACACCATTCAGTGCAAAAAAAATAGTTCCGCCATTAAAATTATGAAATGAATTAGGAGTCATAACATTATTATTTACAGCCAGAAAATCAACAGAGTTAAATTCTCCTTCACTGTAAATAGGAGGAATTGTCCCTGTTGTTGAAAAATCATTTCCTTTACCACTAAAATCTTTCCAGACCGCGACATTTGTACCATTAGAAGGGTTATTATTTACTAGTGCATCGCCATTAATATCGTCGGCTCTAAGCCAAACACTCAAAGCGGAGCTTCCGTTAATAGTTCCCACGCCTCCTGGACCTGTTTGCGAGTATCCGTTTACAATAAAAAGTAATAAAAATAGTGCTAAAGTAGTGTAGGTTTTGTGCATAAATCAAAAAAATTTATGCAAAAAAAATAAAAATTAAAGACTATTATACTAAAAAAACAGGAAAATGAACCATAAATCGATAAACATCCAAAAACATTCGGTTAAGTTCTCATTTATCCCAAATTATTCAAACTTGTTTTAAGAACTTCTATTTTGGCTAATGCATCCGACTCTTTTTTGCGTTCATTTTCAATAACTTGCTTAGGAGCTCCAGCTACAAACCGCTCATTCGACAATTTTTTTTGCACAGATTTTAAAAACCCTTCCGTGTAACTTAACTCTTCGGTTAGTTTCTTTTTTTCGGCTTCCACATCTATACTTCCAGCCATTGGGATAAAGTATTCATTAGATTTAACTCTAAAGGTTAAAGCTCCTTCTACTGTTTCTGAAACATAATCTACAGCTTCTATATTTCCCAATTTAGCAATAACTTTATCGAAGTCTGTCTTTACTTTTTCGTTATTTATTACAGAAAAACGTATCGCATCTTTAAATGCTATATTTTTTTGTTTTCTAATATTTCTAATTCCAGAAATAACTTCCGAAGCAAAATCAAAAGCCTTTATTATACTTTCATTTACAGGTTTAATCTCTGGCCATTTCGCTATAATTAATGCTTCTTCTGGTGTTCTTTCAGAAATATGCTGCCATAATTCTTCTGTTAAAAAAGGCATAAACGGGTGCACAATTTTTAAATTATCTTCAAAAACAGCGATAATACTTTTTAACGTTTTGCCATCTATAGGTTTTTGATAACTTGGCTTTACCATTTCTAGAAGCCATCCACAGAAATCATCATAAATCAATTTATATGTCGTCATTAAAGCATCACTTAAGCGGTACTTGCTAAAATGATCTTCAATTTCAATTAATGCCTTTTGAAACTTTGATTCATACCATTCAATAGCTATTGTACTAGAATCTGGTTGTGGTAAATTTTCATCGACATCCCAACCATCAATTAAACGAAAGGCGTTCCATATCTTATTTCCAAATCCTTTACCTTGTTGGCACAATGCTTCGTCGAACATTAAATCATTTCCTGCGGCACTACTCAATAACAACCCAACTCGCACACCTCCTGCTCCATAATCTTCTATTAGTTTTAATGCATCTGGAGAATTCCCTAATGACTTACTCATTTTACGGCGTTGCTTATCTCTAACTAGTCCTGTTAAATACACATTTTCAAACGGTTTTTGATCCTTGTACTCGTAGCCTGCAATAATCATACGTGCCACCCAAAAGAACAGAATATCTGGCCCTGTTACTAAATCGTTAGTTGGGTAGTAATATTTTATTTCTTCGTTCTCTGGGTTTCTAATCCCATCGAAAACACTCATTGGCCATAACCAAGACGAAAACCATGTATCTAATGCATCTGAATCTTGCTTTAAATCTTCTAATTTTAAAGTAGGATTCCCTATTTTTTCTTGTGCTTTTATTAAAGCCTCTTCTTTAGTTTCTGCGACAACAAAGTCTTCTTTCCCATCACCATAAAAATAGGCTGGGATTTGCTGTCCCCATAGGAGTTGTCTAGAAATATTCCAATCTCTAATATTTTCCATCCAATGCCTATAAGTATTCTCAAATTTCTTAGGGAATAATTTAATATCGCCATCTTCCAAAACCGCTTTTATAGCTGGTTTCACCAATTCTTCCATTTTAAGAAACCATTGGTCACTTAATCTTGGTTCTATAACTGCCTTAGTCCTTTCCGATGTCCCTACTTTGTTTGTATGTGTCTCTGTTTTAGTTAAAACGCCTGTTTCTTCTAGTTCTTTAGCGACAGCTTTTCTTGCCACGAACCGATCTAAACCTTCAAAGTGCATTCCAAAGCTATTTAAAGAAGCATCTTCATTAAAGATATCTATAACACTCAAATTATGTTTATCTCCAAGCATTTTATCATTTTCATCATGAGCAGGTGTTACTTTTAAGCATCCTGTTCCGAATTCAACATCTACATACTCATCTTCTATAATAGGGATCACTCGATTACAGATAGGAACAATCGCTTTTTTCCCTTTTAAAGATGCAAAACGTTCGTCATTAGGATTAATACATATTGCGGTATCTCCAAAAATGGTTTCCGGTCTCGTTGTCGCAATAGTTAACAGCTCTTCACTCCCTTCTATTTTATAGTTTAGGTAATATAATACCCCTTGGCGTTCTTCATGAATAACTTCTTCATCAGACAAGGTCGTTTTTGCCTCTGGATCCCAATTAACCATACGGTAACCTCTATAGATCAATCCTTTTTCGTATAAATCTACGAACACCTTTATTACTGCCTCCGACATATCGTCGTTCATTGTAAATTTTGTACGTTCCCAATCACAAGAACACCCCAGCTTTTTAAGCTGTTCTAAAATCACACCGCCATATTCTTCTGTCCATTCCCATGCATGAGCCAAAAATTCTTCACGCGTCAAGTCATTTTTATCAATACCTTGCGCTTTCAGCTTGGCTACTACTTTTGCCTCTGTAGCAATAGAAGCATGATCTGTTCCTGGTACCCAACAGGCATTTTTGCCTTGTAATCGTGCGCGACGAATTAATACATCTTGAATCGTATTATTAAGCATATGTCCCATATGTAGCACCCCTGTAACATTTGGTGGCGGAATAACAATTGTATATGGTTCTCGCTCATCTGGTGTAGAATGAAAATAATTGTTCTTCATCCAGTAGTCGTACCACTTGTTTTCTACCTGTTTTGCATCGTATTTTGATGGAATGCTCATACCTTTGGAATAATTTTGGAATAATAATCAGCAAAAATACTTATATTTCTGCTCCTGTGAAATTATAACAGATATTAATGTGCTGTTAAATGTGACATATATATTCTCAAGAGTGCATTATGTCTATTTTTTTTGCAGAACGACTAAAAAGTAACTAGATTTACAACGAATTAAAACAGAAATAGTGATGAAACATTTATTGACAATATTATTTATCGGACTGGTTGGCTTTTCAGTTAATGCTCAAGATAAAGTAGCAAAAATTGAATTTAAACAGACTACAATAGATTACGGAACTATTGAAAAAGGAGCTAATGGTGTTAGAACCTTTGAATTTACAAATACTGGTAACGCCCCTTTAATAGTAAGTAAAGTAAGTTCTAGTTGTGGCTGTACAGTCCCTAAAAAGCCAAAAAAACCTATTATGCCAGGTAAAACTGGAGAAATTGAAGTTAAGTATGACACCAATAGAGTGATGCCTATTAGAAAAACGATTACTGTAATCTCTAATGCAGAAACGCCTACTATTGCACTAAAAATTAAAGGAGAAGTTATAGATCCTTCAAAAACAAGTGTACTTAATAACAAAAAGAAAAGCGTAATGGAACAATAAGAAATCCCTTCTTATTATAAAAGTTTTTAAAGTCGAAACTACACGTTTCGACTTTTCTATTTTAAAAGCGATTCTAAATGAAAGATCACATTTATCCTAATTCCGTTTCTTTCAACACCTAATCGAATTTTCTTACCCTCTTCTCCAAAAAACAACTCCATAATTTCCTGTAAGGTGTAATTCTCGGCATTCCTACTATTAATAGACACTACAACATCTCCTCTTTTCAAGCCCACACGAGCTGCGGGCGAATTAGGCCTGACATTCCCTATGCTATAAGCGGGCTTCACTACAAGGCGCTCTTTAACAAAAACAGCCTGTACACTTAATGGTTCTTTTTTATAAACTAACGTATTTTCACGGATACTTTTTGTTTCGGTTACTAGACGTACTCCATCATGTTCTAACTCTATTCCACTTTTATTATATTCGAATGGAGCATAAAAATTAGAATTCTTTTTCAAAGACATCTTTGCATTTCTATAATCCATTGTAATATTAAATCGCTTAAGTATTTCTCCTCCTAAACTCCCATTTCGTCCATTTATTTTTCTTATGCTTGCTATAATTGTAGAATCTGGAAAGGCCACTTTTGGTTTTTGTAACCGAAAATCACTTAACTTAAGCTCATCTATCTTAGACCGTTTCCCATGTACAACTCCACTCAACCCATACCCCAGAAAATCATTAAAATAATTAGTTCCAGACCTTAGTCCTAAAGTATCATCTTCAAAAAGCCACAACGCATCACTACTTCCTGAATCTATAAGCAACTTAACGGGGATTGTATTTGCATCTACTACAGCTTCTATATTAAAATAAGGTTTATCATTATGAAATTCTAAATTAAATACCTCACATTTTCGGCATGATTTATAACGATAACCCTCTGGATTTGTAAGTTTTATATATTTATTTTTATAATTAACATCAACTATCAAATCCTTAAAAAGATCATAGCCTATAATACCATTAATAGGTGTTCCAAGTTTAGGCGCAAAATTTATTGAAGAATCAAATACAACATAAAAGTTTTGTGCTTTATTTACAGCCTCTCCAATTTTAAATTCATTTCTGGATGACCTTAAAGCCTCAACCAAACCACCATTCCCTAAACCTTTTAAATAGATTTTTTCCGCATTTAGAATCTCTAAGGAATCAGAATCTTTTAAAAAATTAAACACAATAGGTCGGCTAACTCCAGTATCCAACAAAAAGGATAATTCAACACCGTTAACTTCTACAGGGATAATTATGACATTATTTATGAGTTTAAATTTTATTTTAGTCGTCCCTTTTTCATTATTAATATGATATTTACTTTGAGACAAGCAATACGTTAACATAAAAAGACTAAAAAATAGACAACAAAAAAAACGTTTAAACTTCATAAAAAAACAAATCGTAAGTTTGAGGTTTCACAACATAGGAAAAACGCTCCTATTAAAAGCTTTTTTTTAAATAAATTTTAAAATATTTTTTCGCAACTTTGCATTTTTAAAAATTGCCACTATGCCAATAATATCTAAAAAGGGCGCATTAATGCCTCAATCTCCTATAAGAAAACTGGTTCCTTTTGCTGAAAAAGCTGAAAAAGAAGGTAAATCCATATATTACTTAAACATTGGTCAACCAGACATTAAAACTCCAGAAGTAGCGATAAACGCTATCAAAGATAGTAATATCGATGTTCTATCCTACTCTAGATCTGAAGGTTCTGAACAATACCGAGAAAAACTAACAGCATATTATGCAAAAAACGATATCAATATTACTCACAGTGATATTATAGTAACAACGGGGGGTAGTGAGGCCTTGTTATTTACTTTCGGCAGTATTATGGATGTAGATGATGAAGTTATTATCCCTGAACCTTTTTATGCTAATTACAATGGGTTTTCAACAGCTTCTGGTGTAAAGGTTGTTCCCGTTATTTCAGAAATAGACAACAACTTTGCGCTTCCTCCAATTGAAGCTTTCGAGAAATTAATCACACCAAAAACTAAAGCCATACTCATTTGTAACCCAGGGAATCCAACCGGTTACTTATACTCTAAAGAAGAAATACAACAGCTAGCTGCTATAGTAAAAAAACATAATTTATTTTTAATCGCAGATGAAGTTTATCGTGAATTTGCTTATGATGGCGCTAAACACTACTCCATATTACAAGAAAAAGATCTTGATGAGCACGCCATAATTATAGATTCCGTTTCTAAACGCTATAGTATGTGTGGCGCACGAATAGGCTGTTTGGTTTCTAAAAACAAAGCCGTAATACAAACAGCATTGAAATTTGCGCAAGCAAGATTAAGCCCTCCTACATTGGCTCAAATTGCTAGCGAGGCCGCTTTAGACACCCCGCAAAGTTACTTCGATAATGTTATTGAAGAATATGTAGGCAGACGAAACACTTTAATTGAAGAATTAAACAAAATTGAAGGATTAAAAGTAGCAAATCCAAAAGGAGCTTTTTATTGTATCGCAGAGCTTCCTGTAAAAAATAGTGATAAATTTGCGCAATGGCTACTAGAACACTTTAGCATTGACAATGAAACTGTTATGGTCGCGCCAGCTGCCGGTTTTTATTCAACTCCTGGAGTGGGTCTAAACCAAATTAGGATTGCATACGTACTTAACAAAGAAAGCTTAGTCAAAGCTGTTAATATTATAAAAGAAGCTTTAAAAGTCTATAAAGATTAGTGCATATAAAAACAAACATATCTTTAAAACCTTACAATACATTTGGTATCGATGTTTTAGCGAAACATTTTGTTTCAATAACGTCTTTACCTGAGCTTATATCTGTTTTAAAACTTGAGGATTACTCAAAAAAAATAATCCTTGGTGGCGGTAGTAATATTCTACTCACCAAGGATATTGACGCCTTGGTTATCCACATTAATATAAAAGGGATCGCCATAATTTCAGAAACAGACACTTCGGTTTTAGTTAAATCTGAAGCTGGAGAAAATTGGCATGAGTTTATTTTATGGTGCTTAAATAATAATTATGGCGGATTAGAGAACATGTCATTAATTCCTGGAAATGTAGGAACAGCACCGATTCAAAACATTGGAGCATACGGCGTGGAATTAAAAGACCATTTTGTAGCTTGTGAAGCTTTAAATTTAGAAACATTAACAATAGAAACCTTTACAAAAGCCGATTGCGCTTTTGGCTATCGTAATTCTATTTTTAAACAACATGCAAAAGGAAAGTACATCATTATAAACGTTCTTTTTAAACTAACCACTCAAGCACACAAACTACATACAAATTACGGCGCTATTAAGACGCAACTTGACACTTTGGGAATTACAACACCTACAATTCAAGACATCTCTAAAGCTATAATTACCATTCGCGAAAGCAAACTCCCTAACCCAGATAAAATAGGAAATAGTGGCAGTTTTTTTAAAAACCCCATCATTTCAATTAAACATTTTAAAACCTTACAAAGCAATTTCCCTGAGGCTCCAAGTTATCCCGTTTCAGAAAACGAAGTCAAGATTCCGGCTGGCTGGCTTATTGAAAAAGCAGGTTTTAAAGGTAAAACGTTTGGAAATTATGGTGTCCATAAAAACCAAGCGCTCGTTTTAGTTAATTATAATAATGCAAAAGGTGAAGATATCCTAGCCCTTTCAATATTGATTCAAAAAACTATTTATCGTATATTTAACATTAAAATAGAAACTGAGGTTAACATTATATAACCCATCAGGACAACAGACTCGTATAACATTAAACTAACGCCTAAGCCCTCCTTAAATTGAATACGACTATAGAAAAAGACATTGTAGAGTTTATGAAAAATGGCGATAAAGCAGCCATTTCACTATTATATGAAAACTATTCTGGGGCTCTTTTAGGAGTCATAAAAAAAGTAATTACAGACGATGATTTGGCTCAGGATGTGCTTCAAGAAAGTTTCGTAAAAGTCTGGAAAAAAGGAAAAACATACAATCCCGAAAAAGCAAAACTCTTTACTTGGTTGTACCGTATTGTCTATAATACTTCCATAGATAAAGTTCGATCTTTAAATAATAAAACGAGTAAGGAAATCCAAATAGAATCTTCTAACGTATATAAACTGACTACCAAGAGTTTAAATCAAGACACTCTAGACATAAAAAAACACCTAGGCAGCTTAGATTTAAAATACCAAATAGTTATAAATGCGCTTTTTTTCGAGGGAATGACGCAACAAGAAGCAAGTGATGAATTAGAAATTCCATTAGGAACAATAAAATCGAGATTAAAAATAGGATTACGTGAATTGAAAAAAATTTACAATCCCCAAAAATAAGTGTTATGGATGTTGATATAAATACTTTTTTTAATTCTGGGTTATTAGACAGGTATCTAATCGGCCAGACATCGCCTAAAGAAACTCTTAAGGTTGAAGAATACATTAATAAATACCCAGATGTAAAACTGGCATACGATGCGCTTCAAGCGCAATTAGAATTAACGTCTCAAGTAAATGCTGTTAAAGCACCTGCTATTTTGTTAGATTCTATTTTAAACGAACTAGACGATAAGCCCATTTTTAGACTTAAACCTAGTTCTAAAAAATCTTGGTTTAATTTTGGTGTAGCTGCAAGTGTAACAGCATTATTATTTGCAGGGTTTTCATTTTACTTTTTCATTCAAAATCAAAAACTCGCAAATGAAAACCAAGTTGTTGTGGATGAGCTTTTTGACTTAAGGAATGACATCAATCAAAACAATAGCAGGTTAGAATCCTTAATGGAACAATTTGCGCAATTAAACAATCCAGAAACAGAAAAATACATCATTACTGGAAATAAGAGAGCAAAAAACTTAAAAACGGTAGCTTACATAAACCCAAAAGAAAAAACATCCATGATAGATGTGGTTAGTCTCCCAACATTACCGAAGGAGCAGTGCTACCAAATTTGGGCTGAAATGCAAGATAAAATGGTTAATCTTGGTATATTAAGTGATGCCGATAGACGCCTACAAAAATTACCTTATACAGAAGATGCCCTTGGCTTAACCATAACTATAGAACCTAAAGGCGGCAGTTTAAATGCCTCTGGAGATACTCCTGTAGCCGAAATAGAATTAAAGGTTAATAGTAATGACTAACTAAGCAGTTGCTTTTTTATAAAAAGAACACGAACGATATTCTTTAACTTTATTTAGATACTGACTTAAAACCTTTATCTTTGCTGTTCTCTAATTAAAACATAAAAACAAGTGAAACTTCTACTACTCACATTAGTATTATTAGGATTGGCAGTTGCAGGAATTGCTATTAAAATATGGGCAAAGAAAGACGGTAAATTCGCTGGAACTTGTGCGAGTCAAAACCCGATGTTAAATAAGGATGGAGAAGCGTGTGGTTTTTGTGGAAAAACGCCAGATCAGTTTGTTGATTGTAACGAATCTCAACATTCTTAAAAACATATGATTATACTTGATATCGTATTTTACAGCTTTCTAGTTGTATTTTGCATACAAATTATATTCTATGGTATTATATTTAGCCCTTTTGCCTTTGGAAAACCCCAAAACAAAACCTTAAAAGACACAACAGCAGTTTCTGTTATTGTATGCGCAAAAAACGAAGCCGAAAATTTAAAACATTTTCTACCTTCCATATTAAATCAAGACTATCCTGACTTTGAAGTGGTTTTAATTAACGACTCTTCATATGATGAGACTTTAGAAGTAATGGAGTCTTTTGCTAAAAAGCATGATAACATTAAAATCGTGGATGTTAAAAACGTAGAAGCCTTTTGGGGGAATAAAAAATACGCATTAACCTTAGGTATTAAAGCCGCTAAAAATGACAATCTGCTTTTTACAGATGCAGATTGCAAACCCGTTTCCAATCAATGGGTCAAAACGATGAGTGCTCATTTTTCTGAAACTTCAACTATTGTTCTTGGTTATGGAGCTTATAATAAAATTAAATTCTCTTTACTTAATAAATTAATCCGTTATGAAACACTTTTAACGGCGATTCAATATTTTTCTTTTGCTAGAATAGGTTCTCCATATATGGGAGTGGGACGTAATTTAGCATATAATAGATCTGAATTTTTTAAAACTAATGGGTTTATAAAACATATAGACATTCGCTCTGGTGATGATGATTTATTCATAAACGAAGCTGCAAACGCGACCAATACAAGCATTTGCTTTTCTAAAGAAGGGTTTACAACCTCCAATCCAAAAACAAGCTTTAAAGATTGGTTTACACAAAAAAGGAGACACGTTTCTACTGCTAATAAATATAAATTTATCCATAAAGGACTGCTCTCTACCTTTTATGGCTCGCTCTTTTTATTCTGGTTGCTTTCCACAACACTCTTATTAACCCTCTTCTCCTGGAAAATTACACTTTCATTAATTATAGTAAGGGTTATTTTACAGTTTTTAATTGTTGGGTTTTCGGCAAAAAAATTAAATGAACTCGATATTTTATTTTTACTGCCCTTTTTAGAATTATTTTTAATTGTTTTTCAATTGTTTATATTTATATCTAACCTTATTTCAAAACCTAAACATTGGAAATAAAAGAAGCGATACAAAAAGCAAAACAAAATAATCAAAAGGCTTTTAACTTCCTGTTAGATGAATTCTGGGATAGTGTTTATGGTTTTCAATTAAAACGCATAGAAAACGAAAATGATGCTGAAGATATTACGATTCAGACATTCTCTAAGGCTTTTGATAAAATAAAAACATACAATGAAGATTATAAGTTTCAGACATGGTTAATTACTATTTCTAAAAACATTCATATCGATTTACTACGAAAGGCAAAAAGTTCTATAAACTATAAAATTACCGATCATCAAGACGATACTGTTTATAAAGTTGCCGATGAATCGCCTTCTCCAGAAGATAAATTAATAACCGAACAGAATTTAACCAAATTACTTAGAGACATCAAACAATTGAAACCACATTATCAAAAAGTTATAAACCTGCGTTATTTTCAAGAACTCAGTTACAAGGAAATTAGTAATGAATTAGGAGAACCTATAAACAACATAAAAGTAAAATTACTTCGCGCTAAAAAACTACTAGCAGACATTATTATTAAAGATTAAGTATAGTCTAAAAGCTTTTTTAAAAGCTTCCGCTTAAATTTAATATTCTCTAAAACGAGTATTTTCTTTATAAAAATTCAACCTTTTGTATATTGTTACTTTATGAAATAATTAATAGAATACTTTGTATCTTTGTCCCTTAAGAAATAATGTATTTATGAAGAGTGAAACCCGTTCCGCTATCTTACCAAAAGAGAGACAAGGCAAACCCAAATGGTTGCGTGTAAAACTTCCTACAGGTAAGAAGTACACAGAACTCCGAGGATTGGTAGACAAATACAAATTAAACACCATCTGTACTTCAGGTAGCTGCCCAAATATGGGAGAGTGTTGGGGAGAAGGCACAGCAACTTTTATGATTTTAGGTAATATTTGCACACGCTCTTGTGGTTTTTGTGGTGTAAAAACGGGAAGACCTGAAACGGTAGATTGGGATGAGCCGGAAAAAGTAGCCCGTTCTATAAAAATCATGAATATAAAACATGCCGTTTTAACAAGTGTAGATCGTGATGACTTAAAAGACATGGGAAGTATTATGTGGGCAGAAACGGTAAAAGCTGTACGTAGAATGAATCCTGAAACCACATTAGAAACACTTATTCCTGATTTTCAAGGCATAGAAAAACACTTAGATCGTATTATACAAGTCGCCCCAGAAGTTGTATCTCATAACATCGAAACAGTAAGGCGTTTAACTCGTGAAGTTCGTATACAAGCAAAATACGACAAAAGTTTGAGTGTTCTTAAATATTTGAAACAACAAGGGCAACGCCGCACAAAATCTGGTATTATGCTAGGCTTAGGTGAGACTCGCGAAGAAGTCATTGAAACTCTCCACGATTTACGTAGTAATGAGGTAGATGTCGTTACCATTGGGCAATATTTACAACCTAGCAAAAGGCACCTCCCTGTAAAACAATTTATACTCCCTGATCAATTTGCTGAATACGAAGAGATCGGATTAAAATTAGGATTTAGACACGTAGAAAGTAGCGCACTGGTACGCTCATCATATAAAGCCCAAAAACACATAAACTAATGACTACTGTTGCTATAAATGGTTTTGGTCGTATTGGCCGACGTGTTTTTCGTTTGCTTAATGCATACCCTAATATTAAAGTTGTTGCTATTAATGATTTAGCAGATGCTAAAACACTAAGTCACTTATTAAAATATGATAGTATACATGGTATTTTCAAGGCTGATATCACTCACAATGAGAATCATATTATTGTAGACAACTCTCCCGTTGTGCTTTTAAATGAAACACAACCTAAGAACATAAATTGGACACCTTATAACGTAGATATAGTTATTGAAGCTACAGGTAAATTTAAAACCAAAGAAAGCCTCGAATATCATATTAACAATGGTGCTAAGCAAGTTATTTTAAGTGTCCCTCCAGAAAACGACGACATTAAAACCATTGTTTTAGGAACCAATGAGCATATTCTGGACGGAAATGAAAGCATTATATCTAATGCGTCCTGCACAACAAATAACGCCGCGCCAATGATTGCCATTATTAATGAGCTCTGTGGTATAAATCAAGCCTACATAACGACAATACATTCCTACACCACCGATCAAAGTTTACACGACCAACCTCACAGAGATTTACGTCGTGCTAGAGCAGCTGGGCAATCTATAGTTCCAACAACAACAGGAGCTGCAAAAGCTTTAACAAAAATATTCCCAGATTTAGCAAATGTTATTGGTGGTTGTGGTATTAGAGTCCCTGTAGCCAATGGATCTCTTACAGACATCACTTTTAATGTAAAAAAGGCCGCTTCAATAGAAGCCATTAATACGGCTTTTAAAAAAGCATCACAAACACAATATAAAGGCATTTTAGAATACACTGAAGACCCCATCGTTTCCATAGATATTGTAGGCAACTCACACTCGTGTATTTTCGATGCTCAAATGACCTCTGTAATTGGTAACATGGTTAAGATTATTGGGTGGTATGATAATGAAACAGGCTATTCTAATCGGGTGATTGACCTCATAGTCAATTTGTCTAAAAAAAACAGTTCTTTAACCTAAAAAAAATTATATTTGTTAGTAAAACAACATAATAAATGCTCTTCCCAAACAATTTTATTTATGCTTTTTTACTTCTATTAAACTTAGGCATAAATGCTCAAAATTTAACAGAGGAGACCACCAAACTAACACAAGAGGAAATTGATCTTGCAATTCACTCATCTAAAGAGCACACAAATAACAGCGATTATGATCAAGCTTTATTAGACCTAGAATCTATTATAAAACAAATTGATAATCTGGGTACTACAAAAAAAGCAGGAGCTATTTATTTTAAAATAGGAACACTTCAACATACATTGGGCTATTTAGATGAGGCTATAAAAAGCTTTTCTAATGCAATAAAAATTCAACACATACATAAAGACTTTATCCCCTTAGGAAAGACCTATTATAATATAGGTTTGGTATATGCTGCTCAAGGTAATTTTGATAAAGCTTTAGCCTTTTTTAAGGATGCTAAAACAATTTGCAAGCTAAAAAAACTTGAGCTTCTAGAAGCCAAAGTATTATTACATGAAGGCAAACTACTTCTTAAAATTAAAGAATTAGAAAAAGCAAAAATAGCCTTTAATGCTTCTATAAAATTAGCAGAACAAAACAAAGCAGATTCTATTCTAAGTTCTGGGTTATTACAACTGGGGAAAACACAATATCTACTAGGTTCCCTAAAAGAAGCATTAAAAAATGCTAATAACGGTTTTAATATTGCTAAAGCAAGAAATTACACAAGCATTATAAGCCATGGTACTATCATACTTAGTGATTTATATCTAAGTGAAGGTAATCTTAAATTATCTAATAACTATTTAAAATACTATATCAGGTTGTCTGATTCCATTCACGCTGCAACGAAAACAGATTTAGAAGCAAAAAGAAAAAATGGGCTTGCAAAAACCAAGCAAATAGAAGTTTCAAAAAAAGAAGAAATCCCCAATGAAAATCCTTCAAAGTCTAATACTTTTAATCAATTAACAACCATACTTAGTATCGCATTAATTACAATTCTATCATTACTAACCTTATCGTTGTATAAAAACAATAATATAAGATTAAAATCTAATAACGTATTACACAAGAAGAATGCCGAATTAATAGTAGCTAAAGAAAAGGCTGAATTAGCTTCTAGAACAAAAGCAAATTTCTTATCCACTGTAACTCACGAGCTTAGAACTCCGCTTTACGCTGTTACGGGATTAACTAATATGTTATTAGACGAAAATCCGAAACCCGATCAAGTACAGCATTTAAAATCACTTAAATTCTCAGGGGATTATCTACTAACTTTTATTAATGATATTCTTCAGATTAATAAAATTGAAGCCAACAAAGTCGATATTGAACCCGAAACTTTTAATCTCAAAAAGAAAATATCTAACGTTATTTCTGCACTAAACAACTCTGCATTGGATAACAACATTAAATTACATCTAGAATACGATAAAGCACTCCCTTTAAACTATAATGCCGACCAATTAAAAATATCTCAAATATTAATCAATCTTATTGGGAACTCCATCAAATTTACCAAAGATGGTGATATCTGGATTAGAGCTTCAAAAATTAATGAAAAAGAAGGCCTTTACAATATTCGCTTTGAAGTTGAGGACAATGGTATCGGTATTGGTATGGAGAAACAAGAACACCTTTTTGAAAGTTTCTCACAAGGTTCCATACAGATAAATCGTAAATATGGCGGTACAGGTTTAGGTTTATCTATTGTAAAAGGATTGATCGAAATTTTAAACGGAAAAATATACCTTGAAAGTGAATTAGGCAAAGGATCTATTTTCTTTTTTGAAATCCCAATGCAATATACCAGTGAGATTATTAAAGAAAAGAAAATAAATTATTTCAACGAAGTCAACGAATTAGAACTAAGTAAAATTAAAATATTAGTGGTTGAAGATAATAAAATCAACCAAATGATCACAAAGAAGATCTTAAACAAAATGAAACTTAATTGTGATGTTATAGACAACGGAGAAGAAGCTGTAGACCGAGTAAAAACAACTAATTATGATGTTGTTTTAATGGACATACACATGCCAGGAATAAGCGGTATGGAAGCTACTAAAATTATACGAACTTTTGATAAAAAACTAACTATTTTTGCATTAACGGCCGTTACTATAGAAGACAAAATGCAAGAATTTGAAGAAGCTGGTTTTAACAACATTATCTCCAAACCCTTTAAACAAGAAGATTTTGAGCGCAAACTATTTGATGCGTTAATACCTAATGCCTAACATTACAATAATTAGTTAGTAGAAACAAAAGTCTTAATTAAACTATCAAATCGCTTTGAATCATCAATTTCTATTTCAATAGGAAGATAATACAACTTCCTTTCTAATGTTGGTATGCCCTTTAGCCTCATATAATCCTTTTCGGTTGTAATAATTAAATCCCTTTTAGCAATCGTTTCGATATCGGCATTTGAAAAATGATGATGATCGGCGTATTCTAGATGAGTAAAAGACAATCCCTTTTCTTGTAAAAAACGAACTAAGCTTCCTGCATTAGCGATCCCAGTTACCAAAGTAAATTTAGGCAAACTATGCAACGCTAGAGTAGCGTGCATACTAATTACAGTTTTACTATAAACAATAGAACTAAAAAAAACATTTTGATATTGCTCTGGTGCCATTTTAGTTATTATACTGTTCTTATCTGCTTCACTTATACTACTAGGGCATTTAGTAACCATTATTACTTGAGCGCGTTTAGCGCCACTTTTAGGCTCTCTCAAATTTCCCGTTGGCAACACCCAATCGTTAACATACAACTTAGAATAAGTCGTTAATAAAATATTAAACCCCGCTTTTACTTTTCTGTGCTGAAAGGCATCGTCTAGCAAAATAACCTCTGGAACGGGTTTTAAAGCTAAGAGCTTAGCTATTCCATTTTGTCTGTTTCCATCCACAGCAACATATATATCCCTAAAAAAACGATTATAAAATTGAAACGGCTCGTCTCCCAAGCTTTCTGCAGTAGCGCCTTTTGTACCTAGCACAAAACCGGCTGTTTTTCGTCCGTAACCTCGACTTAAAGTAGCGAGTTTCTTATCTGCCTTTAATAACCGAATCAAATACTCAACCATTGGAGTTTTACCTGTACCTCCTGTACTTAAATTACCGACGCAAATTACTGGCAGGTTATATGACTTAGACCTTTTTAGATTATGGTCGTAAAGTAAGTTACGTAACGTTGTTACCATATAATAAAAGGGGCCTAGAGGAAAAGCGATGTACCGTAATAATTTCATTTATTAACAATAAGTATGTCTATTAAATATGATGCTCTCTTTATAGTAAAAAACTTTATAGTAAGAAGATTCATCATAACGAAAGTAAATATTTTATATTTGTTTCTAATTCAATTTAGAAAATAATATGATTCTTCAAGACGTTATTAATCACTTAGAAAGTTATGCTCCTTTAGCATATGCTGAAGATTTCGACAACGTTGGCCTCTTAGTAGGAGACAAAAACACTAAATTAACTGGAATCTTAGTTACTTTGGACACACTAGAAACAGTAGTTGATGAAGCTATTGCAAAACAATGCAACCTAATTGTTAGTTTTCATCCCATAATATTTAAAGGCTTAAAAAAAATAACTGGAAAAAATTATGTAGAGCGTGTTGTTTTAAAAGCCATAAAACACGATATCGCAATCTATGCCATACATACCGCGTTAGATAATCATATTAATGGTGTAAATGATATAATATGCAACCAATTGGGTTTACAAAATAAAAAAATACTCATTCCACAAACCCAAACCATAAAAAAACTAACCACTTTCGTACCTAAAAATGAAGCCAAGGCCCTAAGAGAAGCTTTATTCTCTATAGGTGTTGGAAACATAGGCAACTACGATCACTGTAGTTTTAACTTAGAAGGGTTAGGCACTTACAAAGCAAATAAAAAGGCTTCTCCAACTAAAGGTAACAAAGGGAATATCCATTATGAAAATGAAACTCAAATTTCTGTAACCTTTGCTAAACATTTGGAGTCTAAAATTATTAATACCTTATTAGAAAACCATTCGTATGAAGAAGTCGCTTATGAGGTTACAACTTTAGAAAATAAAAATCAAACTATAGGAATGGGAATGTATGGCATGCTTAAAACGCCAATGTCTGAAATAGACTTTTTAGAATCTCTAAAGCAACAAATGAACACTAAAGCTATCCGCCATTCTAGATTATTAAACAAACCAATACAAAAAGTAGCTGTATTGGGAGGTTCTGGAAGCTTTGCGATTATGAAAGCAAAAGCAATAAAAGCCGATATATTTATTACAGCAGATCTTAAATATCATGATTTTTTTACTGCTGAGGACCAAATAATTTTAGCCGACATTGGACATTATGAAAGCGAACAGTTCACAAAAAACGGTTTAGTAGCACATCTTACAAAAAAAATCACTAATTTTGCAGTCATTTTATCAAACACAAATACCAATCCTGTTAAGTATTTTTAAAGTATGGCAAAGAGTAAAGAAGTAACTGTAGAAGAACGCTTAAGGTCTTTATACGATTTACAATTAATCGATTCAAGAATTGATGAAATAAGAAATGTTCGTGGAGAACTACCTTTAGAGGTTAGCGATTTAGAAGATGAAGTTACTGGCTTAAATGCTAGATTAGACAAACTTGTTGTTAGTTTAGAATCTGTAGATAGTGAGATTAGTGCCAAAAAAAACAGCATTGAAGAATCTAAATCACTTATAAAGAAGTATACAGAACAACAAAAGAACGTTAGAAACAACAGAGAGTACAACTCTATAACGAAAGAAATTGAGTACCAAGAACTTGAAATAGAACTCGCTGAAAAACACATTAGAGAGTTTAAAGCTCAAATAGAGCAAAAGAAAGAAGTTGTTGAGAAAACAAAACAACATACTAAAGACAGAGAGACGCATCTTAAACACAAAAAAAGTGAATTAGATGCTATTTTAGCTGAAACGGAAAAAGAAGAAGAGGCTTTAATCAAAAAATCTGAAGATTATAAAAAGAAAATCGAAGAGCGTTTGGTAAAAGCTTATAATAGAATTCGTAAAAATGTAAAGAATGGCTTAGCAGTTGTACCTATTGAAAGAGGCGCTTCTGGAGGATCATACTTTACGATTCCACCACAAGTACAAATGGAAATAGGCGCTCGCAAAAAGATTATTACAGATGAGCATAGTGGACGTATCTTGGTCGATGAACTTTTAGCTATAGAACAAAAAGAGAAAATGGAAAAATTATTTAAAAAACTATAAATAATACTTTCATTAAAGAATAACTTAAAGCCTCTACTAAATTAGTAGAGGCTTTTTAGTTAAAAAATATTAAACCGGATTTAAGTTTCAGTGTTTTTTACGACAAACTAGAAAATGACAAAGACCATGAAAAAAATAATCCCAATACTAAGTATTCTATTATTACTTAGTTGCCAAAACACGGCACAAAACTCTAAACAAGATAAAATAAAAAATGCGACTCCAATCGAAGTCCCTATGGAACACGGTATGGCAAAAGCATATTTCGCCAGTGGTTGTTTTTGGTGCGTAGAAGCCATATACGAAAGTGTAAATGGCGTAAGTGAAGTTGTTAGCGGCTATTCTGGTGGCCATACCAATAATCCCACATACGAAGCAAGTAATACTGGACGTACAGGGCATGCGGAAGCTGTTGAGGTTATTTACAACCCAAAGGTTGTTAGTTTTAAAACCTTAGTCGATGTTTATTTTGCTTCGCAAAATCCAACACAAGTTAACGGGCAAGGTCCAGATAGAGGCTCACAATACAGGTCTATTATTTTTTATCAAAATGCGACTCAAAAACAAATTATAACTACAAAAAAGCAAGCTTTGGCAAAAAAACTAGGTAAAACTATTGCTGCGGAAGTGTATCCTTTTCAAAAATTCTGGATTGGAGAAGATTACCATCAAAACTATGAAAAGTTGCATCCTAATCAAAGTTATATTCGAGGAGTATCTGTACCTAGATTAAAACGTTTTCAAGCGAAAATGCCAGAAGTTTTAAAGAAGAATACACATTAAAGTTTTGTTGCTTTGATCTCAAAAAGAAGTGGATATAGTTTATCTGCAGTCACATAATTCCCCGATTGGGTTTTTACTAAGTCGGGGAATACATTGTAAGGAGAGGCATCGTACTCATTTAAATATTCTACTTTTAAACCTGCTGCTACTAAAGCATTAACAACCGCACTCAAACCGTGGTTCCATCCATATTCTTTCGTTTTTATATTAGCATTCATATTAGCATAAGTTCCTTCATACTCTTCATAGATAACAGCGTCTTGCATATAACCATATTTCATTATCGCTTTACCTTCCAGATAATCGAACATCCAAACAATAGGATGAAATTCAATAATATAAAACGTCCCGCCTTTTTTTAATCGCTCAGCAATCATTCTTCCCCAAGGTTTTAAATCGGGTAACCAACCTATAACACCATAGCTTGTAAAAACAATATCAAAAGTTTCGGTAACATACTTTGAAGTCTCTAAGACATTACAACATACAAATTGAGCATTTAAGTCTAGCTCATCATTTAATGCTCGGGCTAATGCGATCCCCTTATCACTAATATCTACACCAAGACAGGCTACACCTAACCGACTCCAACTTAGAGTATCTTGCCCAAAATGACATTGCAAATGCAATAACGATTTACCTTTCACATCACCTAAAGCCTTAATTTCATAGGCATTTAAGGACGATTTACCAGCTTTAAAAGCGGCCATATCATACATCTCACTCTCAGAATGCACTTCTACCTTAGCATTCCAAGTTGCTTTATTTACATTAAAATATTCTGAATTATCCATTTCTTAGCGCTTTGTTAGCTCTCACTTTAAAATTAAATTTACACAATTACTATCAATCTTAACCATTATTACCTGTAAATCAACACTTAGTTTAATTTTTCTATATTTACACCTTTTTGAAACACTGTACACGAGATAAAACAGATTAATTTACTAACAACACATAATAACAACAAAACACCGTTTACTACAATCACAATATTATCAATACATTGCGCTAAAAAACAACTCCTAACCGACTAATTTAATTAATCAAAAAAGCAATAAAAAATGAACTATTTTAAAATGTCCCCTTTTATCCTAATAGTACTACTTTTTTCATGTACTGAAAGTGACGAAGAAATGCTTGAAATAACGGTTTCTATTTCCAATTTCACAACAACGATTAACGAAAATCCTCCCCCAGGATTACCATTAGGTGTTATTGAAGCCTCAACAAACCAAGGAAGCCTATCCTTTTCGATTACCGAGCAATCACCAAATGATGCACTAACTATAAATCCTGCTTCAGGTGAGCTCACTGTGTTAACTGAAAATGTTTTTAATTTTGAAACCAACCCAACGATTACGGGAATAGTAAAAGCTGAAAATGGGGATATTGCGCATACAGCTAGCATAACCATTAACTTAAATGATATAACCGAACAAAATTTACAAGAAAGACTTAATAGCGGAGAAACACCTTGCGAAATATATCAAACAAATAATGCTTTACTAGATGAACTTTATGGTCTCACCTATCAAGGCGGCTTAATCGCTTATTTAAATACTACAGATTGTAGTGGAATAATTGCTGCGCCATCAGATCAAAGTACTAATGCTAAATGGGGCTGCTATCAATCCTATATTGCAGGTGCAGCTAACCCAAACATTGGAAGCGGACTATTAAATACAAATACGATATTGGACACTTGTAATGAAACAAACATCGCGAGCCGTTTATGTGCCAATTTGATTTTAAACGGTTATAGCGATTGGCACTTACCTAGTAAAGATGAACTTAATACACTATACAACAACCTACATCTCAACGGCTTTGGAAACTTTGAAAATGGTGAAACTAATTGTTGTAATGGCTGGTACTGGAGTTCTACAGACGGAGAAACAAACGGTGAAGCTGCTTGGGTTCAATCTTTTAGAAACGATCACAATGGCTTACAAGCCACATACGATATTGGCATAAAAACCTTTGAAAATCAAGTTAGAGCCGTAAGACGTTTCTAAGAACTAAAACGATACAAAGTACACTTGTCAATATCCTTCCGCTGAATAAAGATACGCTTACAACTTACTAATAATTCTAAGCGTTTCTTTTTCCATAATGAGTTTGCTTCCTCTAGGTTAATCATTTACCTTTCGGCAAATAAAAAAAGAGTTGATATCAATCTAAATTAAAACTAAATTTTAAAATGAAAATCAATAAAATGAAAAAATTCAAAATCTTACTTTTAATCATAATTGGCGTCCTTTTTGCCTGTACAGATGATGATTAAGAAACTATCGAAACAACCATTACGGTAGCTAATTTTTCTACAACTATTGAAGAAAATCCTAACGCAGGCTTATCTTTAGGAACTATAGAAGCCTCAACAAATCAAGGAAGTTTAACGTATTCCATTATAGAACAGTTACCAAATGATGCTATTACAATAAATTCTGAGACTGGAGAATTAATGGTACTGACTGAAAGTGTTTTTGATTTTGAAACCAATCCTATCATTACAGGAATAGTTAAAGTTGAAAATGGAGATATTTTCAAGACAGCTAATATTACCATTAATCTCAACGAAATGATTACTGAAATCACAGTAACGGCATCAGATCTAGAAATTAATTTAGATCACATCCCGAATGAAGGTGAAATTATTGGCACTGTAGAAACTGAAACAAATGGGACTGGTGTAACCTTTGAAATTTTACAACAAAATCCTAACGAGATATTGCAAATTAATCCAAATACTGGTGAATTAGAATTCGCTTATTTCAACAATTCTTTTTTTATTAATACCCCGACCATAACAGCAACTGTTCGTGTTTCGAATGAAAATAATTTTGAAGACATAGCTGTGACTGTTAATTTAGTCTTAGCTTGTGAAACGGATCAAACACCTATGCTATTAGCGTCGTATCCTATGAATTCAAATGCTATGGATGATAGTGGATTTAATAATCATGGAATGGTTAATGGACCAACACTTACCAATGATAGATTTTCTACGTCTAACTCTGCCTACCATTTTGACGGAATCGATGATGTAATTGTCGTTCCAGACAATAGTCAAATTAGATTAACAGGTGAATTTACAATTTCAGCTTGGGTATTTACTGAAGAAATAAAATCACAATCGATAATAAGAAAAGGCGCTGCTGTTAATGGAATCTACGCTTGGCCATTTGGACTTTCTATGTCTGCAACTAACGATATCGTATTTTCATTAACTACTGATGATCAATTGACGCAAGCTAGAAAAGAAGGCTATAATATTAATGAATGGTACTTAATATCTGGTGTTTACAAAGATCAAACGATGTATTTATATGTTAATGATGAATTAGTAGCTATTGAAACTGTTGAAGGAGAATTTAACTATAATACTTCACCCTTTTTAATTGGAACAAGACTAAGCCTTCCATCGAGTACTTTTAAAGGTATTATTGATGATGTTAGAATTTATGACAAAGCATTATGTAGTGACGAAATCACAGAGCTTTTTGAAAACTAGAATATAGTAATATAAAACTATAATAATAAACAGCACAGTTACGATTATATAGTCGTAACTGTGCTGTTTATTATTATATACCCTCTTCGCAAGCGTTTCTGTACCTTACTAGAACACTCTAGTAACCTAACTTAGAAACAAATAGCAATCAATTTACAAATCAAGAAACTAATTTAATGTAAACCCTAACCTTTAGGTTGTGCTAACTATATCGTTTTAAACTCTTTTACGGAGAATAACTTTAACGCAAACAACATTAGAAAACAAATGTAATAAGAAACTCCTTTTTCCTTAATGAATAGTTAAACAAACATACCACTTGTGCTTTTTTATATACATTTGTAGTATGCAACAAGAATTAAAATCTGAAATCACCAAACAACACATTAGACATGAAGCATTCAACCTGTTCTACAAAAACGGTTTTAAAGCGACAAGCATAAATGAGATAATGAAAGCTGCAAAAATGACTAAAGGTGCATTCTATCATCATTACAAAAGCAAACAGCAGCTCGGGTTAGAAGTTATTGAATTAAAAATTTTAAAGCGTGTTTATGAGGGAATGATTTTACCTTTAAAAGCACCTGGTAATGCCATAGAAATTTTAGAACGCACTTTTTTAAATAGAATTAGATCTTTTCCCTTTTATGACAAACAACACGGTTGCCCTATGAATAACTTCATTAATGAAATAGGAAATTATGAAAGTAGTTACCAATTGGCATTAAAAAATATTGTTGAAACATGGAAAGAAGCTCTTGTTATGCTTATTGAAAAAGGAAAGCAGCAAAACAATATAAAAAAAGAAATATCAAGTGAAGCCGTAGCTATTTATTTAATTAGTGCTTTTGAAGGTATTAGAGGCATTAGAAAATTATATGATAATGATATTATCCTTGAGCAATATATTTCAGGCTTATCAATATACATAAATCAAGTGAAAGCGTAATTTTTTTTATCACAAAACATACCTATCAGAATGTTTTAATTATAACCATTAAACAATGAAAAACAACAGAAGAAACTTTATAAAAAAAACAGCATTACTTAGCATTACTGGCGCGACACTTCCGCATTTAGCATTAGCAAAAACTAGTATAGACAAAGCGGAAGCTAAAACTCTTGAGCTAAGACCAAAAGTATTATTTTTTGATGTTAATGAGACTTTACTAGATTTAACCGCTATGAAAACAAGCGTTGGGAAATTACTTGGTGGCAGAAGCGAACTCTTACCACTTTGGTTTACCACTATGTTACAATATTCCTTAGTTTCTACTGTAGGTAGACAATATAATGACTTTGGAATAATTGGAACAGCAGCACTACAAATGGTAGCAGCAAACCATGGTATTTATATTTCAGAAAAAGATGCTAAAGACGCTATTTTAGGCCCAATACGTTCCTTGCCAGCACACCCTGAAGTCAAAACATCTTTACAACAGTTAAAAGTTTCCGGCTACAAGCTAGTTTCATTCACCAACTCATCAAATAAAGGTGTAAAAAAACAATTTGAAAACGCTGGCTTATTAGACTATTTTGATGAAAGATTGAGTATTGAAGACATCGGTAAATTTAAACCACATACAGATGCCTACGATTGGGCAGCAAGAAAAATGGCTATCGCACCATCTGAAAGCCTACTAATTGCAGCACACGGATGGGATATTGCTGGTGCGCTCTGGGCGGGTTGGAGAGCTGCTTTTATTAGTAGACCAGGAGCACAATTATATCCACTAGCGCCAAAACCAGAAATTAATGAAAATAACCTCGCACTTGTTACCCAAAAATTAATCCATTTAAAATGAAAGAAAAAGCAAGTCAGACCATAAATATAATCGCTATTGTAGCGATGGTCTATTTCTCGATTCCGAAACTCATAGCTAAACCAAGAAGTGTTGCGGGGTTTAAACAATTTGAAACCACTTTACATATAAACGCTGATTTTTTCAGGATTTTTACTGGTATCGCAGAACTTACCATGACGCTTATGTTACTTTATTTTGCCTTTTCTCAAAAAATAAAGGTTGGCAAATTTGTTTATCAGTTCTTGTTAATTACAATGTTTACAGCTTTGTGTCTAGAATTTTTTGCAAGACCAGAGCCCAAAATGATACTAGTTTTAATCGCTATTATACTTACACTCTTTTCTCTTTATCAAATATTATATCTAAAAAACAAAACATTATGAATCTAGAAAACAAAGTAATTATCGTTACAGGATCTTCCAAAGGGATTGGGAGAGAAATAGCCCTTCTTTTAGCTAAAAATGGTGCAAAAATAATTATCAATCATTCTAATAGTCAAAACGAAGCAAATAAAACGGTAGAAACTATTATTAAAAATGGTGGCAGTGCCTTAGAAATTCAGGCTGATGTTAGCAAAAAAAGACAAGTTACCGAACTATTTGATAAAACTATAGAGACTTATGGTAAAATCGATGTCTTGATAAATAATGCAGGCATTATGTACAATAAACTTTTAAAGGACAATACACAAGAAGAGTTTTCTAATCTGTTTAATGTAAATGTTCGAGGCATTTTCAATACTCTTCAAGAAGCAGATAGTAAACTAGCGGATAATGGGATTATTATTAATTTCTCATCAAGTACTGCTAAATTAATGTTCCCTAAATACGCTTTATATTCGGCTACAAAAGCAGCAGTTGAACAAATAACAAAAGTCTTTTCTAAAGAAATAGGAAGAGGAATTTCTGTTAATGCAATTGCCCCAGGCGCTACAGCAACAGAATTATTCTTAAATGGAAAATCACAAGAAACCATTGATAAACTAAGTGCTATGAATGCCTTTAATAGATTAGCAGAGCCTATTGATATCGCGAAAGTGGTTTTATTTTTAGCAAGTGATGATTCTAAATGGATTTCAGGACAAATAATTGGTGCAAATGGAGCTTTAGTTTAAAGACCATAATTATCAATAGAGAAATAAAATCAAGGCTACTTTTTTAATTCCATAATTTAAAAAAACAATTTATTAAGACTTAAAGTTAACATTTAACTTGAGTAAAAAGCACGTCTTTAATAAACATTAAAACTGTAACATCTCTAAAAAAGTTTAATCTTTAAAGGAAAACAGTTAAAATGTATCAAAAAGCAATTTTCACAGTATGCCTATGTATTACAACAATAATAAATACACAAAAAAAACCACTTGATGTGGTAATAATTGGAGCTGGTCTTTCAGGTTTAGCAGCTGCTCATTATTTAAAAACAGACAATGTTCTAATTTTAGAAAAAAATAATTCAAAAATAAAATATAACTCAGAAGTCATTTCGGTAACTCAAGAACCTAATAATCTTTTAAAAGTAAAAACCATAGTTAACGGCAAAGAAGTAATCTTCAAAACCAAGAATGTTATTTGCACTACCCCTGCCCCCATAACAAAAGACATTTTAAAAGAATGTGTTTCTGAAAATGTAATAAATGACCTATCAAAAATTAATTATGGCCAGTGTATTACCATAAATATTTTTACAGAAAAAAGGTGGCTCAAAGAAGCTTGGACAATTTCGTGTTTAGATAATTATTTTACTTCAATTTAAGACGTTACAAGAGTACAAACGGAATCAAATTACCACAAAAAAAGTATTATAAGCGCCTACATTCCAAGTACAAGGTCAAGAGATAAAACGTTTATTAATCAAACCAATAAAGAAATTTTTCAAAAAACAATTAATGGAATGGAATTATATTTCTCAGGTATTTCAGATACTTAATAGGATATGACGTTCAGCGATTTAAATACGCATACCCTATTTTTGGAAAAGGGTAGTATCAAATATTAAAAAACTTAAATACAGACAACTCACTAAACAACAACATTTTCCTAGCTGGTGATTATATGAAATACGCTGTTGTTGATGGCGCATTAATAAGTGGCCTCAATGCAGCTGAGAGAATAAATAAAAGCGCAACACATTAAGAAAATCACTTAAATACATTTGTGTTATTAACCATTCTAAACAAAAATAATGGAGTTGTTATTGCTTTTCCTAAACATTATAAAATCCAATTGCCTTTCAAATTACAAAACAACTATTAATTAGTATTCACGATATACAAATAAAAAACCTCTTCTTTTTATATGCTTATGTATTACACGTTATTAAGTGTAGATAACCCCTATTTAAAACACTATAATACTCTTTCTTTTTTGTAATAGAACAACAAGCAAAACGACTATAATTAACGTCTCCTTGAGGATTTTATCAAAAATCTATTTCTAAAACAACTAAATATTTTGTATTTTAAAAATAGAAAACAATATTAAATATAATTCCCTCAATTATAAAACCATTGAATAAAAACAGTTATGTCATTTATAAAAAATTTATATCGAAAAAAAAGAATTTATTTTTTTAACTGTATTTTACTTTTTTGCTTCCTTTTTGCAAAAGCACAAGACAAACCTTTGCCTCTAATTATTGATGCCGATACAGCGAATGAAGTTGATGATCTGTATGCTATTGTTAGAGCTATTTTAGAACCCAAATTCAATTTAATAGGAATAAGTTCTGCACAATTTCACACCTCTCCATTAGCCTCAAGCAATACCGTTAACGAAAGTCAAAAAATAAATCAAAAAATCATACAATTAATGCACGTTAAAGGAATTTCTCTGCCATTGGGGAGTAACACGCCTTTAAAAGAATATGGTACGCCTGTTTCGTCTGAAGCTTCACGATTTATTATTAAAACAGCTCATCGTATGAAACAAAACCAAAAATTGAATGTAGTGGTCTTAGGTTCTTGTACCAATATAGCTTCTGCTATTTTAGAAGATCCTTCAATAATCGCTAAACTTAAAGTCCATTATCTTGGTTTCTGGCATACACCAGAAACAAATGTTTATAATAAAAAAGAATTTAACTCAAGAAATGACCCAATAGCTGTAGAAGTTTTACTCAACACAAAAACACTTGACCTTAGTATAATGTCCGCTACTACTAGTCAACATTTAGTATTTAATAAACAAGAAATCGATACCCATTTAAAAAACAAAAGTAGTATTGCTAATTATTTAGTTAACAGATGGGAAACTTATAATCGGTGGTGGACAAAAGAGGATCCTAAAAAAGAAAAATGGATAATGTGGGATGTCGCCATTATTGAAGCTTTAGCACATCCAGAATGGTCTACTGTAAAAAAATTTTTAACTCCCCCAGAAAACACACAACGTACTATTAAAATACATACAGCCATAAATACAGATAAAATGAGGCCTCATTTTTGGACTATTTTAAAAAACTTATAATCAAATACTTTTATGTTTATTGAGCAACACACTTCTAGAGAATCAATTAAAAATCTACTACAACAAATTGGTTTTTTAAACTCAAAAAAAGAAGAGATAACTAAAGTCGTTAAAGCTGGTGAAGGGAATATGAATGTTGTATTACGTATTCAAACCAATTCACGTTCATTTATTTTAAAGCAATCTCGTCCTTATGTACAAAAATACAAAACGATAAAAGCACCGATAGAACGTATTGATGTTGAACACCAATTTTACACAACTATCGCTAACAATTCACTACTCAAGCAACATATTCCCAAGGTCTTACACTATAATGAAAAATACCACTTATTAATTCTAGAAGACTTAGGAGAATGTGATGATATGACTAGTCTATATTACTCTAAAAACATAGCCTTAAAGCAATTAACTTTACTTATTAATATTCTAGCCAGTATTCATGAAACAAAAGTATCTAACGATTATCCTGAAAACAAAAGTTTACGTTTATTAAACTATCAACATATCTTTGAACTTCCTTTTGCAGCAAACAACGGTTTTTCCTTAAACACTATTCAGCCTGGTTTAGAAGCACTTTCTGCACCTTATAAAAAAGATGATTTACTTAAAAAGGAAATAAAAAAAATAGGCGCTACATATTTAGCCGCAGGAACAACCTTGTTACACGGTGACTACTATCCTGGTAGCTGGATTGCAAAAAAAGAACATCTTTATATTATTGATCCTGAGTTTAGTTTTTTAGGATTTCCAGAGTTTGACCTTGGTGTATTTGCTGCGCACTCTATTTTAATTTCACAAAACAGAACCACTCTTTCTACCATTGAAAAAAAATACCCAAATACTATAAACAGTAAGCTTTTACACCAAATAACAGGTATTGAAATTATGCGTAGACTCATTGGTTTGGCACAACTCCCATTATTACATTCTATTAAAGAAAAAGAACGTCTCTTGCAATTAGCTTATACGTTAATAATGCATTCTTAAAAACTGTAACGGCACATTTAAAAAGATTAATAGCGTAATTTAGGCATAAAAAACTTATCTAAATCTAGCGTAACCCCAAATTGAGCAGAGACAATAATATCATCATATCTAATATTTAAATAATCTCTACCATAGTATACAAAAAACAAATACCCAATAGAGCGGTGTACCTTTGGAGAGAATTCTATTAAGCCCCTTGCATTAAATCTATATTTTTTTGAATCGTTTTCTAGGTTAGGAATAAACTCATCTAAATTCCCCGCAATGTATCCTATATTCGCTCTAAAATGCCAATCCTTTTTTTTACCAAAACCATTTTCAAATCGATTTGTTCTATAATCGTAATACGCTATAAATCGATGGCGGCCATAGGACTTTTCTTGCTCTTCTGAATAGGCAAACAGAGAAGCTTCGGTTCCTAAATCTAGTCGATAAGCCAAACTTAATTGATGAAGTGATAAACTTTTATTATTATACCAGCCTTTTGTGACTTGAGTATAGATATAATTTGTTGAAAAATCACCGCTAGCATAAGCGTTTCTTCTTTGGTTGGAGGGAAGAGAATCGTTTGGATAGAAAAACCCTGGAGGCTGGCCATTACTATAATGATGAGCCTTTATAAGAACATTTACAAATTTTAGATTTTTATTAGACGAATTAATTTTAGACTTTAAACTGTCATTATCATCTTCAAAAATATACCCTGTATAGTTATTATAAACGTTAATATGCCAACTAAGTCCTACTTTATGACTACTGGGAAGTATTGGTTTAGAGCTATCATTAGACATTCGAAAATTACCGTTATAATCCAGCAAAACTCTATGGCGTTTATTAAATCCACTTCCTACTTCTCGCCCAAAAAACAAAGGGAATGAAAGATTTAAATTGGCCTCTAATAAATTAACATTACCATTAGCACCTTCTCCTTCATTTAAAGGAATTCTTCGTTTTCCAATTGAAGAAACATAAGGTCCTACAGTAAGGTAAGACGGTTTTGAATTAGCTCTCCAAGTTCTTTGAATGAGGTAATAAATCGTTTTTTTATGTTCTTTAATTAATGAATCTTTTCTGGCAGGGTCTAAATAAAATTCATTCTGTGAAAATGCACTTTGTGCTATTAATAATATAACAGTCAAGGCTAATTGTTTCATAGGTGAAAAAAAAATTAAGTCGCTTAATAAAAAGCTAACATTATAAAACAAATAGGGATAAGGACACCTAAATATAATAAATACCTATAAATCAACACACAATAAAACACGTTTTTTAAATATTACATTTATTAATTTAAGAAGCAATAAGCTAAGAGACTCGTGTTAACACATGGTATTTCTAGCCTTTTGTTATAGTGTTAATAGCCCTTTAATTACGGCTTATTTATTTTAGTTTATTATCTTTAGCGCTATGCTGTTTGTAACAACACACAAGTCATATTTCTTTTTGCTTTAATCAAATTAAGTTTTAGATTTTCAACCACTAATTAAACTCAAAAGTCAACGATAGGATAGTTATAACAAATAAGCAATTTGTTCTGTTTCTTTCTAAAACTATTTTATTTTGAAAAAAACATTGTTTTGACAAAAAAATATTTATGGAAAAATATAAAATTATAATTTACGCACTTTTAGCACTTTCTACACTCACATGTAATAATGAGGATGATAATCATTCAAGTAATACTTCCCTGCCTATTGAATCTGTAAATATTGGCCATACAACGATTACGTTTAACGATGAGAATCGAAATCGAGCAATAGAAACTCAAATATATTATCCCGCTGTTAATTCTGGTCAAAACACTAACATAAAAATAGGGAGCTACCCTATAATAATATTTGGACATGGTTTTTTAATCGATTGGCAATCCTACCAATCGTTATGGGAAGCGTTGGTACCAAGTGGTTATATTATTTGCTTTCCTACTACAGAAATGGGGTTTAACCCCAATCATGAAAATTTTGGTATAGATTTAAGTGTTATCGCCACACAAATGCAAAGTCAAAATGAGAATGAAAATTCTATATTTTTTAATTCTATAAACTCAAAAACAGCATTAATGGGACACTCTATGGGTGGTGGTGCAACATTTCTTGGAGCAGAAAACAGCTCTAATATTAATACGATTATTAGCTTTGCTGCTGCCGAAACAAATCCTTCAGCAATATTAGCTGCAGCAAACATTAATGTTCCTGCATTACTATTCTCTGGTGAAGAAGATTGTGTTGCACCCGCAAGTGAACATCAAGATCTTATGTTTGAGAATTTAGCATCACAATGTAAAACTCATATAAAAATAATAAACGGAACACATTGCTTTTTTGCCGATTCAAGTACTAGTTGTAATTTAGGAGAGGCTTTTTGTAGCTCTGATTTTAATATATCAAGAGCGTCTCAACAAACCACAACTTATTCTTTTTTAAAACAATGGCTTAACTATACTTTATACAACAATCAGGATGCTTTTATTAATTTTAACAATGCCTTAGAACAGTCTGCATCTCTAACAGATTACACACAGGTTTGTCCCTAAAACGCTATTAATTTAAATAAATGATTTTTAAAGCTTATTATTACTAGGCTAAAGAACTCTACCTGTAGATTTAAGGTTTTACAACATCCTAGCTTACAGGTATTATATCCCTTAAAAACGACTAAGCGAAACCAGCCTTTAAACTTCATTTACACAAAGCTTATATTATGCGGTTTAAAAATAAAACCCAAAGCTCCCAGTAACGCCAAACTTTCTAGCGTTAGGATTAGTTGTTTCATTTAAATAATTTCCTCTAAAATTAAAATCTAACCGAAACACCTTAAAAATATTCCCCACCCCTATACTATATTCATAATAGGCTTCTTTTGTAGGTGCTTTATAAGTCAATCCAGAGGCGTTCAAATCTATATTTTCTTGAGAAATATCTCCTACCACTGCTCTAAACCCAGCAATAGCTCTTAAATTGTATTTCTTCAAGAATGGAATACGAGAAAACAAGCGGCCATTAAAATTATGTTCTACGTGTAATGTAGCGTATTCATCGGTTACGAATTCATAATAATCTAATTGTGAAAAAGAATTATAGATTGAGAAATAGGTTTGATTTCCAGGTATTACACTCATTAAGCCCAATGGAACTTCCCCAAAGGTTTTCCCAACTTCTACAGTAGTAAATAAGCGCCCGAACCCACCAATGGCCCACGGCTGTAAGTATGAAAATTGTAGTTTTGTATAATCGAAATCGCCATTAAATACGCTTTTATCGCCACGGGTTACTTGAGCAAATAAACGGGCAAAATCATCGTTCTTTTCACGACGTTCAACACCAAAACCTGTCATTTCACGCTTAGGAAAATAAGACATAGAAAAAGACGTTTCAAATTGCTTCACATCAGACGCTGTTTCTGTTCGTGCATCATTAGTATAATAATCTAGACTAAAGGTTGTAGATGCCGATTCTAAGGTTCTGTATGTTCCGCTAAGTCGCGCGATAAAATTTCTTAAAGGCTCTACCTGTACTGCTACTGTTGATAAATTCACATTGGTTAATTTATCATTAGAACCTGTTCCTGCTATTGATGACGATGCCAAGCTACGGCCTAAAACATCTGTAGATGTTGTTAAACTAGCTCCTATTTGCTCAACATCTCTTCTATTACCACCTGAAATAATCAATCTGTTTTTTTTATCGATTAGCCATTTCCCTGAGATCCCATATTTAAACTTATCGTCTCTAAATCCATAAGCTAAAAAACCTTCTAAGCGCCAAAGATCGTTTTGCCCAAAATAAGTTCGGCCGCCACCTCGCAATCTTAAACCTTCTACATCATTAAACCCAAAGGTTGAAAAAATAGGTCCATAATCCAATTTCACACTAGGAAGCTCTATGTATCCTGAAGCCAAAACACTTCCTAAATTATATAAGCGTTTAAACTTCTTTGTTTTTTTTAAAGAATCTAACATGGTATAGACTCCTTTTTCATCCTTACTAAGAGTCTCCATTCTATTTTTTTCCCAAAACGCATCACTTTGGTTATACAAATCTTGATCAAAGCTATAGACCTTCTCCTTATAGAATTTCGGCTCTTTTTCTTTATCAAACTCGTAATTATCATACAAAGTCGTACGTTTACCATAAATACCTTTAGATTTCTCCTTTTTATTTAAAGCAAAGTCCGACATAAAATAATCGCGCTTTATTAAAAACACAGAATCATTCAGCACATCGAATTCTTGTTCTATATAAATTTCTTTTACCCAATTTATATTCGCACTTTTAGACGCTTGCATATTAATACTCTTTATAGCATAAGTGGTATCTGCTACCCAAAAATCGCCTTTAAACGTTAATTCATTTTTACGCCTTGGATAGTATATAATATTATAACACCATTTATTATCTATATAAGTACTATCCGACAAGACATAATTATACGTTTGAATTCCTGTTCTAGAAATAGGGCTTGTAAAGCTTTTATCGAAAAATTTCAGATAATTATCATAAACATCATAATCTGAATATAAATCATCTACAAAATCGATAATAACCTGATTATTACTAAATCCAGAGTTTTTATTTCCTTTCAGTATTTCTCGCTTTTCTTTAATAATGTTATCGCCATAAACCTCACTTGAAGATTCATTAATAAACATTGGCAAATACGTTTTTCCTGTTACTTTAGAAGTATCGACCTGATCAAAAACAAATTCCATACCTCTAAATAATTTGCTTTTAATTGTAGCACTATCTATAGTATTAAGGTCAAATTCTACTTTCTCATACTTATCGTATCTATATTGCTTATATTGTTTTAACCCATTACTTCTTTTATTTTTCCATATTTTCCTTAGAATATCAATGGCTGGATTATTTTTTTTAGGCTGCTTTCCAGAAATAATTACAACTTCATCCAAAGCCGCGACTTCCTCTTTCAAGACATACTTTAAATTATAATTCACTTTTTTATCCAACGGCACTATTAGTGTTTCATAACTAATAAATGAAATTTCCAATGCATCCTGATGGTCTGCACTCTCTAAATAAAACTTTCCGTTTTCATTGGTTATTGTTCCTATACTTGTTCCTTTAAATACCACATTAGCATAAGCAATAGGTAAATTGTATTCATCAAAAATGTGGCCGCTAACTTTTGTTTGCCCTAAAATGGAAAAAGTTCCGAGGCAAAAAAAGAAAAAAAGTAACTTATAATTATTCATCTAATAGCATTAATAAACAAAAAACTTCATCAACAACTCTGTTAATGAAGCTTAAATAACGTGAAAAAATCTTACATTTCCTGCACAAATGTCTTTATTTGTACATTACTTTTTTAACAGCTTTAATGACATCTTCACTATTAGGTAGCCACTCTGCCAAAAGTACTGGAGAGTATGGTGCTGGTGTGTCTGCTGTATTTATTTTTATAATTGGAGCATCCAAATGATCAAAAGCTTCAGACTGTATAATGTAAGTTAATTCTGTAGACACATTTCCAAAAGGCCAAGCTTCTTCTAAAACAACTAAGCGATTTGTTTTCTTTACAGATTGTAGAACTGTTGCTTTATCTAAAGGTCTAACGGTTCTTAAGTCTATAATCTCACAAGAAATACCTTCCTTTGCTAATGCATCTGCTGCCTTATAGGCTTCTTTTATAATTTTACCAAAAGAAACAATTGTAACATCCGATCCTTCTCGCTTTACTTCTGCAACTCCTAACGGAATAGTATATTCTCCTTCTGGAACTTCCCCTTTATCGCCATACATTTGCTCACTCTCCATAAAAATTACAGGATCGTCATCTCGGATAGCAGATTTCAATAACCCTTTTGCGTCATAAGGGTTAGAAGGCACTACAACTTTTAATCCAGGTGTATTCGCAAACCAGTTTTCGAAAGCTTGCGAATGTGTTGCTGCCAATTGTCCTGCAGATGCCGTTGGTCCGCGAAAAACAATAGGACATTTAAATTGCCCACCAGACATTTGTCTAATTTTCGCAGCATTGTTTATAATTTGATCTATTCCCACTAACGAAAAGTTAAAAGTCATATACTCTACAATAGGCCTATTACCCGTCATTGTTGAACCTATAGCGATTCCTGCAAAACCAAGTTCTGCAATTGGAGTATCTATAACACGTTTTGCTCCAAACTCATCTAACATTCCTTTAGATGCTTTATAAGCACCATTATATTCAGCTACCTCTTCCCCCATTAAATAAATGCTCTCATCTCTGCGCATTTCTTCACTCATCGCTTCAGCTATCGCCTCTCTAAATTGAATTGTCTTCATTTATTCTTTTTAATTGAAAAGCAAAAATAAGAATTAATGAAAACTATTGATAAAAGATTTATTTAAAATTTACTTCAAATTAATTTTTTATAGTATTTTTTTAAGGCTTCCGACCTTCTAAACAAGCTTAGAATACTATAACACCTATAGTACCAGTGCGCTTACAACGACTCATTACTCACATATCGCTCCTTTATTTATCTAACTGAACGGTTTCAATACATCCTTTTTTAGCACTAATTTTACTATGCATGCATAGTATATATTTAGAATAAAATAATTACCTTCGTAACCTCAATAAATTAGACCTCGTTTTAGAGGGAATTAAAGTTATAAATAGCTTAAAATTTACTCCCTAGAAAGGTATAGTAAAACTCAAAGCTACATTAAATAAATAAAATAATATAATATGAAAATCTTAGTGTGTATTAGTCACGTTCCAGACACTACATCAAAAATTAATTTTACTGATGATGATTCTAAATTCGACACCAATGGGGTCCAGTTTGTTATTAATCCAAATGATGAGTTTGGTTTAACTCGTGCGATGTGGTTTAAAGAAAAACAAGATGCTAGTGTTGATGTTGTAAATGTAGGAGGTGCTGAAACAGAACCAACGTTGCGTAAAGCTTTAGCTATTGGTGCAGATACAGCTATTAGAATTAATACCCCTGCTACTGATGGTTTTCAAGTCGCAAAAGAATTATCTAAAGTTGTAAAAGATGGTGCTTATGATTTAGTTATTGCTGGTCGTGAATCTATTGATTATAATGGCGGAATGGTCCCTGGTATGCTAGCTGAATTGATTGCTGCTAATTTTGTAACAAATTGTATTAGTCTTGATATTGAAGGCACAAATGTTACTGCAATTAGAGAAATAGATGGTGGAAAGGAAACCGTTACAACGGCTTTACCTTTAGTAATAGGAGGACAAAAAGGGTTGGTAGAAGAAAGTGATTTACGTATTCCTAATATGCGAGGTATAATGATGGCTCGTAAAAAGCCACTAACCGTTATTGAGCCTAGTGTTTCTGAAACTGAAACAGCATCTGTGAAATTTGAAAAACCAGCACCTAAAGGAGCTGTAACATTAGTAGATGCAGAAAATCTAGATGAATTAGTGAATTTACTTCACAACGAGGCCAAAGTCATTTAATAACCTTCTTAAATTAAAAAAATGTCAGTTTTAGTATATACAGAATCAGAAAACGGAAAATTTAAAAAGACAGCTTTCGAAGTTGCCTCTTATGCAAAAGCAGTCGCAGATCAACTAGGAACAACAGTAACGGCTATAGCTATTAATGCTAACGACAGTTCGGAATTGAACAACTATGGTGTGACTAAGGTTTTAAATGTATCAAATGACACATTAAGCAACTTTAATGCCAAGTCTTACGCTGCCGTTATAAAACAAGCCGCTGAAAAAGAAGCTACAAAAGTTGTTATTGTTAGTCAAAGCGCAGATAGTAAATACTTAGCACCTATTTTAGCTGTTGGCTTAAATGCTGGATATGCATCTAATGTTGTTGAAGCGCCTTCTAGTACAAGTCCGTTTACAGTAAAGCGTACAGCTTTTACCAATAAAGCCTTTAATTTAACAACCATAAGTACGGATGTAAAAATAATAGGAATATCTAACAACTCCTTTGGATTAATAGCACATCCTACAACTGGATCTATCGAAGATTTTGCTCCTACAATCCCTACTTCAGGTGTAAAAGTAGAATCTGTAGATAAAGCAACAGATAAAGTAACCATCGCAGATGCTGAAATTGTAGTCTCTGCAGGACGCGGTATGAAAGGCCCTGAAAATTGGGGGATGATTGAAGAACTCGCAGGAGTTTTAGGTGCTGCAACAGCGTGTTCTAAACCGGTTAGTGATTTAGGATGGAGACCTCATAGCGAACATGTTGGACAAACAGGAAAGCCCGTTGCCTCAAACCTTTATATTGCTATTGGTATTTCTGGAGCGATCCAACACTTAGCAGGGATTAATGCTTCAAAAGTAAAAGTTGTAGTAAATACAGATCCAGAAGCTCCTTTTTTCAAAGCTGCAGATTATGGCGTTGTTGGAGATGCTTTTGAAGTTGTGCCAAAACTTATAGAAAAGCTAAAAGCTTTTAAAGCCGCAAATGCTTAATTTTTAACTTGACACATTTATAAAAAAGAACTGTTTAAATTTAATTTCGTTAACTTTAAATTTATTTTAAATTTTGTGAAATTTACGACTATAAATACCAAATCTTTACATACAGTTGGTAAAGTCCCAATTTAAACAGTTCTTTGTGTTTTAAATAACTATGAGTTTAGTCCGACTAAATATTAAGGGAATATCATACAGCCAAACCCAGAATGGCGCTTACGCTCTGATACTAAATGAAGTAGACGGAGATCGAAAATTACCAATTGTCATTGGTGCTTTTGAAGCTCAGTCTATAGCTATTGCATTAGAAAAAGAAATTAGACCGCCTAGACCACTTACCCATGATCTTTTTAAAAACTTTTCCGATCGTTTTGATATCGTGGTGAAACAAATCATTATTCACAAATTAGTCGATGGGGTTTTCTATTCTAGTCTAATCTGTGAACGCGATAAGATAGAGGAAATTATTGATGCCAGAACCAGTGATGCCATTGCTTTAGCATTACGTTTTAAAGCCCCGATTTTTACTTACAAAAACATATTAGATAAAGCAGGTATCTATTTAAAAGTAGACCCTAGCACAAATGAAGGTGAACATAAAGATAGTATTTTAGTTGAAGACATTCTCAATGAAGAACTTGAAATCACTTCACCTCAAGACACCTATGCTTCGCATACCCTCGAAGAACTACACAACTTATTAGATGACGCAGTAAATAATGAAGATTATGAAAAAGCTGCTAAAATTCGAGATGAGATATCTAAAAGATAACTAAAATTATTATGAAAAAAATTACACTAGCTATTGTAGCTATTTTTTTTGGAATAAATGCGCTTGTTGCTCAAGACATTAATAAATCATGGCAATTGGATGCTATTCAAAATGAAACAGATAATGCCTTGTTTCCAATTGTTGAAAATGACATTTTAGAATTAAAAAATGGAGAGTTTGAGCATTTAACCCAAACCAAAGATAGCTTAAAAGCTTCTGGAGATTACATTTTTCAAAATAACTTATTAGTCTTTTATTTCACAACCCCAAAGGACACCATCCGTAGATACAAAATAACAAAGCTCACAGATTCTACTTTAGTTTTCAATGAGAAAAATATTAAGTACCTTTTTAAAGCGGAAAAATCAAAAGCATTAATAGCAGATGTTGCAATAGCAAAAACAACAAATACAATAATCCCAAGCCAAGGGCTATCTGTAAATAGTCTATGGAGAGGCCTTTTGGGAATGGTCTCTTTAATTTTTATTGCTTTTCTTTTTAGTAGTAACAGAAAGGCTATTAATTGGAAAACCGTTGGAATTGGTTTAACATTTCAATTAATAATCGCCGTAGGTGTGTTAAAAATAGGCTTCATTCAAAGTGCTTTCGAACTTGTTGGCCAAATGTTTATAGATTTATTAGAATATACTAGAGCTGGTAGTGTTTTTCTTTTTGGAGATATTATGGATGTTAGTTCTTATGGATTCATATTTGCCTTCCAAGTTTTACCAACAATATTATTTTTCTCCGCATTAACTTCAGTGCTATTTTACTTAGGTATTATTCAAAAAATAGTAAAAGCTATGGCTTGGTTATTATCTAAAGTACTAGGAATTTCTGGCGCAGAAAGCTTAAGTGTTGCTGGAAATATATTTTTAGGACAGACTGAAGCGCCTTTACTTATTAAAGCCTATTTAGAAAAAATGAATAAGTCCGAAATTCTTTTGGTTATGATTGGTGGTATGGCAACTGTTGCAGGTGCTGTTTTAGCAGCTTACATTGGATTTCTGGGTGGAGATGACCCTGTTTTAAGGCTTCAATTTGCAAAACACTTATTAGCAGCTTCAGTAATGGCTGCACCTGGCGCTATCGTTATTTCAAAAATACTGTACCCGCAAACCGAAAAAATAAACAAAGATGTAACCGTTTCTCAAGATGAAATTGGATCTAATTTATTAGACGCTATAGCCAATGGAACTACAGAAGGTTTAAAACTGGCCGTTAATGTTGGGGCTATGCTACTCGTTTTTGTAGCATTTATAGCAATGATGAATGGCCTTTTAGGTTGGCTAGGGAGCATTTCAACCATCAATGGATGGGTTGCTGAAAACACCCCATACAAAAGCATCTGTCTTGAATTCCTTTTGGGATATATTTTTGCGCCTTTAATGTGGTTAATGGGTGTTGCTAAAGAAGATATGGCATTAATGGGACAGCTTTTAGGTATTAAACTCGCTGCTAGTGAGTTTATTGGATACATACAATTAGCAGACTTAAAAAATGCTGCAAACGCTACACACTTAACTTATAACAAGTCTATTATTATGGCAACTTATATGCTATGTGGTTTTGCAAATTTTGCTTCTATAGGAATACAAATAGGAGGTATTGGTTCTTTAGCTCCAGGCCAACGTAAAACATTATCTCGATTTGGAATGAAAGCTTTAATTGGTGGTACAATAGCTTCGCTTATATCTGCAACTATTGCAGGTATGATAATTGGTTAATAATTTATTTATAAATTAAAAGGGCACTCTAAAAAGTCTCATGCTAACCTTAAATAAAAGAAGGCGATAACAATACTAAATCTACTGGTTAATAACTTTTAATATTATATAAAGAACGAGCCTTATACATTTATTTTTTATTTTTAACATATAAAGTTTAGTTGTTAATTTAATGAAACTTCTGGATAATACAGAACACAAATATGAAACAGTATCACGATCTAGTAAAACACGTTTTAGAAAACGGTAACGAAAAAGGAGACCGTACAGGCACAGGAACAAAAAGTGTATTCGGTTATCAAATGCGTTTCGATCTTAGTGAAGGTTTCCCTATGCTTACGACAAAGAAACTGCATTTAAAATCCATAATTCACGAACTACTTTGGTTTATAAAAGGCGATACTAATATTAATTACCTCACGAGTAACGGTGTAAAAATATGGAATAGCTGGGCCGATAAAAATGGAGATTTAGGCCCTGTATATGGACACCAATGGCGTAATTGGAATAGTGATGAAATAGACCAACTTAAAGACGTTATAGAAACGCTTAAAACCAATCCCAACAGTAGACGTATGCTTGTTTCGGCTTGGAATCCTTCTGTTTTACCAGATACCAGCAAGTCCTTTGATGAGAATGTTGCCAATGGAAAAGCAGCCTTACCACCGTGTCATGCTTTTTTTCAATTTTATGTCGCTAACGGCAAATTATCATGCCAGCTCTATCAAAGAAGTGCAGATGTTTTTTTAGGAGTTCCATTTAACATCGCCTCTTATGCCTTGCTTACTATGATGATTGCCCAAGTTTGCGGCTACGAAGCTGGAGATTTTATACATACTTTTGGAGACGCTCATATTTACAGCAATCACTTTGAACAATTGGATTTGCAATTGTCTCGAGACTTACGTGCGCTTCCTAAAATGAAAATAAATCCTACGGTTAAAAATATATTAGACTTTACATTTGAAGATTTTAATCTTGAAGATTATAATCCACACCCTCATATTAAAGGCCCTGTTGCTGTTTAAAATATTATGCTTAAAATAATTATTGTTTTTCTAATATCTATTACGTCTCTTTTCTCTCAATCTAAAAGTTTTGATTCAGGCGTTACTTCATTCTCAAATTTAGGAAACACTTCATATGCTGATTTACCCCCTTCTACTTATACATATTTAAAAAATGTAGTGCTTATCAAGTATGAAGAGGTTGAAATTTTTACTAGTTGTGAAAAAAAACAACAAATAAAAGTAAACGCACTTGCAATCAAAAAAAGACTTTTCTCTTAAAAAATTTGAAACCTTATGTCCTTTCTGACCCTAAATTAAAAGAGGGGGACTATAGAATTAGCGTATTCTATGAAATATTTGTTACCTTCAATTTAATAGGGTTATTTTTTGAGTGTTATTTTAATAAATGATTTAAATAGCTGTACTGCTATTTTATTTAAAAAAAAGTATCTTTATACTATATAGTACTCGTATGTTTGGAAAAAAGAAACTAAAATCACAAGTAGATCAAGAGCAATTAGAGCTCATTCAAAACGCACAGCGTCGCATTAGACAGAAAAAACGGTTATACATTCACTTTGTCATATTCTTAATTGGTTCTTTATTTCTAGCCATAGCTAATATGGTTTTAGGTATAGGGAAAACCATTATGTATTTTGGTCATGAATGGTTTGTATTTGTTATTTTCGTCTGGTTATTCATTTTCTTACACCATGTATTTAACGTTTTTATTACCAACACGTTTATGGGCAAAAAATGGGAGAAAGAACAGTTAGACAAATTAGTCTATAAACAAAAACAACGCATTGATAAACTAAAATCAAGATTAGAAAAAGAAAAGGCTCTAATAACTCAAACGGAGACAAACTTAAAGCCTCCAAATAAACAAAACATTACAATTATTGTTGCTGCTGGTGAAAATGATGCTATTGGAAAAGACAATAAACTTATTTGGCACTTACGAGACGACTTAAAACGATTTAAAGCGCTTACCTCGGGACATCATATTATTATGGGCCGTAAAACATTTGAAAGCTTCCCTAAACCGTTACCAAACAGGACGCATATTGTTATTACCAGGCAGGAACATTATAAAGCCCCTGAAGGCGTGATTATTGTTAACTCTTTAAAAGCAGCCTTGGATGCTTCTAAAAGTGATAATCGCCCCTTTATTATAGGAGGTGGCGACATATATAAACAAGCCATTCCTTATAGTAACACTATTGAACTTACCCGAGTACATGAAAGTTTTGAAGCAGATACGTTTTTCCCTAGAATAAACACAGCACGTTGGAAAGAAACTAAAAATGAATTACATCAAAAAGATGAAAATCATAAATATGATTTTTCGTTTTTAACCTATACAAATTCTACCTTATAAATTACAAAGAAAAATTAAGTCAATTTTTTAATAAAATCAAAAACTTAGGACTGCATTGAGTCTTCAGCTTTTGATTTTATTTTTTAGCATTATTTTGTATTATTCTATATCTATACGTAACCCTAAGGATATATTATTTTGCTTTAGAGAATCGTTTTTAAATGTTTCAGATAAATCATATTTAGCATACAAACTAATATTATCTAGTCCTATGTAGGCGCCAACTCCATAAACAAAGGGATTCACATTGTAATCACGTTTAATTTTTTGTTTTACATTATCGCCATCTTCTTTATATTTCAATTTTTGTTTTGCTTCAATATTGAAACCGCCATAGCCACCTATCCCAAATTTAAGGCCTTTATTATAATATCGAATACGATTCTTCTTTTCTACTTTATCATATTGCCCAAACTCAAAATACAGCGGAAAAACTAAGTTAGTAGTCCTAAATTTAGCTTGTTTTAAATCGGTGTCAAAAGTCTCTATTGTTGTTGTATTTCCATCTTGCACAAAGTACTTGTTATCTTTTAAATCGTATTTATTCCATTGAAAAGTTAAACCGTATCTAAGTCTTATTAAATTAGATTTTTTTAAAAGCCTCGTTTTCCATTGAAAGCCTAATTCAAAAAAACCTGATCCCCCTATTTTATAAGGTGAATCCCCTAAATTACTGCCTTCTATAAAAGCATTATTTAATCCTACACCTAATACTAAACCACTGGTAGTACGAAAGTCATACACTACTGGTTTTGGTTTCTCATTATTTATTACCGCAAGGCCTATCAAATTAGCTTCATTATTTCCAAACATAATCCCGAATGAATTGTTTTTTCCTTTTGGATCTAAATTATTAGGCAAATCGTTTCTATCGTTAAAAGCGACTCTATTTTCTAAGATAGTAATACGATTCTCTATATTCAAAGCTCTTTTTTTAGCGGCTTCTTGTTTAAGTGCTTCGCCTTCCTCGTAAGTGATTTCTTTTTTACGAACACGCTCATTAATTTCTTCTACTTCTTGCTTTAAAGCAGATTTTTCTCCTGCTGTAATTTTTTCTTTTAATTGTTCTATTTTATCACTCTTAGATTCTATTTTTTTAAAATCTTGTGCTGTTACGTTTCCTATCCAAAAACTTAATAAAATAGCAATAATGTACTTAGTAATCGTTGTCATAACTGTTCGTTCTTTGCTTCCTCATTATTAAAATGAGGAAAATTGATGTTGTATTTAATTGATGTGATTTTTATTCGTTTCGTTCTGTAACGTAATCTTTTACGCTATGGTAACCGTCTTTAATAACTTTTAGCATTTTGTCTCTAGGGGATTCTTCTAAATCCTCCTCAACGTCATTAAGTAAAGCATTATAATCTAGATTGTGTTTACTCTTCTCTTTTGCAGCTTTCGCTAGACGCTGTTGTGCGCGGGCAAGAAGGGTTTCAATTTCTAGATTAGTTACCTTAGCGTCGTCTACAGTAGAGGCTATTAAAATAGTATCTACACTAGCATGCATTTCATTTATAGGTGTAACTTCATTCTGTCTTAAACCTTTAAACACAGCTATATCATACGTTTTTTTCTTTTCTGAATCCTTACCCGTTTTTGCTTTTAAAAGTTTAATCCCTGCTAAGCTTTCTTTTGGCATTAATTTATTAGGCTTAGGTATTTTTGCTAGCAGATTATCTATTAGTACTTCTTTTTTATGGTCTTTTTCATGAGCTACAGGTTCCTTTTCCTCCGCCTTAACAATCTGTATCTTCTTTTTTTCAACTGTAGTTTCTGTTGGTTGTAGTATAGCCTCCATATTAACTATAGTTGGAGAGCTTGGTTTTATCTCTGAATTAAAAAATGTATTTATCATTAATAAAACACCCACAATACTTGCTGCCATAACGAACCACCATCTTTCTTTTTTTCGACTTTTTCGAGTATTCCCATCCAATTGTATTGACAATTTATCCCAAGCATTACTAGAAGGGCTAAGGCTTCTTTTTTCGAGTTTTTCTTTTATATTTTCTTCAAAATTAATGGGTGCCATAACTCGATGTTTTTAATTTATTTATTTTCTGTTGAAGTATTTTTCGAGCTTTAAATAACTGCGATTTTGAAGTGCCAATACTTATATCTAATAAGGTTGCTATTTCTTGATGCTTATACCCTTCTATTGCATACATAACAAAAACCATTTTATACCCTTCTGGTAGTTCGTCTATTAACTGCTGTATTTGATCGACTTCTATTTCGGTTTGAATATTATTTGTACTGTTGTTTTGTATTTCTACATCTTCAACAGAAAATACAACTTCTTTTTGCTGCCTTAAAAAAGAAATAGATTCTCTAACCATTATTTTTCTAATCCACCCTTCAAAACTGCCCTTAGCTTTAAAGTGCTTTACGTTTAAAAATACTTTAAAAAAACCATTGAGCATCGCCTCTTCTGCATGCTGTAGATCCTTTATATAATACCGACATACACTTAACATTTTTGGAGCATATAACTCGTATAATACGCGCTGTGCTTCGCGATTATTTTGAATCGCTTTTTTTATAAGCTTGGATTCGTTCTTAAATAATTGAATTACCTTCAAAAAGTTGATAGTTTAAGTCTTCTATATATAAAGACGTAAAAGTTAAAGGAAAGGTTGCCTGAGGAAAGAAAAAATTATTTTTTTCTTTCAATCACATAATTTACCATTAACTCCAATGAAGATTTATATTTGGAATCTGGGAATTTGTGTAATATTTCTAAAGCTTCAAACTGGAAGGCCTTCATTTTTGACACCGCATAATCTAGACCGCCATTATTTTTCACAAAAAGAATAACTTCCTTTACTCGCTTTTTGTCTTTATTATGATTTTTAATGGAATTAATTAACCATCTTTTCTCTTTCTTTTCACAAGTATTGAGTACATATATTAAAGGTAATGTCATTTTTTGCTCTTTAATATCTATACCTACAGGTTTCCCAATATTTTTGGTTCCGTAATCAAACAAGTCATCTTTTATTTGAAAAGCCATTCCTATTAATTCACCAAACTTACGCATAGACTCTACCTCTGGAGAATCTGGCTTAACAGATGCTGCTCCTAAACTACAACAAGCCGCTATAAGTGTTGCCGTTTTTTGCCTGATAATATCATAGTAAATAGCTTCTGTTATATCGAGTTTTCTTGCCTTTTCTATTTGTAGCAATTCTCCTTCGCTCATTTCTCTTACAGCTACAGAAATGATTTTTAATAAATCGAAATCGCCATTATCTATGGATAATAATAATCCTTTAGACAATAAAAAATCACCTATAAGTACTGCGATTTTATTTTTCCACAGGGCGTTAATTGAAAAGAAGCCACGACGCTGATTACTATCATCGACAACATCGTCATGAACAAGAGTGGCTGTATGAATTAACTCTATTACAGAAGCACCTCTATAAGTACGCTCTAAGACTTCTCCATTGGCCACCATTTTGGCTACCAGAAACACAAACATAGGACGCATTTGCTTCCCTTTCCTATTTACAATATAATGGGTAATACGGTTTAATAAAGCAACCTTAGAAGACATTGATAAACGAAACTTCTTCTCGAAGAGTTCCATCTCATAATCAATTGGTTGTTTTATTTGTTCAGTTATTTTCACAGATTTAGCAAATATAATACTTCATTAAAATAAAATGAGAATTTTAGCTCTTATTTGCTAATTGGCCACAAGCAGCATCGATATCTTTACCTCTACTCCTACGCACATTAACGACGATTCTATTTTTTTCTAAGTGATGAATATAGTTATCGATAGCCTGACTTTTTGCTTGCTGAAATAATCCATCGTCTATGGGGTTGTATTCTATAATGTTTACTTTACAAGGAACGTACTTACAAAATCGTACTAAAGCATCTATATCTTTTTGAGAATCGTTAATACCATCCCAAACCACATATTCATAAGTAATTTTACGTTGTGTTTTTTTGTACCAATATTCTAATGCTTCTTGTAAATCCTTTAGCGGAAAGGTTTTATTAAAGGGCATTATTGTGGTTCTTACTGTATCTATTGCAGAATGTAGTGATACTGCTAAATTAAACTTAACCTCATCGTCTGCCATTTTTTTTATCATTTTTGGCACTCCCGAAGTAGAAACAACGATTCGTTTTGGAGACATTCCTAATCCTTCTGGGGATGTTATTTTATCAATGGCTTTAATAACATTATTATAATTCATAAGCGGTTCTCCCATACCCATAAATACAATATTACTCAATGGCCGGTTAAAATAAAGCTTACTTTCTTTATCTATAGCTAATACCTGATCATATATTTCATCAGGATTCAGGTTACGCATTCGTTTTAATCTCGCTGTCGCACAAAACTTACAATCTAAGCTACAGCCCACCTGACTTGAAACACAAGCTGTTGTTCTCGTTTCTGTAGGAATTAATACCGATTCTACTATTAAACCATCGTGTAAGCGTACGGCATTTTTAACGGTACCATCATTACTCCTTTGCATTGTGTCGACTTCGATATGATTAATAACAAAGTGCGTCTCCAACATTTCACGCGTTTTCTTTGAAAGATTAGTCATATCCTCAAAAACATGAGCGCCTTTGCTCCAAAGCCACTCGTATACTTGATTGCCACGAAAAGCCTTATCTCCTTCTTTTACAAAAAACGCTCTTAATTGGTCTTTTGTTAATGCCCTGATATCTTTTTTATTAACTCCCATAAGTCTTGCAAAAATAGTGAAACGATTATGCATTTGCACCTTTTGATTTACGAATTCTAATTTAACTTATTTTCAAGCCCTTTTTGTATCCTTTTCCCTTTTAATACAATAAAACCCTGACTTTAATAAAAGTCAAGGTTTTATATCTTTAGTATGTGTATGAAATATTAGATAATTAACATCGCATCGCCATAACTATAAAATTTATATTTCTCTTTCACAGCTTCCTCGTAAGCTCTTAGAATGAAATCATGTCCTGCAAAAGCAGATGCCATCATTAAAAGTGTTGATTTTGGTGTGTGAAAATTTGTAATCATTGCATTAGCAATACTAAAATCGTAAGGAGGGAAAATAAATTTATTTGTCCAACCGTCGATTTCATTTAGAGTCAAATTAGAAGACACGGCACTTTCTACCGCTCGCATTGCTGTTGTACCTACAGCACAAATACGCTTTTTATTTTTTAACGCCGAATTAATTTGTTCTACAGTTCTTGGTCCAATAAACACTTCTTCACTATCCATTTTGTGCTTAGACAAATCTTCTACTTCTACAGGGTTAAATGTTCCTAAGCCAACATGAAGTGTTACTTCGGCAAAATCTACTCCTTTTATTTCCAAACGTTTTAACAAATGCTTTGAGAAGTGTAGTCCTGCTGTTGGTGCTGCTACAGCTCCTTCTTCTTTTGCAAAAATAGTTTGGTAGCGGTCTTCATCTTCTGGCTCTACTTCTCGCTTAATATATTTTGGTAGAGGTGTTTCTCCCAACGCTTTTAACTTCGCACGAAATTCTGTATAAGACCCATCGTATAGAAAACGTAATGTTCGTCCTCTAGAAGTTGTATTATCTATAACTTCTGCAACTAAACTCTCATCGTCTCCAAAATACAGTTTATTTCCTATTCTTATTTTACGAGCTGGATCTACTAAAACATCCCAAAGGCGTTGTTCTTCATTTAATTCTCTTAATAAAAACACTTCTATTCTTGCTCCTGTTTTCTCCTTATTCCCATATAAACGCGCAGGAAACACCTTTGTATTATTAAGAATCATAACATCATCTTCTTCAAAATAATCGATAAGATCTTTAAATTGCTTATGCTCTATGGTTTGTTCTTTTCTATTCAAAACCATTAAACGAGACTCATCTCTGTTTTCTGATGGGTATTCTGCTAATAATTCGTCTGGCAATTCAAAGCCAAAGTTAGATAGTTTCATGTATTCGTTTTTATTATTTTATGCCTATAAATGCACATTTGATCCTTTAGCATATCGCTATACTTTATGAAACTTTAAATGCGCGCTCTTTGCATCGTTCATTTTTGAAAGTTGCAAATATACAATCTCAAGATAGGCGTTGTCAAGTAAATGACTGATTATTATTAATTAAACTGAAATCCAATGGCTCTTAAATCGTCCCAAAACGTTGGATATGATTTTGACACGACTCCAGCATCTTCAATAATCACGGGCACTCTTAGTGCTAATGGTGAAAATGCCATTGCCATTCTATGATCGTTATAGGTTGTAATAGAAATGTTTTCTTTTATTGTTTGGGACACTGCTAAATTTAAGGAATCGTTTGTAATTTTAATTGTGCCTCCTAATTTTTCTATTTCCGTCTTCAAAGCCTTCAGTCTATCTGTTTCCTTAATTTTTAAAGTGTGAAGTCCTGTTAGCCTACATGCCATGCCTAATGCAAAGGCAGTGACTACAATTGTTTGCGCGATGTCTGGAGAATTTGCTAAATCCAAATTAACAACTACTTCTGGTGAAATAGCAGCCTTTTTATTAAGCACGATGTTATTGTTACTAAAACGTGTTTCAACACCAAAAAGGGTGTAAATTTTAGCTAAAGCAGAATCGCCTTGCAAGCTATTTTTCATATAAGATGACAATACTATGTGCGTTCCTTTTGCTGCCAAAGCCACAATACTATAGAAATAAGATGCAGATGACCAATCGGACTCTACAACTAATGGTCTATTAATATTTATGTTTTGAGGATTGGGTTTAACGGTAATGATATTGTTTGAAAAATGAGTATCAACGCCTATTTTATTTAACAAACGCAATGTCATATTAATATACGGCACCGATGTGATTTCCCCCTCTAAGTTAAGTTCAATCCCGTTTTCTAACTTGGAAGCGATAAGCAACAATGCTGAAATGTATTGACTGCTTACATTAGCCTTTAAACGCACTTTATCCTTTGTAATCTTAGTGCCTTTTATTAATAATGGTGGATAACCTTCAGTTTCCTTATAACGAATATCTGCTCCCAATTGATTTAAGGCATTAACCAAAATTGCAATGGGACGTTCTTTCATTCTTTGGGATCCTGTAAGCTCTATTTCTCGTCCTTCTTGAGTCGCAAAGAATGCAGTTAAAAATCGCATAGCTGTTCCTGCATGATGGATGTCAATTATATTAGAATGCGTTTTTAATGCTTTTGTCATTAATTGAGAATCATCAGAATTGGATATATTCTCAATTTGAAGCTTAGGAAACAACGCTTGTAATAATAATAATCGGTTGGATTCACTTTTTGAACCCGTAATAACAATCTTGGATTCACGATTCGTAAGTCTTGATTTTTGAATGTGTAGATGCATACAGGAATTTATTTTTTAAGATCAAGATGAAGCCTTGATTTACCGAAGGTGGTATTATTTTAATTTTTGATTATTTTGATGTCTGTCATGATCCCGTTTTGTTTTTAGATCTAACTTCTTATCAAACGCGTTTTGTAAATCTATTCCTGTCTGATTTGCTAAACATAACACAACAAACATAACATCTGCAAGCTCTTCGCCTAAGTCTTTATTTTTATCGCTTTCCTTTTCACTTTGTTCGCCATAGCGTCTTGCAATTATACGTGCAACTTCTCCAACCTCTTCAGTAAGCTGCGCCATATTGGTTAGCTCATTAAAATAACGAACACCATGTTCTTTTATCCAATTATCGACCTCTAACTGTGCGTTTTTAATGTTCATTGTTTTCATTTTTAAAATACAAAAATAACAAATCCATAATGTACAGAATACGGTTATGCTTTAATTCGTTAAAAATAATATTAAGTTTATTTGAGTCATAAATGAAAAAACACTAAAATCATCTCAATTTTCTTAATACGATCTTAGACTTATCATGCTTTACTATTTTTAAATAAAATGCTCTAAACTCCTGATAGTCCTCTTTTTTATAAAGTCCTTTATTTAGGATTAATTCTCTTTTATAAGTAAATTGATTATCGGATTGTTTTTCCATAGAAACTCGGTATGATCCAAATTTATTTTTTAGTGCTATAGGCGCTTTTAGTGCTTCTATTGTCAACCCGTTTGATAGTGTTATGACATATTCGTCTGTATTAACAAACCCTCTATTAATGGCTACAGGCTTGTTTCTATTTTTATATTTTGGGGGCACTCTAGTCGTTTTATTAAACATATTGGGTTCTAGTAGTAACCTATCGCCTATTCTCGAAACATATTTTTTTGTAGCTATAGTTATCGCTTCTTTAAAGACAATACTATCTTTATCATTGTTATGAGATAATGCTGTTATTTCCAAATCACTTATGTTATCTAAGTCTCTTTTATAAAATAGAATCTTTTCTTTTTGCTTTTTATTTTCTATGTGTTTACGGTAACCGTAATGTGTTCCTTTAGATTCAATTTGGACCTGCGCCGAAATATCCCCCGATAGACCCAAGTTTATTTTTGCTGTTGTTGTTTGAGAATTCTCAAGCGTTTTATAAATTTTTGTATGTACTATTTCTCCGCCTTCTGGAGTAATGATAAGAGCATCTCTATCGTCTGTAAAATTAGCATTATAACCAAATGGGCTGGTTTGACTTGTACATTCTAACCAAATATAGTCGTCTTTATTTGGTATGGCCAAGATAGCATGGTTCCCTTCTGCAGTAGAAAAATCAACGTCTATATTTCTTGGACTGTCTCCACCATAAATTAGAGTGTAATAAGACGCAACCCCGACTTCATCCAACAATGCCTTGGTATAATTTGTTAGTGCTTTGCAATCTCCATAACCTAATCTGTCTACATCACTTGCTAGCATAGGCTTCCAACCTCCAATACCTACTTGAACACTAATATATCTCGTTTTACCCTGCATATACTCATAAACTAATTTAGCCTTCTCTAGGTTAGAGATTGCATTTTGTGTTAAAGATTTCATTTCCGCCTTAACATTTTGGGGTAATTCTTGAGTATTTGCCACTAGTTTATCATTCACCCATTTCCCAAAACTACCCCAATCCTCATTTCCGCCTTCTATGCCATCCATAACAAAATTCGTTAAGGCAACTTTTAGAAAAGGGGCGTAATTTATAAAGGCAGGCGCATAAGACTCCCTTTTAAGGGCTTGTAATTTTTTAGCAGAATAATTGAAGTCTTCATTTTTCTCAATATTATAAGCTTCGAAATTCGTTTCTTTTAGTTTTAAATCTATGCCTGATGTATTTATTATCTTATAGTTAGATTCTTCCGTACTTACATAAAATCCTTCTAGAGGTCTCCAACTAGGAATAAAGGCTGTTGATCTATTTTCTATTTCTGCTTCAAAAACGACTGTATAGGGATAACTAACGGGCGTATATTTTAATCGTTTAATTCGACTATCAGAGTACAATGTCCCATTTGGAACAGCACTAATATCCTCAAAATCGTTCTTTTTTATTTTCTTTATTTTTTCTCCCAAAGCATCATATATCTCCACCTCCATCTGCTTTATTTTTACATTATTATCATAATGTACAGCAGCTCTTATATCGTAATTCCCAGCTTCGTTAAGCACTGTCACCACCCTTTTTACGTTATACAAATACTTATTATGAGCTTCTATGCTTATAAGAACATTGTTTAATCGTACAACTGCATTTGCATTTTCCTTTAAACTTTCATCTATGGTAAATACCGTTAACTTTTCTTGAGAAAATGTGATTATAGAGGTAAATAAGAGGGTAATACTTAGGATTATTTTATAGTGCATTAAAATTCGTTTAATGTGTTATATTAATTGTGTAACCAACGGTAGAAATGCTACAGATTAACTATAATCGTTAGTCTTTATTTTTTGTGTCAATTATTATGGTTACTGGACCATCATTTAACAGTGCTACTTTCATATCGGCACCAAATGCTCCTGTTTGAATTGCCCTTCCTATATTTAATTCTATTTGTTTTATAAAGGCTCGATATAAAGGGATCGCTATGTCTGGCTTAGCAGCTTTGATATAACTAGGTCTGTTCCCTTTTTTGGTACTCGCATGTAATGTAAACTGGCTAACGACAATAACCTCGCCTTTAGTTTCTAATAAAGACTTATTCATAACGCCGTTTTCATCACCAAAAATGCGAAGGTTTATTATTTTATTAGACAACCATTTTATATCTTCTGGAGTATCTTCTGGAACTATCCCTAGTAAAATTAAAACTCCACCAGTTATAGCGGCCACTTTTTCATTTTCAATAGTTACACTAGCCTCTGTAACACGCTGAATTACTGCTTTCATTCTTTAATAAATTCCAAAATATTACGTCTATTCCTTTTCCCAAATATCTGTTCTATAATGCTGCTCGTCTCCTTCTATTATTTGCGTATAACTATGGTAACGTGACGCTGCAACCTCATCTTTATCTAAGGCTTTTTTTACAGCACATTTGGGCTCTTCAAGGTGCAAGCAATTATTAAATTTACAATCTTGTTTTAATGCAAAAAACTCTGGAAAATAATCGCCTATTTCTTCTTTTTCCATATCGACGACACCAAAGCCTTTAATTCCTGGCGTGTCGATTATTTTAGCCCCAAAGCTTAAATCAAACATTTCTGCAAAGGTGGTAGTATGCTGCCCTTGCATATGCTGCGTAGAGATCATTTTCGTTTTAAGGTCTAAATTAGGTTCTATTGTATTTACTAAAGTAGATTTTCCAACTCCTGAATGCCCTGTAAACATACTTACCTTATCGTTCATCAATGCTTTAACCTTGTCTATATTCTCCCCTGTTTTTGCCGATATACCAATACATTCGTAACCAATCTTGCGGTAAATATGAGCAAGATATTTTACCTCTAGCAGCGTCGCTTCAGTATAAGTATCGACTTTATTAAAAAGCAAAACGGTTTTAATAGCATAAGCTTCGGCAGTGACTAAAAATCGATCTATAAAACTAGTAAAGGTGGGTGGGTTATCTATGGTAATCAATAAGAATACCTGATCTATATTTGATGCAATAATATGTGTTTGTTTAGATAGATTAACCGATTTACGAACAATATAATTCTCTCTATCGTGAATATTTGTAATAACACCCGTTTCTTGATCACTTTTGGTATCTAGGTCAAAATCCACATAATCCCCTACGGCAATAGGGTTTGTACTTTTTATTCCTTGTAATCTGAATTTACCTTTTATACGGCATTCATAAATAGCACCCAATTCTGTTTTAACTGTGTACCAACTTCCTGTAGATTTGTATACTAATCCTGTCATTAATGCAAAGATGGAAATTATTAGATTGCTATACAACAAAAATGCCTTGAAGAACATTTCAAGGCATTGAATAGAATCCTTTTAGAGCTGTTATTTTTAAACGTTAACCTTTTATTATTCTCTCTTGATGATTAATAGACTCTTGGTGAATTGCTTTAAACATTTTAAGGATAAACTCCTCACTCAGCCCTTTTTGTTCTCCTTCTAACACCATTTTTCCAAGGATCTCATTCCAACGTTTACTTTGTAATACAGCTACATTTCTTTGCTTTTTTAAGACCCCAATCCCATCCGCGATCTTCATACGTTTACCGATTAAATCAATAATCTGATTATCTACAACATCTATTTGCGCTCTTAAGTTCCCTAATTCATTGTTATACTCGGCTTCTGGATCGCTTTCTTTTCGAATACGTAAATCTTCCATCATCTGTACCAATGTTTTTGGTGTGACTTGCTGTGCGGCATCACTCCACGCATTATCTGGGTCTGTATGAGTTTCAATCATTAAACCATCAAAATTTAAATCCAATGCTGTTTGCGACACATCAAAAACCATATTTCGTTTTCCTGTAATGTGAGAAGGGTCATTAATTAAAGGCAAATCCGGGAATTTATTTTGAAACTCTATTGCCAACTGCCATTCTGGAATATTTCTATATTTTGTTTTTTCATATGTGGAAAACCCTCTATGTATTGCTCCTAAATTTTTAATTCCTGCGGTATACAATCGCTCTATACCCCCTAACCACAACGCTAAATCTGGATTTACAGGGTTTTTAACCAAGACTATTTTATCTGTCCCTGCTAAAGCATCTGCTAATTCTTGCATAATAAAAGGACTAACAGTAGAGCGTGCGCCAATCCATAATAAATCCACATCATGTTCTATCGCTAGTTTTACATGAGCTGCATTTGCCACTTCAGTACAGATTTTCATTCCTGTTTCTTTTTTCACTTTTTGTAACCATTTCAACCCTAAAGCCCCTACTCCTTCAAACATTCCTGGTCGTGTTCTTGGTTTCCAAATACCAGCTCTAAAATAACTCACGTCTGTATTTTTTAGCTCGTGTGCTATTTTTAAAACTTGCTCTTCTGTTTCCGCACTACATGGCCCTGCTATTACCAATGGGTGATTTAACTCTAAATCATCCAGCCATGTTCTCATTTCTTTTTTATTTTCCATCTTATTTTAATTTACTCCTGCGAGTTTAATATTTGTTTTATATAATTAGTGGCTTTCATTTCATTGAAAACACCTTCAAAATCATCATTCTCCATCAATGTTTTAAATTGTGTAAGATTTGCAATGTAATCTTCTAAAGTCGCTATAACATTATTTTTATTGTCTTTAAAAATTGGCGTCCACATCGCTGGCGAACTTTTGGCTAACCGTACAGTAGATTCAAAACCACTCCCTGCCATATCAAAAATATCACGCTCGTTTTTTTCTTTCTCTATTACTGTTTTTCCTAACATAAATGAACTTATATGAGAGAGGTGTGACATATAAGCAATATGTTTGTCGTGAGACTCTGGATTCATATAACATATTCGCATGCCTATTTCTGAAAATAAATACAATACTTTTTCCTGAAGTTTAAATGCTGTTTTCTCTATTTCGCAAACAATATTCGTTTTCTCTAGAAATAAATCATGAAGTGCCGCCTTAGGTCCGGAGAATTCGGTTCCTGCAATAGGATGTGTGGCCAAAAAATTCCTGCGTTTTGGATGGTTTTCTACTGCTTTACAGATATTTAATTTTGTAGAACCGACATCTATTACGATACTTAAATCTGAAACAGCATCTAAAATTGTAGGTAATAGTTTTACCGAGGCATCCACAGGAACAGATAATATAACTAAATCGGCTTGCGTTAAATCCTCGACAGTGGCTTTTTTATCTATAATTTTACGTTCCAATGCTAACTTAAGGTTATCTGCATTGTTATCGATACCATAGATCGTACTTTCTGGTCGTTTCCGTTTTATATCTAATGCCAAACTGCCCCCTATTAAACCAACTCCTATTATGTATATCTTTTGTATCATATTCTTTCTATTGCTTCTTTTATAACTTCATTTTCAGCACATAATGAGAATCGAACATAGCCTTCGCCTTGCGTTCCAAAAACAGTTCCAGGCGCTACGAATATGTGTTTTTCTTTTAATAACGTATCTACGAATGCTTCTGCCTTTACTAATGGTGGTAACTTCGCCCAAACAAATAATCCATTCGTATTTTTATCGAAAGTACAATTTAAGCTTGTAGCCAATTCCCATACAAGTTTTTGCCGTTCCTCATATATATTATTTAAATCCGCAAACCATTCTACTGAACTCTCTAAGGCTTGAATTGCCCCTTTTTGAATACCATAGAACATTCCTGAATCCATATTGCTCTTTACTTTTAATACCGCATCTATTAGTTGCTTATTCCCTAGAAGCATGCCAACTCTCCAGCCTGCCATATTAAAAGTTTTACTTAAAGAATTAAGTTCTAAACAGACTTCTTTTCCGCCTTCCATCCCTAATAGGCTTAAAGGGGTTTTGTTTAAAATAAAACTATACGGATTATCATTTACCAATAAAATACGATGCCGTTTTGCAAATGAAATTAAATCTTGAAACACCTTTTTGTTGGCTTTAGTTCCTGTAGGCATATGCGGATAGCTTAACCACATTAATTTCACTTTACTTAAATCGCGTTGTTCTAACTCATCGATATCGGGGTACCAATGATTAGCTGCATCTAGATTATAAAAAACAGGTGTTGCTTGTAGCAGTTTTGTTACCGCTGTATAAGTGGGATATCCTGGGTTGGGAATTAAAACTTCATCCCCTTTATTTAGGAAAGCCATAGAAATATGCATAATCCCTTCTTTACTGCCCATTAACGGTAATATTTCGGATTCAAACGCCATACACACGTTATAATGTGTTTTATAAAAACGGGCTATAGCTGTTCTTAATTCTGGTAATCCTTGATAACTTTGATATTTATGTGCGTTACTCTCTTTAAGCGCTTCAGTAACTGCTAAAATCACTTTTTGAGGAGGCTGCAAATCTGGGCTTCCAATACCTAAATTAATAATAGGATTGCCTTTAGATTTTAATACGTTTACTTCTTTTAATTTCTTTGAGAAATAGTACTCTTCTACACTATGCAATCGCTTTGCTACTTCTATCATTTCTTTGTGTTTTTATATTCTCCAAGAATTTTAAATTCTTTAGTCATAATCTCCATTACAGCCTTTGCCTTTTCATAATCTTTATAGTTATTAAAAGTAACATCTATAAAAAAAGAGTAGCGCCAAGGCGTTTCAATTATTGGCAACGATTGTATTTTGGTTAGATTTAATTTACAATCACTCATAACATTTAGCATTGCAGCCAGACTTCCGCGTTTATGATCTAATTCAAATTTTATGGAAGCTTTATCTATTGCAGTTTTAGATGTCTCTAGCGCCTTTCGTTTTACAATAACAAAACGGGTCTCATTATGCTTTATCGTTTGAATGCTCTCTGCCAAAATATTGAGATTAAAAATTTCTGAAGCTAAACGACTTGCTATAGCAGCAACATTCTTAAGCCCCTTTGCTTTTATTCTTCTAGCGACATCTGCAGTATCGATATCCTCTACAAGCTTTATATGCGGGTATGCTTTAAAAAAAGCTTTGCATTGTAATAAAGCCATAGGATGCGAGTAAACTTCTGTTATATCATAAATACTTTGATTTGGCAATGCCATTAAATGATGCTGAATATCCAAATAGTGTTCTCCAACAATATGTAAATTATTATTGTCAATTAAAGCATAATTTGGAATAATGGAACCTGCTATAGAGTTTTCTATAGCCATAATTGCCGCCTCTGTTTGTTTCTCTAATAACTTCGCTACAGTCAAATCAAAAGATAAACACTCATTTACCAATACATTATCTCCAAAATAATTTTGAGATACAATATGATGAAAAGACCCTTTTACACCTTGTATCGAAACTGAATTAACCATATTCTTCTTTTTAATAAAACATCCATAAACAAAAAAAGTCCCGATGTATATCGAGACTTTTTTTTTGTTTATGGTAGTATTTAAATTACATATACAGCGTCTCGTCCTTTTCGTTAAAAAAGAAATAAAACCAGCTAAAATATGTGTTTAAATTGTTGTTCATAATCTATTATCCAATCGTATTGGATATTTTTTTACGGCGCTAAAGTAATTAATAAATTGATAAAACAAAACATTAAAGCCTTATTTTTAATGTTTTAGTTGAATTTTCAAAGATTTTTATAGAATCTCTTGTTTGAATTATAGAATGTTTATTTTTGAAAAAAGAATTTAGAGATGTCTATAAAGGTAGAAAACATAACAAAAACTTACGGGTCACAAAAAGCTTTAAATAATATTTCTTTTGAAGTTAAAAAACCTGAAATAGTTGGCTTTTTAGGTCCAAATGGTGCTGGAAAATCTACAATGATGAAAATTCTAACGACCTTTATCTCTCCTACAGAAGGCAAAGCCTTTGTAAACGGACACGCTATTGCCACAGCAACAAAGCAAGTACAACAAAGTGTTGGCTACCTTCCTGAACATAACCCGCTATATTTAGAACAATACGTTCGTGAATACTTGGCCTTTAATGCAAACATCTATAACACTAATAAACAAAGAATTGAAGAAGTTATTGAACTCACGGGATTAACTCCTGAAGCTCATAAGAAAATAGGTCAACTCTCTAAAGGCTACAGACAACGTGTTGGCCTAGCTAACGCTCTATTACATAACCCTGAAGTACTCATTTTGGATGAACCCACCACAGGTTTAGATCCAAACCAATTAGTAGATATAAGAAATCTTATAAAAACTATTGGGCAAGAAAAAACAGTTTTCTTGTCTACACATATTATGCAAGAAGTTGAAGCCATGTGTGATCGTGTTATTATTATAAACAAAGGGGAAATTGTTGCCAATAAAAAATTAACAGAATTAAGGGAAGGGCAAGAGCAAGTAGTTATCGTTGAATTTGATTACCGCATTGAAGACGCCTTTTTACTTAAACTCCCTAATGCTAAAAGTGTAAAGAATACCTTTGATTTTATTTACGAAATCACCTTTTCTAGCGCGGAAGATATGCGCGCTCATGTTTTTGATTTTGCGCACGATAATGAATTAAAAATTCTTCAGCTTAACCAAAAAAACGCAAGCTTAGAAAGTCTGTTCAGGGATTTAACCTCTTAATTTTACAGCACTTTTCACAAAAACACTTATTCAAAAATAACGCGCCCATCAAATAATTCTGAAACGCTAACCGATGCGGGTATATTGGTAACGATAACATCCCCGGTACTCACCAATTCGGCTGTTAAAGACAATTGCGGGTTCACGATAATATTATTAGACCCTCGGTGAAAAACCCGCACGTGTTGAGCTATTAAATGCCGCCCTTCAAAACGCCCGTCACCAGACGCATGGTTTATATTTACATTTGTAGCCATTCCTTTAATATAGGTTGTTGTTAAGTTATTTATAACCACATTGAGATTTGTAGTATTAACCTCAACATCAAAAATACCAACATTATAAAAATCTCCTGAATCATCTTCAGAAACTAAAAGTAACGTTTCATAGTTTAAAATCCCATTACTCCTTACTGCTAGCTGGCTACTATTTCTTATCTCTGTTAAATTTGGAGCACTCACATACACTTTTGTAATCCCGTAATCTCTAGTAAAATTACACTCATTATTATTTCTTAAGCTCAACTTTCCATTATCTACTTCTACCTTAATATCATCCATTAAAAAGGCACCTGTTTCCACAATAACGCTATGGTTTGCCCCTGCTGTTACGATAAGCTCTATATTGTTAAAAACCGTAATTTCTGTAAAATCACGAACTATAAACTCCTTTTGAATAATATCACCTGCATTTTTAAAACAATCTGGAGCATTGTCACTGCTACAGCTTAATAAAACAAATATTAAGACTATGGATAAAAATTTTTTCATCTTTAATATATACGTAATAATTTACTTTCTCTTTTATAATCTTACCCCAATTCCGAATTCTACCGCTTCAGCTTTTGCACCGTGAGCCTTTAAAGACAGGGCTGCAAAAAGGCGTTCTCCAAAATAACGCTTAATCCCCAACCTATTATAGAAACGTCCTTCAAAATCGAAAGGATAGTACACATAATACCCTAATTGCGTTAAAAAGGAAAGTCTATTAATAAATAATTCATGTCCTACAAATATGCCAATACGCTTATAATCTTCATCGCCTTTTACGTTATCTAAAGGAAATGCTACCGCCTTATAACGAATATGTTGTTTTAAGAAATTTGAAAAGAAAACATCTGTTCCTAATTGTACTGCCGATTTTCTATTTAAGCGTTTGTCTGCATATGCAGATGCTATATAAAAAGAATACTGCCCAGAATTAATAACATCGCTCTCATTAACGCCACTTCTAAACACAAAATTATACTTTATTTTTTCCGTAAATTTTGTAGCTTCTGTTAAAGCAATATAATTCTGTGGCTTCTCATAATCTAACGCATAATTAACCCCTATATTAAGAATTATACTATTAGTAGAGCTATTGGGCGCTTTAAAATTCCCATTAGAGTAATGAATTAAGGAAAGTCCAGCTTGAACACCAAACCCATTAAATAATTGCGCTTTCTTATAATTAAACATTACATAGGTAGAGCTTAACCAAGCTGTCCCATAAGCGTTATTTCTAAAATTCGTGTCTTTATCGTAAGGATTCGTATTATAAGTTAATCCTTGCCCTATTCTAAACATAAGGTTCCTTTTAAAAAAATAGAAATTATAATGAGCATAAAGACCATAATTATGCCCTAATATCTCATTTTTCATATCTTGATAAATAAAGGACAGTCCATAATCGGGGTAATTATAACGACTTTCCCAAGCATGCTTCCCAAATGTCTTTTTATTATAACTTAAAATAACTCCCGTTGGGTGATTAGTAATTAAATGTGCTATATCCGAATTATGTTCTGCTATATTTCCATAGAAAAAATTAGCATCTAATGAGAATAAACTCTTTGCTTCTTGAGCATAAGAAGCGAGTTGAAATAACAAGATAATACCACTTAAAAAGGACTTCATTAATTAGTTTAATTTGGGCGCAAAAGTAACACAAATTAAGTAGAGTATCGGTTTCGTTAAGACAAAACAAATGGCATTATAGTTAGATCGTTTTTAATTATATCTGTTTTTCACTGACTTTTAATTCGTTATACTATAGACTACTATTATACTTATAATTTATAAAAAAATAGATCGCTTTTTTTCTTGTCGAGGCAAAAGGAAACCTATACCTTGCGCCCGTTATTTTGGTTCCATTTAAAAATGGATTAAAAGGGAATTTGGTGTAAATCCAAAACTGTTCCCGCAACTGTAAGTTTTTATAAGCTGTATCAAGCAACCAATGTTTAGCAATAAATGTGAAGGGGATACAAGTAAAACGAGTCAGGAGACCTGCCTTTATAATATATGTTTAACTTTCGGGATAAAGGTTATTGTGCATTGGATAGTATATTCATAGTATATTAAGTTTTCTCCTATATAATATTATTATGAATAAAATATTTACATTACTTATTATTACCTTTTTTTCGTTTAACTTTTCAAATGCTCAAGAATTATTTTCTAATGGCGGCTTTGAAATGTATACAAGTTGTCCTGATAGTTGGGACCAAACAAATAGAATAGTTGGATGTACTGGCGACAATGACACTCCAAATTATTACAATTGTGGCTATAATCCTGGGTCGGCAAATACAGGAACTGGGTCCATTTATATGGGAGCCATTAGAGACGAATCGAATGGTGTTGATACTACAGAAGGGATTACACTACAACTAGATACCCCTTTAGTTAATGGTGAGGAATATACCATTTCTATTTCTAGTAATTATGGTGTTTCTGTATATGGAGATCCTGATTTTGACTATTCTGAAATAAAAGAATGCTATAATTTAAAGTTTCTTTTTTCTATGAATAATGAATTTGGAGATCCGGTATCTACGCATCATGAAATAGACACTGAATCTATCGTTGGGAATTCAAATACAAGTTATGAAGATTTCTCCTTTAACTATACGGCAGACAACAATTACACGCATCTTTATATCGTAACAGGATCTGCGCCTAAAAATAGTGCTGACAACCCTAAAGATGCATGTATGAGCGCGGGAGCTATTGCCTATGTTTATTATAATGTTATAGACGATTTAAGTATTAAGCCTTCTAGCACCTTAAGCACAAACGAATATGTTAAATCTTCGGTTAGTATTTATCCAAATCCTGCTAGCAATTTATTACAAATAGAAGGTTATGCGTATTCAGGCACATTAAAAATTATGAATACCGCTGGTCAAGTGGTTTTAAAACAACCTACAGATAATAAAACCAAGCTAAGCATTGATGTCTCCTCTTTAGCCCCTGGTATTTATTTTATACAAGCTGAAAATGGACTTAAAACAAAAAAGATTATCATTAACAGATAACCTTTTCTTGTATTAAAATTAATTTAATATTCTTTTTATTGAATGAACCCAGCCCCAACAGTATTATTAGATTTTGAATCTATTATAATAAAAGCACCGTTGGTTCTATGCGCCTTAAAGGCATCATAAAAAATGGGTTTATTCAATTTAAAGGATACCGTTGCAATGTCATTTATTTTTAAAGTACTTACATTAGATTCCACCCCTGAATAATCTGGGTTTATTCGATGTTCTATTCCTGCTACTTTTGCGAGTACTTTATTAACTCCATGTTGCACAACATACTTAGCGCCAATTGTTAAATTTTGAGCATCCATCCAAGAAACAGTTGCTGTAAATGTCTTCCCTATTTTAGGTAAATCGTTTGCTTTTACAATCATATCGCCACGACTTATATTAATATCATCCTCCAAAGCTATTAAAACGGAAGCCCGTCTAGATGCCGTTTCTACTTTTTGGTCGTAAGAATAAATATCTTTTATCTTAGTCTTTATTTCCGATGGCAATACAACAACCTCATCTCCTGTATTTAACTCACCACCATATACCTTTCCGGCATAACCTCTAAAATCATGAAAAGCTTCTGTTTTAGGCCTAATAACATATTGCACTGGAAATCTAGGAGTACCTTCATTATAAATGGCTTCATTATCCATAGTTTCTAAGTGGGATAATAAAGAGGCACCTTTGTACCAAGGCATATTTTTTGATCTTGCCACAACGTTATCTCCTTTTAAAGCACTAACAGGAATAAAGGTTATTTTTTGATCTTGATAATCTCTTTTACGCATTAAAGCCTCAAACTCGGACTTAATAGCATTGTATTTTTCTTCGGAAAAATCGACCAAATCCATTTTGTTTATAGCGACAATAACAGTCTTAATTCGCAGTAAATTATTAATAAAAAAATGACGATTCGTTTGTTCTACAACGCCTTTTCTTGCATCTATTAATATAATCGCAACCTGAGATGTTGAAGCTCCTGTAACCATATTTCTTGTGTATTCTACATGCCCTGGAGTATCTGCGATAATATAACTTTTATTTATTGTCGAAAAATAAATATGAGCAACATCTATAGTAATCCCTTGTGCTCTCTCGGCTACCAAACCATCTGTTGCTAAGGAGAAATCTAAATAGTCATACCCTAATTGCTTACTCTTTTGCTCTATTGCTTCGAGTTTATCACTTGTTAAGGATTTTGTATCGTAAAGTAATCGTCCTATTAATGTACTTTTACCATCGTCTACACTTCCTGCTGTTGCTATTTTTAAAACTTCCATTTTTTATATTACTTGTAACCTTAATCGCTATTAATTTTAACGCTTCTCTAATGAATGGTCTATGACCTGTATTTATATTCTAATTGCTAAAAATACCCTTGTTGTTTCCGTTTTTCCATAGCTGCTTCAGAACGTTTATCATCTATTCTAGCACCACGCTCTGAAATTGTAGAATTTCTAATTTCCTGAACAACACTTACAATATCTGATGCCGTAGATAATACCGCTGCAGTACAACTCATATCGCCAACGGTTCTAAAACGAACAACGCGTTCTTCAACAATTTCATTGGCTTCTCTAAATACAACAGCATCGTCTGCAGACCATATTAAGCCATCGCGTAAAAAGGTTGCTCTTGTATGTGCAAAATAGATTGAAGGAATTTCTATTTGTTCTTTTTGAATATAGGTCCATACATCTAACTCTGTCCAGTTAGAAATAGGGAACACACGTACATTTTGCCCTAGATCAATCGCTCCATTTAGCATATCGAATAACTCTGGCCGTTGGTTTTTCTCATCCCATTGCCCAAAATCATCACGAACAGAAAAAATACGTTCTTTTGCTCTTGCTTTTTCTTCATCACGTCTAGCACCTCCTATGCAAGCATCAAACTTAAACGCCTCTATCGCATCTAAAAGCGTAGTCGTTTGTAACACGTTTCTACTCGAATATCTTCCAGACTCTTCTTTTACTTTTCCTTCATCGATAGAATCTTGTACTTTTCGTACAATAAGTTCTAAACCTAACTCTTTTACTAATCGATCTCTAAAAGCTATAGTTTCAGGAAAATTATGTCCTGTATCTATATGCATTAGAGGAAAAGGAATTTTTGCAGGATAAAATGCTTTTTGAGCTAATCGCACCAATGTTATGGAATCCTTTCCGCCTGAAAACAAGAGCACAGGTCTTTCGAATTGAGCAGCTACTTCGCGCATTATGTAAATAGCTTCACTTTCTAACGGGTTTATATTTGAGGTCTCTTTCATTCTATATATTTAGGCGTGTAATCCACATTCTCTATTTTCTAGTTGTTTCGTTGGATCGAAATAATTAAACTCATTTGGCAAATGATGCTCCTTTAAAAAAGCATCTAATTCTGCATCTGTCCAATGATAAAAAGGACTTACTTTTATAAGACCATTTTTATCTTGAGACACGACATTTATACGGTCTCTAAAAGCTGTTTGCCCTTTACGGAGATTTGTAAACCACAAATCGGGTTTAGCATCTCTTATGGCACGTGTAAAGGGCTCCAGTTTAACTTGTTCTGTAAATAATTTATGTTTCGGATCATTAATTTCCGGGATTCCCATAACGACATCACGATGTGCTGCTGTTTGTTTAGGCACATATAGTTTTACATTAAGAGTCAGCAACTCTATTAAAGTTTCTGCATGGTTATAAGTACTGGATGTATTATATCCTGTGTCACACCAAATTACTTCTATATCTTTTTTTACTTGACTTGTTACTTTTAAAATTGCGGCTTCATAAGGTCTAAAATTAGTCGTTACTATTGGTCGCTTAGCAAAACCTATAGCCCATGCTACAATTTCTAAAGGGGTTTTCCCTTTAAGCCTTAAATTTATGTCCTCTAAATTCAATGTATTTACTTCCCCCATTTTATTTTATTCCAAGCGCGTTCGTGAAAGAAGTACAAGACCAATTTTGAAATTAATTCGATAACTCCAATAGAAAAGGCTAAGGTTAATGTTCCCGTTATTAAATACGAGATTATAACTGTTGCAATGGTCCCTACTACTCTCCAACTTATTGTTTTAATTAAACTTCTCTTAATTTTTTCTTCGGATGCATTTTTCTTTATTTCGGCATCTCTATCTACTTCTATAACAGTATTCATATTGTAAAAAATTAAAATCCTATATACCCTATAAATTTAATAGGAATTAATGCAAACCTATAAATTAAACTGAAACTAAACAAGATGATCGAATAAAATATTTACGCCGCTTTAGTTATTTAGATAAATCTGCTAATGTGGTGTTTTTAAAAATTTCAAGCGAGCTATCTCGTACTTGAATCATTAAACCATGTACCGCACAGGCATTTTCATCGGGGCAATCCTCACAGCGTTCATAGAAATTTAAGCTAACACAAGGCACCATAGCAATGGGACCTTCCAAAACCCGCATTACACTAGCCATATTAATATCTTTTGGGGCTTTAAGTAAATAATAACCACCGCCTTTACCTTTTTTGGAACCTAAAAGCCCATTTTTCCGAAGCGTTAACAATATACTTTCCAAGAATTTAAGTGAAATACGTTCTTCTTTTGAGATCGTGGCAATTTGTACAGGTGTTCTATCGTCTTGCTTTGCTAAATAGACAAGCGCTTTAATACCGTATTTTGTTTTCTTTGAGAGCATAACACAAATTTAGTCTTTTTTTTATAATAGCTTTATAAAACTGTTAACGCTATCCTTTTTAGATTATCACTTTTTCCCATTAAATAATACTATAGAGCTTCTATATATTTTTATAGATAGCCTAGGCTATGTAAAAATTAGAATATACAACAGCACATAACTATTTCCTTAATTTAAATTTTGAATTTCCCTCGACCAAAGCGTTATAAAACACCTCCTTTTACTAGTACGTTTTTTAGTGACTAAGATAACATAGTAAAAGGCTTTATTATTTTAAAACGCACAAAATAAACGCCTTACAAACACCAACAACCTAACTTGCTTAAAACCAATTTATTAAACAACAAAACTCACACCAATTCAACATAAGATATTAATTATAAGACACATAAACAAAGTCTAATTATAACGGCCTTTTATAAGAAATATTGAATTCTTAAAAACTAATTATTTTATCTCTACAATTTTGTTAGCTTTGGAAAAACCTATGTCGGTTTATATATTATAATAAGTGTAAATAGATTTGCACATATACAATAGTTAGCAAACATTATGAAAGACACTCAAAAACTAATAATTCTATTTCTAACTTATATATAAGTTGGTTAAAAAAAAAACTATGGTGATAAAAAGGCTTCTAATAATCCTAACTTTTTTTTCCTTTTCAATAGTTCAAGCACAATATGAATGGACCCCAGCAAAAGTCATCTTAAAAAATGGAACTTCATTTAGAGGTTTAGTTAAATTTCCTAAGCATTCTGGTGGTTTAGTATCAATTGGAAGTACTAAATTTAAGTATAAAAAAAATAGAACATCAAAAATTAAAAAACATGACCATGAAACTGTAGCTGAAGTAGTCTTTGGAGATGAAGAATTTGCAACGGAGCACTATATGTATATTCCCATTAAAGCAAAAAAACATGTCTTATTAAAACTAGTTGCCAGAGGAAAGGCTAATCTATATTCAAGAACAGTATTAAAATTTAAATATACAATCGACACCCCTCCTAACGTATATGAACCAAATTACTATTATAATGACACTCAATTTTATATACTAAGAGCCAATGAGCAAAAAGCAACATTAATAGCGGGTCCAAATAGTGATGGGAGTTTTATTTTAAAAACAAAAAGATATTTTTCAGATTGCAGTAAAATAGTTGAGTATTTAGAAAATGAATTATACGAATTAAATAATATAGTTGAATTGGTTAACGATTATAATCTTTTATGTGACTAAAAAATGTCTCTATTTTGCTAAAACTACAGCATAACTAACAGCCTTCAAATTTAGCTCCTGTCTGGCTTATCTTCTAAAAAATTAAGGGTTAAATTTATTTTTATACTTCAGTCAACCGACTTAAATACTTATTTCTAATCACCTCATCTATAGGTTTATTCTGTATTTTACTTTCTAACCAAGAAATAATATCTAGATACAGAAAGGAGCGTCCTTCATAAGGATGAATTTCATAAGTTTTTAGTTTTTTATGTAATTTAGAAAAGGCCTTCTTAAGGTCCTGTGGGTAAACATCTTGCAGGCTCCTAATGAATTTAATCATTTCCTTTTGCACTTCGTACAGGTCGTTCATTTTTATTAAAAATTTATACGTACTTCGCAATAATGCCTCTAAATGAAAATCTAAGCCCGCTTCATAATGCGCTACCAAATTTAGCACTCTCGAAAAACAAAGTAAATCCTCTCGCATTGTCAATGTTTTATTCGATATAATTTTATCTAAATATGCTATTGTTTCGCTATTATTCCCTGATCCAAAATGAAGGCTTGCAAATTTATAGTAGAAAATCATTTTATGGTGCTCGTCTATTCTATTTTTAAACCGAACTAAATCCAATTCTATTTTAGGAATAAGTGCTAAACCGTCTTTAAAAGTACCCCCTATAAAATGTAAATTAATTCTATTTAAATTAAGATATAGAAATGAAAGCGCTGCTACGTTTTCACCTTTTGGAAGCTTGTTTTCGTTAACTATAGTAACGACTTTATTTAGGGCTTCTTCAAATTTATTCCTGTCTTTTAAAAAGAATAATGATTCCAATAAATAATGATTTCCTTTTAAGAAAAATACAGGATTTAAATAAATCATTTTAGGGTTTTGATAAAACAAATCGACCCATTTTAAAGCATACTTATAACCATTTAGAAAATCTTGCATTAAAAAATGATACCATAAATAGGCGTTGTACAACCATAATTTTTCTCTAAATCCTAACGTTTTAATATTATACTTAGGTAGTCTTTTATTAAAATAATGCTGTATCCACTGGCTTTCCTCTTTATTTTTAACATATCCTATTTTTAAAAACAAACCAAATAATTGTAATGATAGATTAGAGAACTTACTCGTAATTACATTTGCTGCGCTTAATTGTTTTGCTTGTATTGTTAGCTCATCTGCTCTTCCACTTATACTCCGTGTAATGTATTGTGATTCTATTACTTTTTCGAGCTCAACGATTTCAGACGCTAAGTTTTTTTCTTCATTGCTAATGGCTACGCCTTTGGCTTTATCTAAAATTTTTAAACTTTGTTTATATAAGCCTTTATGATATAAAATAGAAGCAAAATCCAACTGTTCTCTAATTTGAGAACGCACATTTTGATGTGAAGGATTTAATTTTAAACTAATTAATATTTGTTTATACAAATGCGCTTTTACATTTGCTAACTGCTGCTTTTTTACTGCTGTAGATTTTAATATTGCCTGCTCACTATAGGCTGTCATTTTATCCAAAACCATAAAAACATTCAAAAACTTAGAACTGGAATTAACTCCTAACCTTCCAACATAAAGTTTAAATTGTCGTTTTTCAGATTTCGTTAACGATTTAATCAATACAAATAAATTATCGTTCTGATTTTTAGACATTAATTTAAAAATAAGTTTATCAACCTATTAAAAGTTGATTATATTAAACATATTACTTTTTAAACGACACCAGATATATTAACGTTTATTTTGCACATTATATCCTAAATATAAACTAGCCTCTTACTTACAAAAATACATTGTATAAAATAATATTTGCGCTTTAAATATAATACTTCAAAAAAAAGTTTGATTGATTAATAGCATATGTACGCTTTAAATAAAAAAGCACCTCTTAAATGGAGGTACTTTTTTATTTTTAAAGGAGTCCTTATGACTTCTGTTACCATACCACTTAAGCTTAAAACATTTTAAAAGGTGAATTTTGTATTTAATGAAAACGAATCTGCGCTTAAACCTGTTGTTCGCTTATAATGCCCATACCTAAACTCCAAAAGACTCATTTTAAATCGATTGGACTTAGAAGTATTAAAACCAAAAATGCCGTTAGGAGGAGATAGTTTTATCCCTAACCCTATTTTTGTACTAGAGAATGAAGACATGTCATAATCTGAAGTATAATATACAGAGCTTAAGCTATGTTGCCCGTAGGGTTGAAAATAATCACTATCGCCTTGATTATGATATCTAAAAAAGGGATAAAACGTTATAGATGATGTTAGTTTTAAAGGTATTTCAACATTAAAAGTATGAGCTCTCAAGCCAAACGTATCATAATAATACCTATAATAAAAACGTGTTATTACTTTAGGTGTTATAAAATAATTACTCCTGAAACCTAAAGCAAATTTAGTTCTATTTCTAGGTAAACGCTCTACACGTACTGTTTTATCTTCTTCATTAGTAATGCCATCGTTAAAATATACGCGGTGAAAAGGCGTTAGTAAAATCCCATTTTGATAAGTAACATCTAATATCGCGGCAAAATTGAGGCGTTTGTTAATATTTGTTTGAAAATCGATCCCAATATTATAAGTATACCGGGTGTCTTTTTCAAAATCATTATTGCTGGTATTAGCGTTGTCATACTCATCGTCGTCGTCGTCGTCGTCGTCTCTCGCAGACGCCCTTTTTCGATCATCATCATCATCATCATCATCATCGTCATCATCATCATCATCATCATCATCGTCATCATCGTCATCATCGTCGTCGTCGTCATCGTCATCATCGTCATCGTCGTCGTTGTCATCATCTCCATCATTGCCGTCGTTGCCGTCATTATCATTACCTCCATTATCATCATCATCGGTATCCTCAATGCCGTCAGTATCTTCGGTATCGTCTGTGTCTGTATCATCGTCATCATCATCATCATCATCGTCGTCATCATCGTCATCGTCGTCATCATCATCGTCATCGTCATAATCTTCATATCCATTTCCCGACCCGCCTTTCGTATTTGAATTTCTAATTTCACCAGGATAAATAAGAAGCCAGCGATCTATAAATACGTTGGCTTTTATAGCTATTTTTTGATTATCATTATTAAAACTTTTACTCCAATTAACGCCAAAGTTAACAGAAGTCACATCGTACTCCTTAGAGTATCCTGCTCCAAAACCAATAGTTGTATTATCCTTCTTATTAAACTCTGTATACTCTAATGATATATGTTTACGAGAGTCCTTAGCCGAAATTGCCGAATTACTATTAGAACTTGCTCCTGTAGCGTATTTATCTATATTGGCACTAGATGCCGAGGTATAATAATCTATACCTGCAGAGACAGAAATACCACTAGAAGTATTTAAAGGCGCACTTATAATTACAATTGGTGATGAATTTTTTAGTGCTTCGGTTCCCAAACCACCTGTAACAGCTCCATTGTTACCATCTTGTTCATAATAATTATAAAGAATACTTACTTCTGTTGGAGATAGTTTTTTTACAGTATCCTGAGCATTACAAATACTATTAAAACTAATAAATAAAAGCGTAATTAAAGTATATTTTAGTTGCATCCGCATCCTCCTCCTGTTTTTCCGCCGTTAGCTCCAGAAGCGCCTTCACGGTAATTTTGAAAATTAATTTCGAAACGCTCTATTGCGCTTGATGACAACTGCATATCTGTATCATTTAGATATTCTTTTTGGTAGGGTTTAACAGCTGTACATGCGTTCGCAAACAGAATTGTAACGCTTATAATAATATAGTTTTTCATTTAGTTAAATTTGGTTTTTAAAGTTTTAGAGGCATGTATTTTGTTCTTATCATCTACAATAAGACATTCAATACCATTCAATTGATTAATTAGATTTAACCCTTTGGTTTTGCCCATTACAAATACCGTAGTAGAAAGTGCATCGGCTAATTCAGCATTTTCAGAAAAAATGGTCACACTTTTAATTCCTTGAGTAGGCCAACCTGTCTTGGGGTTAATAATATGAGAATATAATTTATTGTTAATGGTGACATAATTTTCGTAATTACCAGAAGTGACCACTGCCGAATTATGTAAATTGAACCATGCCAAATCGTTTTTTGTTTTATTGGGGTTTGAAATGGCAACTTTCCATGTTTTAGTTTTTGGATGATTTCCCCAACTACAAATGTCGCCTGAAGCATTTATTAAACCAGCCAATACCCCTGCCGTTTTTAATTTTTGTTTAACTTTTTCGGCAACATACCCTTTACCTATAGCACCAAATCCTATTTTCATTTTTGGTGTTTTTAATAGCACGGTTTGATGTGTTTCATCTAGAATTATATTTTTATAATTAATAGATCCTATGGATTTATTAATTGTAATACTGTCTGGAATAACTACCAAAGGCTTATGGAAATACCAGACTTTATCTATGGAAGCAAAAGAGATATCAAAATACCCCTCTGATAACTTAGAGATATGTTTGCTCCGTTTTATAAGATCGAATAACTCTTTATCTACATGTATCGCCTTTTGTCCTGCGTATTGATTTATTAATGCTGTTTGAGAATTTTTATCCCATGATGATATAAGTGCTTCTACACGTTCCACTTCATTAATAGCCATTTGTAAAAATTGTCGTCCTTCAGTTTTGGAATTTGCAACTATAGCAAATTGAAAATCGACTCCCATAAGCATAGCACTTCTTTCGTAAACATCTTGAGAGTAAAGCAAGTGAAAAGGGCCTATTATAAATAGGATTATAATAGTTTTCATATTTAAATTAGACATTAATCTAAATATGATTTAATATAATATTTAGCTGTTTCGCCTTTGTATCCGTCTATTGTTTTAATAACATTTCCTTGGCGATCTAATATTAACACATATGGGAAAAAACCATTAGGATTATACTTATCGGCTATGGACTCATTATATTTTACAATACTCTTGACCACTTTTTTCCGATCTCTTTTAAAATCAATATTTACTAACTCAAACTTACTAGAAGCGACATCTTCGAATGCTTTAGAATCAAATACATTTTCTTTAAGTTGTATACAAGGTTTACACCAGTCTGATCCAGAAAAAACTAATAGTACTTTTTTATCTGTATTCTCTATTGATTGTAATGCGTCTTCTAAGTTTGTATGCCAATTTACTGTTAAGAACAAACCGTAAACACAAAAAATAATTAATGCTTTCATTTTAAAGGGGGTTAAAGGTTGTATTTATTTTTATTTAGATTAAATAAGAATAATATGGTTTGCAAAAGTAATTCGGAAGATCAAATAGAACAAACTTATTTTCATTTTTATTTTACAGAACAAATAACAAACATCCACAAATAACGATAACACACTCAAAGCCAGTAACTTGAAAAACACATGCAATCACTTTTTATAAAGACTATTTTAGCTAAGACTCTTTTTTAATTATAAACAGCTGATATTAAAGCTCTTGTTGTCTCAGGTGTAAATCTTGGTAAATTTATATTATTTTTATTTAGATTAATTTAAAATAAGAAGATATTTTTGTGGCCAATTATAAAATTCAGACTTACTTAATATGAAAAAAACAGTACTCTTTCTTGTGTTATCAACTCTCGTTAGATTAACCATAGCACAAACGATTTCTATTGGTACAGAAACCTTAGACAAATCCATTCCCGTGAATCCGCTCTATTCATATTCGTATTCTCAAAACTTATATTTAGCATCTGAGATTAATGACAGTGGCAATATCTACAAACTAAAATTTAAAGGGAATTCAAATTTCTCTATATCGTATTCTAATGAATGGGTTATTTATATGGCCAATACAACGAAAACAAATTTCTCGTCCAGCAATGATTGGTTGGGTTACAATAATTTAACACAAGTATACCAAGGCACCGTTATTGTAGTTAATGATGCTGTAGAAATACTATTAACTACGCCTTTTAATTACAATGGTACAGATAACCTAATCATTGCTGTAGAAGATAATCAATCTAACTATGATACTAATTTTAATCATTTCTTAAGTTCTTCTGTTTCTAATAACCGCTCAATTTATTACCGTTCAGATTCACATAATCCACAACCCGAAGCCCCACCATCAGGAAACCCTCAGTCTTTTATCTCGAATATTGATTTAGATTTTACAGCTATAACATGCACTGTACCACAAGCATTAAACGCTTCTAATATTAATGCCACTTCGGCGAATTTAACATGGTCTCCCAATGGTTCGGAATCGCTTTGGAATATAGAATACGGCCTTACTGGTTTTTCTCATGGTACTGGCACTCTAATTAATAACATCCCTACCACTCATAATAATATACCTAACCTAAGCCCAAATACAATATATCAAGCTTATGTACAGGCTAATTGTGGTAATAACGATGGTGTTAGTGAATGGTTTGGCCCTATTAGCTTTATGACACCTTGCAGTACATTTACAGCGCAATACACTCAAAATTTCGACAATGAATCTGCACCAAACCTAAATGATTGTTGGAAAAGTACCATAATAGGAAGTTCTAATTCTTTTTCAGAAATTCTAACCACAACATTTAACGAAGTGAGCGCTCCTAATTCTGTAAGAATAAGCAATTCTGGAGATACTAATGGCATCTATTACTTAATTTCACCTAAATTCTCTGATTTAGATGATACCAAACAAATTAAGTTTATGGCTTATAAAGATATTGGTAATAACAACGGAGATGTTATTGAAATAGGAACAATGACTAACCCAGATGACCCAACAACTTACTCTAGTTTTAGAACCTTATCGTCTAATGAATTTGAAGAAGACACTTGGACCCCCTTATTAGTTACTTTTGAGTCATACACTGGTAACGCTGCGCATATCGTATTTAAATATATCCCTGGTACAGGATATTATAACACCTGGTATCTAGATAACTTCATTTACGAGAATAGACCAACCACTGTGCCTAATTGTATTGTAAATACCATGGCTATTCCAGACATTACTTGTGGAAACAAAGGCGCTGTACTAAGCTGGGATGACATTAATAATGCAGACGGATACAAACTTACCATTGGCACCACTCCTAATGCTAATGACATTGTAAATGCTTTAGATTTAGGAGCTATATTAACTTATACTTTGGAAGCATCTTTAATTAACACAATGTATTACTGGAAGATAACACCTTACAATTCCATTGGAGATGCCTTATGCTCTGAACAATCGTTTACAACAATAGCAACGGGATGCTATTGTGAATCTATCCCTAGTTCAAATGATGGCAACGGCATATCTAATACCAAAATTAACACCCTAAACTTCACTGGGGCAGACGTAACTTATCAAGATCATACTGCGACTGTTGTTACTATAGCTAAAGACATTACAACAACTGTAGACATTACTTTTCAAACAGGTTTTGATTATGATGTTCATATATGGATAGATCTAAACGATAACTTTATATTCGAAGCTTCGGAAAAACTATATACAGGAGCATCTACAGGAGACAACCCTACCACTCTTAATGCAACGTTTGTAGTTCCCAGTAGTACAACCATAGGAAATCATAGAATGCGAATTGGCACTGCAGACATTGGGCAACCGACACCTAAGCCTTGTTATTCCGGAAGTTATGGAGTTACCATGGACTTTACTACCAATGTAACGAATACATTGTCTACAAGTGAAAATATTATCGCTAATTTCAAGTTTTTTCCCAATCCTGTTAATGATGAATTATCGTTTTCGGCACAAGAGGACTTAACAGCAATAACCATATATAATATTATGGGAAAAATGGTTTACCAGAAGCAGATCAATACTCAAAATTACACTGCAAACCTTTCTAAATTAAACACAGGTATTTACCTTTTAAAGGTTAGCTCAAACAATAAAGAGCAAACATTTAAAATGATTAAAAAGTAAACTTAATAGCATTATAAAAATCACACATACACATCATCTATAAAAAAGCGCGGAACCATAATCAATGATTCCGCGCTTCTTGTTTCAGTTTTATGCTTTGATCCAATATTCTTTTAATTTTATCAAAAAGCGAACTTATATAAACTAAAAAAGCCTCGAATTTAAATTCGAGGCTTAGTACTGAAGACGGGACTTGAACCCGTACGTCCTAATGGACATTGGATTTTAAGTCCAACGTGTCTACCAATTCCACCACTTCAGCATTGGTATATTATAAAAAAATAGTCAGAGCGAAAGACGGGATTTGAACCCGCGACCCCCACCTTGGCAAGGTGATGCTCTACCCCTGAGCTACTTTCGCAGTTGTTATATGAACGTTGCTACATTGCTGTTGCGGGTGCAAATTTAAGTCTTTTTTACAAATACCAAAGCCTTTTTAAAAAAAATATTAAATTATTTTATAATCCATTGATTTACAGCATTCCTTTTTTAATATTTTTTTTATGATTTTTAGAAAATCTAAAGAAAATAAAATTATTCTATGCGTTTTTTGTTCTTTCCAGCATGCGTTTAATTTCATTTAATTTCATTAATGCTTCCACTGGAGTTAAAGTATTAATATCTGTTAATAAAATTTCTTCCTTAATTTCTTCAAGCAATGGATCATCTAAATTAAAGAAACTCAATTGCATTTCATCTTTTATAGATTTCACCTTATCTGTCAATTCTTCACTAGAATGTGAATGCTCTAATTTCTTCAATATTTTATTGGCACGATGCAATACTTGCTGAGGCATCCCTGCTAATTTTGCAACATGAATACCAAAACTGTGTTCACTTCCGCCTGCTACCAGTTTCCTTAAGAATAAAACATTATCTTTTAACTCTTTTACAGACACATTAAAATTCTGAATACGATCAAAGGTTTCAGTCATTTCATTAAGCTCATGATAATGTGTTGCAAATAATGTTTTTGGTTTTGCTGGATGTTCATGTAAATATTCACTAATAGCCCATGCTATTGAAATCCCATCGTAAGTGCTAGTACCGCGTCCAATTTCATCTAATAACACCAAGCTCCTATTACTTATATTATTAAGAATAGATGCCGTTTCATTCATCTCTACCATAAATGTAGATTCACCCATTGAAATATTATCACTCGCACCTACACGTGTAAAAATCTTATCTACTAAACCTATCCTAGCACTTTTGGCGGGCACAAAACTACCTATTTGAGCTAAAAGCACAATTAGGGCTGTTTGGCGTAAAATAGCAGATTTACCAGACATATTTGGCCCTGTAATCATTATTATTTGTTGAGAATCTCTATCCAAAAACACATCGTTCGTAATGTAATCTTCCCCTATTGGTAATTGTTTTTCTATTACAGGATGGCGTCCTTCTTTTATATCTAAATCGTGAAAATCATCTAATACGGGATATGCATAGTGGTTATCATTTGCTAATTGGGCAAAACCACATAAACAATCTAATTGCCCTATTAAATGCGCATTCTGTTGTACTGGCTTTATATAGTCACTCATCCAAAGTACTAACGCACCAAACAATTGCTGCTCAATCCCTAAAATACGCTCTTCTGCTCCTAGAATTTTCCCTTCGTATTCCTTAAGTTCTTCAGTAATGTACCGTTCTGCATTTACTAAGGTTTGTTTTCTAATCCATTCTTCAGGGACTTTATCCTTATGCGTATTACGCACTTCTATATAATATCCAAAAACATTATTAGAGGCTATTTTTAACGATGTTATTCCTGTGCGTTCACTTTCGCGCGCCAACATATTATCTAAGTACTCTTTTCCTGAAGAAGAAAGTGCTCTTAGTTCATCCAATTCTGAAGAAAACCCTATAGCAATAGTATTCCCTTTTAACACATTTACAGGGGCATTTTCACTAAGTGTTTTTCCTATTTTTTCACGAAGCACATCACAGCCTTGTAAATTAGCGCCTATTATTCTTAAAGACTCATTGTCACAATTTGACGCCATTTCTTTAATAGGAATAATAGCTTCCAAAGAATCTTTAAGCTGAATGACTTCTCGAGGACTAACCTTAGTCGTCGCAACCTTAGAAATTAAACGCTCTATATCTCCGATTCGCTTTATTTGATTTTGTATCTCTTGATGCGTTGTATTATCGCTTTTTAAAAACGAAACAACCTCATGACGTTCCTTAATTTTTTCAACATTCTTAAGCGGTAGCGCTAGCCAACGTTTTAGCATACGTCCTCCCATTGGAGAAATCGTTTTATCAATAACATTTAAAAGTGTTACAGCATTGTTATTGGTAGAATTATATAATTCTAAATTACGAATAGTAAAACGATCCATCCAAACATATTCATCTTCTGCAATTCGCGATACTGACGTTATATGCTCTAACTTATTGTGTTGCGTTTCTGCTAAATAATGTAAAATGGATCCCGACGCAATAATACCGTCATTAAGTCCCTGTATACCGTAGCCTTTTAAAGATTTTGTATTAAAATGCTTCAACAAGGTTTCGTTTGCATAATCTGTTTGATATATCCAATCTTCTAAATTAAACGTATGAAAATCGGTACCAAAGCAATCATTAAAATACAAACGCCTCTGCTTTGAGACCAGTACTTCACTAGGACTAAAGTTCTGGAGTAACTTATCGATATATTCTTGGTTCCCTTGCGAGGTTAAAAATTCTCCTGTAGAGATATCTAAAAAAGCAATTCCAATAGTACTTTTCCCAAAGTAAACCGAACATAAAAAGTTATTCCTTTTAGACTGTAACACCTCATCATTAAGTGCTACACCAGGTGTTACCAATTCTGTAACACCGCGTTTTACTATTGTTTTGGTTTGCTTAGGATCTTCTAATTGATCGCAAATAGCAACGCGCTCCCCTGCCTTTACTAACTTTGGCAAATAGGTATTTAAAGAATGATGAGGAAACCCCGCTAATTCGGTTTCACTTTCACTTCCCGCCCCTCGTTTAGTTAAAATAATTCCTAAAATCGCTGCTGTTTTAACAGCATCCGATCCAAATGTTTCATAGAAATCTCCCACACGAAACAATAATAACGCATCAGGGTATTTTGCTTTAATGGCATTATACTGCTTCATTAAAGGGGTTACTTTTTTTACTTTTTTAGCCAATGGATTCTTGTTTTATATACTTGATTTCATCTTGAACCTTTTTATTTTTAAAATTTAAGATGACTTCATTATTTTTGTTGTAAAATATAAAAGATGCAAGGTAGCCATTATTTCATTTTCCTTAAAATGGTTCGGTTAAATTCTTCACAAGAATAACAACTTAAGCGCCGCCTCAACAATATATAACAAAAGGGTTACATCCAATGAAAAAGAAAATATGCGTAAACTAAAAAACAGTGAGTTAGACCGATTGAGTGTTGATGGCTTTAAATCTGCAAAAAAAAACCCCATTATTATCGTTTTAGACAATATTAGAAGTCTAAATAACATTGGCTCTGTTTTTAGAACTAGTGACGCTTTTTTAATTGAGAAAATTTACCTCTGTGGTATTACTGCAACACCTCCGCATAAGGACATACATAAAACGGCATTAGGGAGTACAGATACCGTTTCATGGGAGTATGCCGAAAACACCTTGGAATTGATTACTAAATTAAAGTCGCAAAACATAAAGACTTGCGCTATCGAGCAAGCTGAACATGCAACAATGCTTGATCATTTTTCTGTTCTCCCCAACACGACATACGCCTTAATTTTTGGAAATGAAGTAAAAGGTGTTAGCCAAGAGGTTGTTAATATTTGTGATTATGTTATCGAAATCCCTCAATTTGGAACCAAACATTCTCTAAACATCTCGGTAAGTTGTGGGCTTGTTGTTTGGGATTTATTTTCGAAATTAAACACAATTCAACCTTAATCCTTATCACACGGATAAATCTTATTATTTAATTCGCTATGATTAGGCTATGTTTAGCCCAATAACTCAAAAAGCATCGAAAACACAGTTTTAACAGATCTTTTCCCCCTTTTTGTTAGCTTAATAGTTTACATATTTATACGTCCCAAAAACAGGAAAAACAATATTATTTTCAACACTCCAACTAAACAGGAAAATTACCCAGAGCAAATCTCATCTAAAACCCAAAGGTAATCCGCTCTATTTTTTACAAAATCTCGATTAGAGATATCTATAATTTTTACATTTAGCTCAGTTTGATTTTTTAAAAACTCCAGGTAGCCTGCATTTATTTTCTCTAAGTATTCGTTTTCTATATTTTGTTCATAGTCCCTACCCCGTTTTCTAATATTGGCTTGAAGTCGTTCTGTATTTTGATATAGGTATACATACAATTCTGGCTTTGCGATATCTTTATACATTAAATAAAAGAGTTTCCTATAAAGCTTAAACTCATCTTCCTGAAGTGTTATTTTAGAAAAAATCAAAGATTTAAACACATCATAATCACTAACTATAAAGTCTTTAAACAAATCGAGTTGTGACAAATCATCGCTAATTTGCTGATATCTATCTGCTAAAAAAGACATTTCTAATGTAAAAGCGTAACGCTGCGCATCCTCATAAAATCGAGGCAAAAAAGGATTATCTGCAAAACGTTCTAATATAAGTTTAGCATTATAATCCTTAGATATTTTTGTGGTCAAACTGGTTTTTCCTGCGCCAATATTTCCTTCTATAGCAATATAATTATATTTAGAAAAACGATGTCTTTCACAGGGGTTTATCAACTGCTGGCTAATAGGCTCTAAAACACTTTCATCTACACATTCCTTTAACATTTCTAGCACTGAGTTTTCTAATTTTGGGTGTTTTAATTTAGCATCCAAATCCTTTAAAGGCTCTAATACAAATCGACGCTTATGCAATTCTGGATGCGGCACCTTTAGCACCGTCTCGTTAATAATTTCCCTTCCAAAAAATAAGATATCTAAATCTATTGTACGCGCTTCATAACCTTTGTTTTTTGTACGTGTACGTCCCAGCTTTATTTCGATAGCCAATAATTCTTCTAGGACTTTTTGAGGTTCTAAATGCGTTTCCAAAAGAAGGCAGGCATTTAAAAAATCGTCACTTTCAAAACCAAAAGCTGGCGATTTAAATACTTTAGAAATACGGCTAACAACACCAACAACATTATAAATAGCATTTACGGCCAATTGTAAGTTCTTCAACTTATCTCCTTTATTACTCCCTAATGATATGTATACTTTTTTCGATTGCATCATAAGTAAGGCAAAATAATGAAAAGTAAATGTATTAGTTTATATTTACTACAAGTATTTATTAACGATTTTAAATGATCATAAAAGACAAACTTGCAGCACAGCGTATATACCTCTTTTTAGGAGCGTTATTCATAACTTCTTTAGTAGTTTCAAACCTTATTTTTCAAAAATTTTTTTACTGGTATCCGCTAGATATTGAAATTTTCGGTTTTAAATTATTTGAAATTTCTGTAGGTATATTACCATATCCAATTACGTTTTTAATAACCGATTTAATTAGCGAAATATATGGCAAGAAACGAGCTAACGATGTTGTTATTGCTGGTGTTTTCGCTTCTTTATTTTCCTTATTAATCATTTTTATTGCTAATGCGGTACCGGCAACATCTTGGTCTTACGTTAAAGACGATATGTTTAAAACTGTTTTTGGCAACTCGGCCATTGCTGTATTTGCAAGTATGGTCACTTATTTATTTGCACAATTTGTAGACATTCAAATTTATCATTTTTGGAAGCGATTTACCAAAGGAAAACACCTCTGGTTACGAAATAATTTTTCAACAGGCTTCTCTCAATTCTTAGACACCTTTACCATTTTAGCATTACTCTGTTCTTTTGGTATCATTGAATGGCATAATTTTAAAGGCCTACTTATAAGCGGCTTTTTATTTAAAGTACTAATAGCCATTATAGACACGCCTTTTCTTTATATTGGCGTCTATTTTTTTCGAAAAAGATTTAACTTAAAAACAATGGGGGAAGAAATTGACTTATTATAAGTTTGCAAAACAATACTTCGAGCCATTGGCTTCACTTATTACGTATATAATTTAAACATTAGCCCCTTTTAAAAAGGAATAAAAAAGCTTTTTTATGAAAAAAACATTAAAAATTATTGGATTATCACTACTCATCATTATTGCGCTGCTGGCAATAACTCCTTTTATTTTTCAATCTCAAATAAAAGATATGGTTCGCAAGCTAATAAATGAAAATGTAAACGCGAAAGTTGAATTTGCAGATGTTAGCCTAAGTTTTTTAAGTAGCTTTCCTCAAGCAAACGTAACTGTTGATGAATTAAAAATAACCAACTTCGCTCCCTTTAAAGATGAAACCCTAGCTTCGGTTAAATCGTTTTCTTTTGACATCTCTGTGAATGAATTATTCAAAACCGCTAGCGATGCACCTATGGTATTAAATAGTATAAATGTAGAAGAAGCATTAATAACCTTAAAAACAAATGCTCTTGGAGACACAAATTATGATATCGCTAAAAAAGGAGGGGATAACACCGCTAAAAAACAAGACTCTAAACCAGGGAACTTCACTCTAGATATTAAAAATTATGGCATTAAAAATAGTGCGTTAACCTATATAGATGCGATTTCAAAAACCGAAGTGTATGTTACAGAATTTAACCATAATGGTAATGGTACTTTCTCTGAAACTGTTTCTGAATTAAACACAAAAACCAGCACCAATATCACTTTTATAATGGATAGCACAGAATATTTAAGCAATAATAAAATAAAACTAGATGCGATTATTGGCTTAGATTTGAAAGATAACATATACACTTTTAAAGATAACAAGGCCTCAATAAACAATTTATCTATTGCATTTAAAGGCTATGTACAATTACTTGAAAGCGGGCAGGACATAAACATTACTTTTGAAAACACAGACACCTCATTCAATGACTTCTTTGCGCTAATCCCTGAAGCCTACACTAAAAGTATTAATACTATTGAAACTACCGGTAATTTTAATGTAAAAGGAGAAGTAAAAGGACGCGTTAGTGATGAGACCATTCCGCATTTAGACATAAATATAGTTTCAAAAAACGCTTCTTTTAAATACCCTGACTTACCAAAACAAGTTAAAAATATAGATATTGATGTGTCTATAAAAAACAATTCAGGGCAAATAGATGACACTTATGTTGATTTAAAAACATTAAACTTTAAAATTGACGAAGACAGCTTTAAATCCTCTGCCTCCATAAGAAACCTAACCAAAAACATTGCAGTAAACGCAAGTATTGATGGGGTTTTAAATTTAGACAATATCACTAAAGCATACCCTGTAGCTCTAGAAAATGAATTAAGCGGGATCTTAAAAGCGAAGTTGAATACTGTTTTCGATATGAATGCTGTAGAAACTAATGCCTACGAACGTATAAAAAACAATGGAAGCATTAATATTAGTGATTTTAAATTCTCCTCAAAAGATATTATTAATACCATCAATATTTCGCAAGCCAACGTTACCTTTAATCCTGAAACCATAACCTTAGATCACTTCAAAGCTTCGTCTGGGAAGACCGATTTAAATGCAACCGGTACTATTAATAATTTATTAGGCTTTCTCTTAAGTGATAAAAAATTAAAAGGGCAATTCAACTTAAATTCTAACACGTTTAAGGTAGACGATTTTATGGTTGAAGGCGGATCCGATCAACCCGTTAATCAAAGTACAGAACCTGCCGATGCACTTAAAATACCAGCCTTCTTGGATTGTACAATTAGTGCTAATGCAGAAACCGTATTGTACGACAACCTTAGCCTAAAAAACGTAACCGGAACACTTACGATAAAAGATGAGCAAGCAACTTTACAAAATGTTACTTCATCTATATTTAGCGGAAACCTTTCTATGAGCGGTTTGGTAAATACAAAAACCAAAACACCACAGTTTAATATGGATCTTGGAATTTCTAATTTTAATATTTCAGAATCATTTAAAAGCTTAGATATGCTACAAACTTTTGCGCCAATAGCAAAAGCTTTACAAGGTAAATTAAACAGTACCGTTTCCCTTTCTGGGGCTTTAGGAGATGACTTTACACCTATTCTAAGTTCTGTTAGCGGTGGCGCTTTAGCAGAATTATTAACGACTAAAATAACTCCAAAAAAAGCAGAAGTATTTAACGCATTAAAAGGAGCCATTAATTTTATAGATTACGACAAATTAGATTTAAAAAACCTAAAAGCCCGTTTAAAATTTGACAATGGTAATGTTAGTATTTCTCCTTTTGACATTAAGTACAAAGACATCGCTATTAGCATTGGTGGAACCCACAGTTTTGATCAAACAATGAATTATAATGCTGTATTTAATGTCCCCGCAAAATATTTAGGAAGCGATGTTAATCGATTAATAGGAAAAATTAATGACGATGCTGTAAACAATATTTCTATTCCAGTAACAGCAACTATTGCAGGGACATTTACGAAACCTAGTGTTTCTACAGATTTGACTAGCGCCGTTAGCAACTTAACAAAGCAGCTTATTGAAATAGAAAAACAAAAGCTAATAAATACCGGTAAAGACAAAATTAATGACTTACTAGGAAACGTTATGGGTAGCAACACAAGTGCAACAGATTCTACAAAACAGAATAATGACCCTATCAAAAATGTACTAGGCAGTATTATTGGCGGAAACACAGTAAAAGATTCTACGAAGACAGATTCAACAGCAACACAAAATAACATTGTAAAAGATGTTTTTGGGATTTTTGGAAAGAAAAAGAAAAAAGGAGGCCAAAATTAAGTATACAACTGTAAGGCTTTTGCTGTAAAAACAACAAAAGCCTTATGGTTTTAATATACTTTATCCTCGGCATTTTCGCTGCAATTATAGGAGCGCTTCCATTAGGAGCTTCTAATATTATTATAATAAATACCACTTTAAAACAAAATGCTAAACAGGCTTTTAAAATTGCTATAGCAGCAGGAATAGCCGAAGTTATTTTATCTTTTTATGCGCTACATTGTAATACAATAGTACAGCATTTTATTGAAAGGAATCAATGGATTCAATTTACACTTATATTTATACTCTTATTTGTTGGTAGTTTTCTATTCTTTAAAAAACAAAATACAAAAGTTTCAAAAAGAAAAAACGCCCTAAACTCAAAATACCTAACAGGTTTTTTGTCGGGCATTTTAAATCCTCCTGTTTTAGTGTACTGGCTAATTGCTATAAGTTTTATAAATGACAAACTTTACATACTATCTTTACAATCATCCATAACAGTACTCTTTTTGTTTTTTACAGGCGTATATTTAGGAAAACTACTCACCCTATATATATACAGCAAGTTTAGTTTAATTATAAAAAATCGGGTACAAAATATTACGTTGATTTTAAACAAAGTAACAGGTGTTTTATTAATATCGATAGCATTAATAAACGCATTAAAACTTTATTTAATATAAATTACATTAGATATTGTGTAAATTAAAAGTTATACGTATTTTTGCAATCTGAAATTTAAGAACACACATAATTTATACATATGTTAAGAATTGAAATTAAAGACGGAGAAAATATAGAACGCGCACTTAAACGTTACAAAAGAAAACACAGAAACGTTAAAGTAATGCAAAACTTAAGAGAGAACCAGTTCTTTACTAAGCCTTCTGTAAAAAACAGACGTCAAATACAAAAAGCTTCTTACATTCAAGGATTAAGAGACGCAGAGAACGTTTAATTAGTTTTTCTAATTAGTGTTTTCTTTACCATACACAACCTCACATTAAATGTGAGGTTTTTTTGGTTTACATAACTTCAATAGCAATAACCAAGCCCTCATTACTACGAATATTAAAAACTGTATCATCTTCAAAAATAAGATACTGCCCTTTAATACCTTTTAATACCCCTTCGTAACTTTGTACTTTTTTAAGATTTAAGCTTTTAGGCTTTGCCGGGTATTTTTCAACAGGAAATTCTAAATGGGTTTCCATATTATTTTCAATAAAATAAGGCTGTGCCTCTACAGGAAGGTATTGTTTTAATTTCTCTCGCCAGGCAATCAAATCTATATCTTCAATATCATTTTTTAACATTTTACGCCAATTCGTTTTATCGGCAACATGCGCTTTTAACGCCACCTCTGCGATACCTGCAAGATAGCGGTTTGGAACTTCTACAATCTCAATAGCTTCATGCGCCCCTTGATCAATCCAACGTGTTGGCACTTGACTTTTTCTAGTCACCCCTACTTTTACGTTACTCGAATTTGCCAAATACACAATATGAGGTTGTAATTGCGCTCTTTTTTCATATTCTAAATCACGATCTTCTTTACCCAAATGCGCTGTACTTAATTCTGGCCTCATAATCCAATCTGCAGCTTGCGGCACATCAAAGAAACAACTCTTACAAAACCCTTGCCTGTAAATGGGTTTATTTAAGCTACAGTTTAAACATTGTTCGTTGATGTATCCAAAATGTAATCGCCTACCAATCAATTGGTTTAGATTTAAAAAATCATTTTCAAACACGAGATAATATTGAATAGGCTGTGAAAACTCCGTTTCCATTTTTCTTAAAACACCTTGGTAAGTCATAAAAAAAAGTATTATTTTTATTGCATAAAGATACCATAAAATATGTCAATACCATTAGTAAACTCAATTGCTTCCTGGTTTTTAAAAAAACGTTTTCACCAAATAGAATTGTTTTTAAAATACCCTAACGAAGTACAAGAAGAGCTACTCTTTCATTTGCTAGATAAGGCCAAAGACACTCAATTCGGTAAACAATATGACTTTGCTTCAATTAAAAGCTACAGTACATTTTCTGATCGCATACCTGTATCAAACTATCAAGATTACCAAGATATTATAGAACGTTCTAGACAAGGGGAACAAAACATTTTCTGGCCAAGCCCTATTAAATGGTTTGCAAAATCTAGCGGCACAACAAATGCTAAAAGTAAATTCATCCCTGTGAGTTCAGAATCACTAGAAGATTGCCATTATGCCGCTAGCAAAGACTTACTTTGTATGTATCTTAATAATAATGAACAATCGCAACTATTTACAGGGAAAAACTTAAGACTTGGCGGCAGTAAAGAGCTATATAAAGAAAACGGAACTTCCTTTGGAGATTTAAGCGCCATATTAATTGACAATATGCCTTTTTGGGCAGAATACAGCAGCACTCCAAGTAATAAGGTTTCACTAATGAGCGAATGGGAAACAAAAATGCAAGCCATTGTAGATGAAACCATAAATGAAAATGTAACCAGTTTAGCAGGAGTCCCTTCATGGATGCTTGTTCTACTTAATAATGTGTTAGATTCGACTGGAAAAACAAGCTTATTTGACATTTGGCCCAACTTAGAGGTGTATTTTCATGGCGGTGTGAATTTTAACCCTTATGTACAGCAGTACAAAAACATTTTACCTAATAAACGTTTTAGATATTATGAAATATACAATGCTTCCGAAGGTTTTTTTGCCATCCAAGATCAAAACAAATCCAGCGAATTATTATTAATGCTAGATTACGGTATTTTTTATGAGTTTATTCCTATGGAAACCTATGGTACAAAAACTGAAAAAGTAATTCGCCTATCTGAGGTTGAAAAAGGAAAAAACTACGCTGTATTAATAACCACGAATGCGGGGCTTTGGAGATATAAAATTGGGGATACCGTAAGATTTACCTCAACAAATCCTTATAGGATAAAGGTTTCTGGACGTACAAAACATCATATAAATGTATTTGGCGAAGAGCTTATTATTGAAAACGCAGAAAATGCCTTAAAAAAAGCTTGCAAGAAAACCAAAGCAGAGATCGTAGATTATACTGCTGCACCAATTTTTATGGAAGGCAAAGAAAAAGGAGGCCACGAATGGCTAATAGAGTTTAAAACACCTCCTAAAGATATGGGGCATTTTAATGAATTATTTGATAATGCATTAAAATCTTTAAACTCGGACTACGAAGCAAAACGTTATAATAATATAACACTAAATAAACCAACAATTAATATCGCCAGAACGCAACTTTTTTATGATTGGCTAAAGCAAAATGGCAAACTAGGAGGCCAACATAAGGTTCCAAGATTATCAAACACAAGACATTACATAGACGATCTTCTTAAAATAAACATCTAAAAACCTACTGCTATCAGTAAAATTTCATTCGGTATTTTAATAAAAAAATGCGATTATCTAACCTTAATACCGTTCGTCGATTTAATCAAAATACACGAATTATAAAATATTCAGAAAAACAAATATTCAATAAATAATATTCAATAAAAATGGTTTTTTAGAAACAAATATTTAATAATACATCCAATTAAATAACAGATATTCAAACACGAACACTTCTTATTGCTAAAAACGAATTTTAGTGCTCTTTATCTAAAAAATTACAGTTAACTAACAGTGTTACACTACTTTCGCTTCTGTAATTTTTTAAAACAATGAAAAGAAACGTTTTAGTATTTTTTATTTTATTTTCAACATGCTTTAGTTTTGCCCAAGATTCTCCAGACTTTTTATTAACCGAGAATTCAGTTAATAACCCCAATACGCCAAGCGCAGCTAATCAAATAAGCGAAAACGGATTTAAATACACCGTTCTAGATGCAGGAATGAATACTCAATATTCCGAATTTGGCTCTGGACTCTTTATGAATAAATTCATAATGGTCTCTTCAAAAAAAATAGGTGGCCTTGCCAAAATTGACAAAAACACCAATGAAGGCTATAAAAACCTATTCTGCTTAGACATTAAAGAGAATGGCTCACTAACATTCCCTTTATTATTTTCAAGAATGATAAACACTAAAGGAAATGAAGGTCAAGTTTCTTTTTCTCCAGATGAAAAAACAATGTATTTCACAAGAGAAACAAAAGAAAATACAATGATTTACAAGCTTTATAAGGTTACAAGAGAAAACAATTCACAGGGTAATTGGACAAATCAACAAATGTTAGACATTAATATTGAAGGCTACTCTATTGAAACACCTTATGTAAACAGGACTGGAAATAAACTCTATTTTTCTTCTAATATGCCAAATGGGAAAGGAGGATATGACCTGTATGTTTCTAATATTAAAGCTGATGGTACTTTAGAATCCCCTAAAAACTTAGGAGATACTATTAACTCTAAGCTTGATGATAAATTCCCTTCATTATCCTTAGACGGTGAAAACCTTTATTTTTCATCTCAAGGACATAATAACATAGGCGGTTTTGATATTTTTAAAAGTAAAATAACTAAAAAAGGTTATAGAACACCTAAAAATTTAGGCAATACAATTAATACTAAATACGATGAAGTTGCTTATTTTATGACTTCAAAAAACGAGGGGTATTTAAGCTGCAATAAACTTTACGGATCAGGAAGTTACGACATTTACAGATTCACTTTTACCCCAATAACACAAAGTATAAAAGGCAAAATTTTAGACACCGATACTCAAATTATTTTACCCAACGCGGTGGTTATTTTATTAAATGAAGAAGGTGAAGAAATAGCGAGACAAACAACTGGAGATACTGCTATTTATTCTTTTAATGTTTCGCCTTTTGAAAAGTACACAATTAAAACCTATAAAGAAGGGTTTAAAGCGTCTATTATAGCACTTACAACCAACAGAGAAAATAATATTACTTATGAAAAAAACATCAATCTAGAAGCAACCAAAGCCGTTATAGAAGAAGTAAACGATAAACTCGTGATTACAGTAGAAAACATCTATTTTGATTATGCTAAATGGCGTATAAAACAAGAATCGCTTATTGCCTTAAACAAAATAGCGACTGTCCTTAATAAGAATCCAGAAATGAAAATTGAAATAAATGCACACTCCGACAACAGAGGAAATGACAATTACAATTTAAAATTATCTGAAAAACGAGCAACATCAGCTATGAAATATTTAATTAAAAAAGGGATTCCTAAAACACAATTAATTTCTAATGGCTACGGAGAAAACAAACCGTTAATAGACTGTAAGTCGAACTGTACAGAGGCTGAACATCAGGCTAACAGAAGAATAGAATTTATTATACTAAATTAACCATCCTAACTTATCAATTATTTTTACTCAAAACCATTCTCAACGCTTTTAGTCGGGAATGGTTTCCTTATATTTAAATAGTCTATCACCTTATAACCAACACCGAACACTCTTTTCCCTCAAACAGTTCTTTCTATACTATTTAAGAACTACTATAACAATTCTTGTTTAAACTATAAATAACATTATTTGGAAAGCCTAAATCGATCCGTTCTGGCAAAAATTTAAAATTATATTTTTCGAGCAATTGCCTAGATCTCACATTTTTTTTGTGAGTAAATGCTTCTATTGTTTCGAATAACCGAGTATTAAAACCAAATCCCAAAACAATTTTCAAAGCTTCTGTCATAATGCCTTTACCTTGAAACTCTGGTAATAAATCGTAACCCAATTCTGCCGTCTTTCTATCTTCAGAGAAGTTCCACAAACAAATACTTCCTACTGGTTGCTCATTATCTCTTGACCGTATAACCCATACTATTGCCTTGTCTGCATTCATTAAATGAATGGTTTTATCTATATGCTTTCTCGCCGCTTCTAACCCACTACATAAAGGGCGCATTATATACCTATTAACAATTTCATTAGAACGTAAGGCATAAATAATATCTACATCTCCTATTTCTAGTTTAGACAACATTAAACGCTCTGTAATTAAAGGATTAGACATGACTTATTTTTTAAAAACAAAAAGCCATGTCTACAATAATAGAGAAATGGCCTTAGTTTATATATTTTACATCTTTATTTACGAAACAGCTTTTAACTTTTTAATCGTAGATTTAGATAATTTTTGCTCTGCATAAGCTTTGGTTACATCAAGTTTCTTGGTTTCACTACCAGGAAGCTCAAACATAGCATCTGTTAATATTTCTTCACAAAGCGAGCGTAAACCACGAGCACCAAGCTTATACTCTATAGCTTTGCTTACAATATACTCTAAAGCTTCTCCTGCTATTTCTAGCTCTATTTCATCCATAGAGAACAGCTTTTTATACTGCTTAATAATAGCATTCTTAGGCTCTGTTAAAATTGCTCTCAATGTCTTTTCATCCAAAGGATTCATATGTGCCAATACAGGAAGTCTACCTATAATTTCTGGAATTAAACCAAAATCTTTTAAATCTCTAGGAATAATATATTGCAATAGATTATCTTGGTCTACCACTTCTTCAGAGATAGAAGCACTATAACCAACAGCTTGCATATTCAATCGTTTTGAGATAACCCGTTCGATACCATCAAACGCGCCACCTGCAATAAACAGAATGTTTTCTGTATTAACCTCTATAAATTTTTGATCTGGATGCTTACGTCCTCCTTTTGGAGGTACATTTACCACCGTGCCTTCCAAGAGTTTTAACAAAGCCTGTTGTACTCCTTCTCCAGAGACATCACGGGTAATAGATGGATTATCGCTTTTTCTTGCAATTTTATCAATCTCATCAATAAAGACAATTCCTTTTTCAGCTTTTTCTAAATTGTAATCGGCCGCTTGCAGTAAACGTGTTAAAATACTCTCAACATCTTCTCCCACATAACCCGCTTCGGTTAATACTGTAGCATCTACTATTGCCAAGGGTACATTAAGCATTTTCGCAACTGTTTTTGCCATTAATGTTTTTCCCGTTCCTGTTTGTCCTACCATAATGATATTTGACTTTTGAATCTCAATATCATCATTTGTAGAAGGCTGCAGTAAACGCTTATAATGATTATATACAGCAACAGACATTACTTTTTTAGTAAATTCTTGACCTATAATATATTCATCTAAAAAGGCCTTAATTTGCTGCGGTTTACGCAACATAAGCTCAGCAGATAATTCACTATTATCACTTTGCTTAGACTCTTCTACCACTATACCATGCGCTTGCTCGATACAACGATCACAGATATGCGCATCTAGACCAGCTATTAACAAGCTTGTTTCCGGCTTTTTTCTACCACAAAACGAACATTCTAATTCTTCCTTTGCCATTCTTTATTTTCTTTTTTATCTGAAAGCTCTTTCCTTTACAGTCTAAAGAGACACTAATTATTAATTTGTTACTCTCTAGTTAAGATTTCATCAATCATTCCGTATTCTTTTGCCTTATCAGCCTTCATCCAATAATCACGGTCACTATCGGCATAAACTTTATCGTATTCTTGCCCTGAATGTTTACTTATAATTTTATAAAGCTCTTCTTTTAATATTAAAATTTCTCTTGCAGTAATTTCAATATCACTAGCTTGACCTTGAGCACCACCTAAAGGTTGATGAATCATCACACGAGAATGTGTTAATCCACTACGTTTTCCTTTGGCCCCAGCACATAATAATACGGCGCCCATAGATGCGGCCATTCCTGTACAAATTGTAGCAACATCTGGCTTAATAAACTGCATCGTATCGTAAATTCCTAATCCTGCATACACGCTTCCTCCTGGAGAGTTTATATAAATTTGGATATCCTTAGAGGCATCTATGCTTTCCAAAAATAATAATTGCGCTTGAATAATATTTGCCACTTGATCATTGATCCCTGTACCCATAAAAATGATACGATCCATCATTAAACGTGAGAATACATCGAAAATAGCAACATTCATTTGACGTTCCTCTATAATATTAGGTGTCAAGTTAGTAGGATACATACTACTTATCATTTTATTATAATATGTACTGCTTATCCCTTGATCTTTTATTGCAAATTTTTCGAATTCTTTTCCGTAATCCATATTTGGTTTTGATTTTTGTTGAAACTAAAAGCGTTGAACTCATAAAGAATTCAACGCTTAAAGATAATGATTATTCTTTTATGGAACGTAGCTTATTTATCTCCATAAACTTCTTTAACAAACTTCTCGTATGTTAGTTCTTTTGTTTTTATGTTTGCCTTTTCTTTATACAGATTTAGTAATTTTTGACTTACTACTTGCTCAGACAAACGTTTTACTTCTTCTTGATTAGACAAGACACGTGCTGCAATATCATCTAATTCTTTTTCTGAAGGATTCATTTGACCGAATTGTGCCATTTGCATTTTTATCATGCCTTTAGCACTTTCCTTGACATCTTCGAAATCTATTTTGATATCGTTAGCTTCCATTAATTTTCCTTCTATTAATTGATAACGTAAGCTTTTCTCAGATTTCTCATATTCTTCCTTAGCTTGTACCTCATCAATCTGCTTTTCTCCTGCTGTTTGCATCCATTTTTGAAGAAACTCAGAAGGCAAATCGAATGTTGTACTATCTACCAAATGCTCCGTAATATCATTTAATAATTTTTGATCCGATTGCTGTACAAATTGCTTTTCAGCATCTTCCTTAATCTTATCTTTTAATTCTGTAGCAGATTTTACAACATCCTTACCAAACAACTTATCAAATAATTCTTGATCTAAATCTGCAAGTTCACGTTTGTTTATTTCAGTTACGGTAAAAGTAACCTCTATATCTAGCCCATGTGCTTTATCATGTTCTAATTTAAGTGCGTGTTGCAATTCATGCTCATCGGTATAAAGTCCTTTTGTTTTTAATACAATTGCATCTCCTACTTTAGCTCCTATAAATTGCTTTTCGGTAGCTTTCCCTTTAAACTTATCCAAAGTTAAAGTTACTGTATTTTCAATTTCCTCTTCTGTGTTAACAAAAGTTCCTGTAATCTCACTATCACTCTCGATAACTTCTTGTGAAATTAATTTCCCATATTGTTTTTGCACACGCTCCACTTGCTCATCGATCATTTTATCATCTGCAACAATGTTATAATGCGTAATTGCTTTTTTACTGTTCAAGTCTACAGTAAATTCTGGAGCTAGTCCTAATTCAAATTCAAAAGAGAAATCATCAGAATCCCAATTGATATCATCTTGTGCTTTTGGAAGAGGTTGCCCTAGAACATCTATTTTTTCTTCAGTTAAATATTTGTTCAAGGCATCTTGAAGCAATTTATTCACCTCATCTACCAATACAGCCTTACCGTATTGTTTTTTCACCATTCCCATTGGCACATGACCTTTTCTAAAACCAGGAATGTTTGCTGTTTTTCTATAATCTGTTAAGATTTTTTCTACTTTATCACTATAATCGTCTTTAGCGATATCAACTTTTACGACAGCATTTAATGCATCAATATTTTCTCTTGTAATATTCATTTTGAATAATATATTATTTTTAAAACTAAAAATGGAGTGCAAAAATACTATTTTTTTCGCACTCCATCAAAGATTTTAAGGACTTGAATAACAAGCCGATATTTCACTTATCGTATTTCTTCTCCTTATTCTTTTTCAAATAAAGAATGGAATACCGATTGCAGCAAAGCTAAGAGCACACTAAATAAAAGAGCAGACCATAAACCGCTTACAGTAAAACCATCAACAAGTTTATCTGCCAATAATATAATTAAAGCGTTTATAACTAAAAGAAACACTCCTAATGTAATGAGTGTTATGGGCAAGGTTAGAAGGACCAATACTGGTTTTACAACAAGGTTTAAAAGCGATAAAACTACTGCCACAATTATTGCAGTGGCATAACTATCTACACTTACACCGTTTAGAACTTTTGCCAATACAACTACCGCAACAGCATTCAATAACAGACGAATAATTAATTTCATAAATATTTAAATTTAAAAACGTTATAAAATAAAACATGCATTAAGAAAGAAAAAATGACAACTTAATTTATCTATTAAAGTTACGCATTAATTCATTACCTTTCTTTGTTTAACAACGTATCATTCTATTATTACAAAATTATAAGCTTTTTTAGTTTCTGTTATAGAATTCCCTATTATCGAACACGTTTTTTGTTAAATCACTATATCTAATACAGCTTACAAAGCTATTGTTGTAAATTTGAGCCGTTGTTTTACGCTATTAAAAAAAAGTAACATTATTTTATAAAATCTAAATCTCTTAATACATGAAGTTCTTAGGAAGTGTACAAGAATTTTTACACTTAGAAGTTATTAATAAAAACACCTGCCATTTAATTAAAGAACAAATTGAAAGCGGTCTCACGATACTTTGGTTTCAAGACGCTATTGGAGAACTTATTATTGATGGCAAACAGTATTTTTTTAATAAAAATGAAATTATTTTTCTAACCGAATTTCACAATGTAACGGCTGTTAATATTGGAAAAATAAGATTTGTTCGTTTTAACAGGCCTTTTTACTGCATTTTAGATCACGATATAGAAGTGGGTTGTAAAGGGTTGCTTTTTTTTGGGGCTTCGCAATTGCCAATAATTAACATCCCTGAGAAGGAGTTAGAAAAATTCGAAACACTTTGGAAAATGTTTACTATAGAAATGAAATCCAACGACAGTTTACAAATCGAAATGCTTCAAATGATGTTAAAACGGTATCTTATTTTATGCGCCCGCATTTATAAAGAGCAGAAAAAAATCTCTCTAGCAAAAAAAGATGCTGATATGGTTAGGGAATTTAATTTTCTGGTAGAGCAGCATTTTAGAACCAAACATGCTGTTAAAGAATACGCAGAATTAATGTTTAAGTCTCCCAAAACACTATCTAATGTGTTTTCAAAAATAGGCTTTAAACCCCCTTTACAATATATTCAAAATCGATTATTATTAGAGTCTAAGCGACTATTACATTACTCAAATCTTTCTATTAAAGAAATTTCATCTGAAATTGGCTTTGATGACATTCAAGCTTTTAGTCGTTTTTTTAAAAAGAAGGAAGGAATTTCGCCTTCAGAATTTAAGCGAAGTTTAATAAAGGAATAATTGCCAACTCATAAGGAACTGTGACCTAACTCCAACCTATATTTCTATCGCATCTTTGCAATGTTAAAAAAAGTAAAATAAATTAAACATGAAAAAGATGAAAAAAATAGTAGCAATAATAGCACTAGCATTGGTAAGTATAAACGCGCAAGCACAATTACCAGACCCTGGGTTTACTGTAAACGATCGCACAGCAATTGTAATTACAGACCCTCAAAACGATTTTTTAAGTCCAAACGGTGTTGCTTGGGGTGTCGTTGGAGAAAGTGTTACCAAAAATAATACAGTTCAAAACTTAGAAGAACTTTTTAAGATCGCCAAAAAGAAAAACATTACGGTTTTTGTATCTCCTCATTACTACTACAAACACGATCATAACTGGCAAATAGAAGGTGCATTAGAAACATTAATGCATAAAATTAATATGTTTGACCGTAGTGATGTTATTAAAACAGATGGCTTTGAAAACTCTGGAGCAGATTGGTTAAATCGTTATAAAAAATACATTAATGAGAATAATGTAATCATAACAAACCCTCATAAAGTATATGGTCCTGAATCTAATGATCTCGCTTTACAATTACGCAAACACGGTTATGATAATGTTATTCTTGCTGGAATGTCTGCAAACTTATGTACCGAATCACATATGCGGGATTTAGTAGAGTCTGGATTTAGAGTTTCTGTAGTCTCAGATGCTACTGCTGGGGCCATTCTACCAGAAATGGATGCTTACGAAGCGGCACTTATAAACTTTAAAATGATTGCAAGTCACGTATTTACCACAAAAGAAATTGTTAAAGAAATTAATGCCTTTAAAAAGTAAAAACTAAAAATGCTGCTTGTATAAAATTGACACTATCCTAAAAAGTGTGTAAGTTCAAAATTTCAGGGTTAGGTTATTTATATCCTAATCCTGTTTTCAAATATAGCTAAAAATTGGTTTAGTATAAGTCC
>NZ_JBXVVH010000004.1:0-205142 GCF_057219185.1 Lacinutrix sp. YIN62
TCTTTTCAACTCCTCGCTTGTGAAGCTGTTCTAGAAAACTGGTTAGCTCTGAACCGTTTTTAAATTGTTCTAAAAAAGCGTCGTTTAATAAATCTTCTGGTTTCAGAAATGTGTTAAAGTTAATAAATAAAAAAATCTCGAGGGTGAATTAAACCCCGAGATTTTTAAACTTACACAGTTTATGAGATACTGCCTTTGCTTTATAAGGCTTTAATTCCTTACAATGTGCTTATTTAAACTCACGTGTCTAAAATCTGGATAATCTCTTAGGTTAGGATTTATAAAAAAGAGCTCAATTAAATCATCGGTTATCTCAATATCATATCCTTTTCCTAGAGCTATGGTTTTTCTATTACTTTTAGTATTAATGTAGTTATTACAATGACTTATTCTTACATTTTTTAATGTTATAAGTTCCTCAAATTTTTTGTGCTTTCCAAGAAGTGATTGTCCATCTGTAATCAGAAAATCATTAAAACCATACACAATGCTATTCTTGAGTGAGAATAGACTTTCTTTACTTATATTAATTGCTTCTTTAATTAAGCCTTGATTATTGTCTTCTGTATTTACTAAGGTAATATTATTAGCCTTAACATTGGTTTTCTTTTTTGTGGGATCAAAATTTTCAGATTTTTTATGCGTGTCAATTTCAAAACAGCTAGATTTTTGAATATCTGAAGAATAGGGGTTTCTAATAGCGATGCTATTATTTATTGTAGATTGGGCTCCTTTAGTAAAATCAAAATCGTCATCAGTTGCTCTGTACGAAATTAAATTTTTCATTGTCACATTACCTCCATAGAATTCAAAAGAATCATCGTTAGAATAACTAATTTGGATATATTCTATAGTTGTTTTGTTTCCGACGCCAGCAAACGAAATACCGTTCAGTTCTTTTTTTGAACTTAATTTTCTTCCACAGTACTCTACTCTAATATATTTTAGTATTCCAGAAGAACTATTCGAGTTGTTTCCGCCATAGGTACTGAATTTCCTATTCAGTTCAAAGTCTAACACATCAACACCTCCAAAAGCGTTTATAGGTGCATCACCTATTAGTATTATACCGCCCCAATCTCCAGGCCTTCTTGAGTAGGCATCTCTATTAGACGTAAATACGATGGGTTTTGTGTCTAACCCTTCTGCAATTAGTTTTGCCCCCTTTGTTATAACGAGTGTGCCACAAGATTTGTAATCTCCTCGAATAACTGTTCCAGGCTCTATTGTTAAGCTTGCATTGTTTGTTACATAAACGACACCTTGTAATAAATAAGTATACCTGTTTGATAAGGTTGTATTTTCAGTTATTGTGCCTAATAATGTTTTATTCGGTTTTCTGTAGATTTCGTTTTTGGGATCAAAATTAGTCCAATAATCAAACCAATTCTCTTCGCCAGAAATTCCAAGAGTTGTTTGTGAGTAGTTTATATTACTGATTATAGTGAGTACGAATATTAAAACATTTTTTTTCATAATTGCTTTACCTAACTTTTTTTGCTACGTAAAACTAATATGTTTCCATTGTTGGAAACTGTATAGTGATTTATGCTTTTGTTATTAATAAATGTTTAATGTGAAGTAATTGTTAATTTAGGTTGGTAGATTAGGATTTTTAGATTTTTAATTAAAAGCTAAAATGAATTTGTAAATCCAATTCATAATGTTTGAATCGCTCTAATACGATTGTTTAAATAAAAAAACCTCACCTGTAGAGATGAGGTTTTTACTTTACGGTTAGAAAAAGTCTTAATTTTTATTATTTTCTCTATTTACATCTGCCATTAGGCCGCTAGGATCTATTTCGACGAATTTAACAGCTTTTTTTGCTTCAAATGAATAATATGGATTGGCCCATGACCAATCGTCTTTAATGCTCGCTTCTGTTGGTTTTTCGCCACGCATCATTTGTAATGGAATGTAAATATTTTCTGTAGAACCGTCTGTATAGGTTACAGTTAAATCTATAGGCATTGGCATTAAGCCTATGCGTTCCAAGGTTACAGTCTTATCATTTACAGTTTTAACAGCATAATCTATAGTATTAGTTGTTTGTGTCCAGTCTGTTAAATACCAATCTAATTCTAATCCAGATACTTTTTCTGCGACACGAATAAAATCATTTGGTGTAGGGTGTTTAAATGCCCAATCCTTAAAATATGTTTTTAAGGTCTGTTTTAGGTTTTCTTGACCAATTATATAGCCTAATTGCGATAAGAATACCGACCCTTTGTTGTATGCAGCGATGCCATAAGCCATATTGGTTTCAAACCGATCGGCATGTGTGGTTTGTGGTTTTTCTTTTCCAGATTTAACTAAATGATTATAACCTCTATATGCTCCAGAATTTGGAGTGATCTTGTTTGTTTTTGAAATTTCATTCATAGCTTGATCACTTATGTAACTGGTGAAGCCTTCATCCATCCACTCGTGTAAGCCTTCGTTGGTGGCTAATAGGAATTGAAACCAAGTATGTGCTAGTTCATGTGCAGTAACGCCTACTAAGCTTCCAAATTTTCGTTTTCCAGTAATTAAGGTACACATGGCGTATTCCATTCCGCCATCTCCACCTTGAATAACAGAATATTGTTCGTACGGATATTTACCAACATTGTTACTAAAATATTCCATTAGAGCAACCGTTTTGGGCTGTAATTCTTTCCAGAATTTTAAGTTTTCTTCAGGTAACGTTTTCTTGTAATAGAAATTAAGTAACGGGCCGTTAGGAACTTGCATTGTATCATGAATATATTCAGTATCTGCTGCCCAAGTAAAATCGTGTACGTTTGGAGCGATGTAGTGCAATGTTTTTTTTTTGCCTTCTATTTTTATATCGTCTTGAAGATAGCCAGTGCCGCCAACAACGTAGTCTTTGTTAATGGTTAATTTTAAATCGAAATCTCCCCAAACACCGTGAAACTCCCTTCCAATATAAGGATCGGCATGCCATCCTTGATAATCGTATTCGGCTAGTTTAGGATACCATTGCGTCATAGATAAGGCTACACCTTCTTTATTATTTCTTCCAGAACGGCGAATTTGTTCGGGAACTTGTGCATTAAAAACCATATCGAAAGTTACGCTTTCTCCAGGTTTTATGGATTTAGCCAAATCGACTTCTAGTACAGTACCTACTGTTTTGTGTTTAATAACTGTTCCATTTTGTTTTAATGAAGCAACCTTAATATAACCAATTTCATTTGGTTTTAAAAGGCTTATACGGTCTCCAACTCTAGAATCAGGATCAGCAATAGTTCGTGAGCGAATATCCATATCACTTCCTGGTTGAAAGGCATTAAAGTATAAATGGTAGAATACTTTATTTAAAACATCTGGCGAATTATTAGTATATACTAATTTTTGAGTGCCTTGGTATTGATAATTGTCTACATCCATATCAATTTCCATTTTATAGTCTACATGTTGTTGCCAATAAGTAGACTGAGAAAAGGGATTGCTAACGGTGTTAGATGTTGTTGTGTCTGCAATGCTTTTAGAGGCATCGCAAGCAGATAATAACAACGAAGCAGATAAACCGAATAATAAAATCTTTTTCATATTAAAAATGTGTATTAAAATAAAAAGCCTCAACAATTGTAGTGTTGAGGCTTTTTTAAATATGTTTATGTTATTTAGATAATTCTTGAGCCATAATTAAGGCATTATAGGCATTTACTATTTTTTTAGATTTGCTTAAGTCTGCAAAGGGTCTTATATCATCTGCTTCACCACCAACAATAACTTTAGTTGGTATAGGTAAACCCGAGTCCATAATAATTTGTTTAACTTGGGCTGCTGTTAATTTTGGGTATTGAGACCATACTAAAGCGGCAACACCAGCAACAGCAGGAGCAGCCATAGATGTCCCTCCCATTGTAGCATATTCATTTTCTGGAGTTGTAGAATATATTTGGGCTCCTGGAGCAAATACATCAACATTCTTTTTTCCGTAATTAGAGAAACCAGCAACCATTTCACTACCATATTTTGGAGCTAATGCACCCACTCTAATATAGGTATTTCCAACCTCTACACCATTAACATTATCGTCTGGAAAATTATATTCTGTATCGACATCTTTACTATCGTTTCCAGCAGCGTGAACAAAAATAACATTGTTATCGCTGGCGTATTTAATAGCTTCTCTTACCCACTCTGGGTGTGGAGAAAAACTTTTTCCAAAACTTCCATTAATTACCTGCGCGCCATTATCTACTGCATAACGAATAGCCTTTGCTACATCTTTATCGTACTCATCACCATTTGGAACTGTACGAATGCTCATAAGCTCAACATTATTAGCAACACCATTAGCTCCAAGGCCGTTATTACGTTCAGCGAGAATAATTCCTGCTACGTGTGTACCATGGCTTTCAGATTTTTTTACCGGAATTACGTTTCCATTTCCGTAACCTGGTTTATCATTAAAGTCATTTGGATTATCTCCTGTTTTGCGACCATTAAAGTCTTTGTTTAAATTATAATTGACTTGATCTGTATAATAATCTACACCTCTTTTCACTTGCTCTACAGCATCTTTTACAGAGTTTAAACCATTAGCATAAGCAAAGTTTGCTGTTTCAATAGCAGCTTTTAATTCTGAATTATCTCCAGCGTTAATGGCTTTTACTTCGTCTTTTGTATAGTCTTCTTTGTTAAAGTGAGCAGCTAAGGTTTTATGTGCTCCTTTTAATCTTCCATAAATTTGATCTAATCTATTTTTACCAGCTAAAGCCTGCTTGTAGTCTTTTTCATACATAGCTTCTGCTTCAGCATATCTTGGGGCATTTTGATCTCCGCTAGCAACTAAACGGATATATTCTAATTGCTCATCATAACCATCACCTAGAAAATTCCAACCGTGAATATCGTCAATGTAACCATTGTTATCATCATCAATTCCATTATTAGGAATTTCTTTTTTGTTGGTCCAGAGTACACCGTCTAAATCTTCATGATTAATATCTATTCCAGAATCTATAACAGCGACGATAATTTTCTTTCCTTTTTTATCTTTAATAATTTCAGCATAAGCTTTATCTACACTCATTCCTGGGATGGTGTCTTTAACAAGATCCAAATGCCCCCAGTTGTGTTTTTCTGTTTCGGTTAAAGGAGCTTCCTTTAAAGGTGTCGCATCTATGTTTTCAATAGGTGTTGACAAAATAGCTCCCCCACCACAGCTTGAAAGCATTACAGCAGAAATTGCTGAAAATAGTACTGTTTTATTAATTAGTCTCATAAATTTAATTTTAATGTAAAATATCTTTGCAAGTGAATGTTTCTTTTAGGCGTACGCCTTTTTCTGTATGTTTTACTGTAATAATTTCATTATGTGCATCATGCTCTAAAAACAGATAATAATTGTTATCTGCAGCTAAATTGAGGAATTTTTCTTTTTCATCAAGTGTTAGTAAGGGTCTTGTATCGTAGCCCATTACAAATGGAATAGGTAAATGTCCAGCTGTAGGTAGTAAATCTGCCATAAAACAAATGGTTTTTCCTTTATAATTTATCATGGGAATCATTTGTTTTTCTGTATGACCATTGGCAAAGAAAATATCGAAACCTAGGGCAGAGTTTTTTAGAATATCCTCTTGCGGAAGTGCTGTAAAATGTAAATGCCCGCTGGCTTTCATTGGTAAAATATTTTCTTTTAGAAAGGAGGCGACTTCACGACGATTGGGCGCTGTTGCCCATTGCCAATGTTTTTCATTACTCCAAAATTTAGCATTTTTAAAGGCTGGTTCTAATACGGTTCGGTCTTTATTGTATTGAATAGTTCCACCACAATGATCAAAGTGAAGGTGAGTCATAAATACATCAGTTATGTCATCACGATGAAAACCATACTGAGCCAATGATTTGTCTATAGTACTATCGCCCCAAAGGTGGTAGTAGCCATAAAACTTCTCACTTTGCTTATTGCCCATTCCTGTATCAATAAGAATGAGTCTGTTACCATCTTCTATTAGTAGACATCGTGCTGCAATGTCTATCATATTATTGCTGTCTGCAGGATTGGTTTTTGTCCATAAAGATTTAGGGACAACACCAAACATTGCGCCGCCGTCCAATTTAAAATTGCCGGCTAGTATTGGATATAAATTCATATTGCTTCGCAAAGTACTAAAATAGCTGGAAAAATTTAAAAACCTTAAGAATTTATTAAGAGATACATGCTAAGATAAAAGTAAATAAATTAAAATTAGAAATGTTTTATATTTTATTTAGGCTATTATTAGGTGAAATTTAATAAGGTTTTTATGAAAGAACTTCTTTTAATCGTTTACCAAAATCGAAAAGGGCTTTAATTTCTTTAATACTGGCTTGACGTTCACGACCGAATATTAATAAACAACTTCCATTAGATTCGATATGATAATAAGGATTACTTTCAAAAAAATGCGTAACATCATCATTAAAAAGGGCTTTAATACTTTCTTCATCTTCACCTAATAAATAAAAACGTTTCGAAAAATCGTTATGATCTTGAATAGGAATATCTTTAAAGCCTGCAAACGCATATATTTTTTCTAAAAACCCTTCTCTATCTAATGTGAATTCAGGGATAGCTTTATTTAAACTAATGTGTAACATTGTAGATCTCACAACTTCTTTTGCTATAAACTCCCCTTCAGAAAATTCAATATCAAATAGATTAAAAATTTTATTTTCTGGAGTTAATAGGTTGTAAATATGATTGATTTTTTTAGTTCTAAAAAATAAAAAATTATTCAAAAAATGTATTGCTTTTTGTTTTTCGGGAATGTAGTTTAGTTTATAGTTTTTTGCTAATTCTTCTATAGAAGTTTGTCTTTTGGTTAAGTTGTTCTTAATAATATTAGGCACAGGAAGTAAACGTCGTAATGCGAAAGGGTGTTTTGAATCGGTGTCATGCATATCTAATCCTACAACTTCAAAAGAACCGTTTCGTTTTTCAAACAATTCTTGATAGTTGTTAAGGTTTTCCATTACAGTATGGTCTACGAATTCACAAAGTGAAAAGTCGACTACAACATCCTCGTTTTCTGGGATTGCATCTATTTTGTCTTTTAATCTGTAATAATTTAAAAAACTACAAAAATGTTTTACACTCAAATAATAGTTGTTTTCACCCTGTGTTTCTTTAAACATTAAAACATTAGGTTTTAATACGTTTCTTGCGAATAGTGTAAAATTGCGACTTATTATAATGTGAATAATGAAAGTAATAAAAACTCCAGAAGCGATTCCTGTAATTAACCCAATTTTTAATGTTACAAAAAGAGTTACAAAAAAAATAATAAGTTGTTCTCTACCTATAGAGAATATATTACGTACTGTACTTGGGGAAGCTAATTTGTAACCTGTATAGACTAAAATAGCCATTAGTGCTGGTAAAGGAATCCTTGTGAGCTGAGTACTAAATAAAACTATAAATACAACTAAGAATAAAGCATGAAAGAAATTTGCAGATCGATTGCTTCCACCGTTATTAACATTTACCGAGCTTCTAGCAATTACAGTTACAACATTTAACCCTCCTAAAAAACCGCTGCCTATGGTTGCTAACCCTAATGCCTTTAAGTCTCTATTAACGTTTGAACGCCGTTTTTCGGGATCTAATTTATCGACAGCTTTAATGCTTAATAAAGATTCTATACTAGCAATAAGTGTTAGTGCTAGTACACTGGTCCAAAAGGGAAATGAATTTATTTTACTAAAATTAATAGAAGGTAATTGTTCTACAATTTCAGAAAATTGAGGAATACCAGAAATCATATAGTTATAATCTATAGGATTTGGTGAGTGAGCTATCATTTCAAAATAATAACTAAATGTTATAGATAAAATAACAATCCACATTGGAGCAGGAATGAGTTGAAGGTATTTATTTCTAATCTTTGAATAAAATACCATTATCGCTAGGCTTATGACTCCTGCAATGGCAGCATATATTAATCCTGTGTCTTGATAATGAAGACCATTGTTTATGGTATATGGGATTTCTAAAAGATAATCTATAGTATTTTCTCGCTTTATTTTATGAGCTAGCATAATATGGAATTGCTTTCCAAGGATAATTAATCCAATGGCGGCTAGCATTCCTTGAATGGCTGAAGAAGGAAAAAAATCGGCTAACTTACCTAAACGTAAGAAACCTAAAACTAATAGTAAAATTCCAGAACAAATAATAGCGGCATAAGCGCTTTCTATACCTAAAGCGGTTATGGTTAGTAATAGGACGCCAACCAAACCGTTTCCTGGCCCAGAAATGGTGACATTACTTCCGCCTAGTATGGAGACAACAACACCTCCTATAACGGCAGCAATGATACCAGAAATGGGTGGTGCATCGCTAGCCATTGCTAAGCCTAAACCTAATGGTAACGCTATAAGGCTAACTACAAAACCAGAAAATATATTTTTAGGCAGAGCTTTAAGAAATGGAGTTATATTATTCTTTTTTGAATTCATTGAATAATTAAGACATCGGTTGGTAATTCTGTTAAGATATGTTCAATATCATGTGGAAATAGGCGGTCCCAAAAAGTCATTTTTGAAGGCGCATTCATTATCAATAGGTCCGCACGAGAAATTTGTGCATAATGACCGATGGAGTAACCTTGTTTTCCAAAAATAGGTTGTAATTTTATAGTTGTATTTTTAGTATAGGTTTCAGGAATATGCTCAATAATTTCGTTTATTCTAGAGGCTTCTCTAAGTTTAATACGTTCTTTATAAATAGTTGCTTTTCTTAAAGATTTATCATCATTTACTTTTACTGCAACTTCATTTTGTTTAATTTCCTCTACAATAGTAATGCGATCTGCGTATAATTGCTTGGCTACATAAAAGGCTGTAGTAATGGTTTGTTCTGTTTTAGGATCTTTAAGCCCATTAACAACAATGTGTTGGCATGGAACTCTTTCAATAGAAGGTTTAATAAGTAAAAGAATAGAACACTTTGCTTGTCGTGTAATTTTTCTAGCAATAGAGCCAAGATAGTATTTTACAAAGTTTTCACGTTGAACAGCACCTAGAATTAGCAGGTCTATTTTTTTTTCTTCCGAGGTTGATAAAATGGCGTTAACAGGATTTTTCTCTGGCTTAAATACAATTTCATAGTCTAGAAAATCTTGCCTAAAAGCACTTAATATAAGGTTTAGTGCCTCTGTTTTTTCAGAAGAAGAGCTCCCAATGTGAATTAAAATTAATTTAGCTTTAAAAAACAACGATAAACGCGCTGCTTCGTACAAGTTGGCTTTTAAGTTTGGTGAAAATGCGACACCAATACCGATGGTTTTAAAGGGTTTTAAAATCAATGTTTAAACTATTAAATCAAAACCGAAGATAGTATTTTTTAAAAGAAAAGCACTAGTTTTCAAAATATAAGACAAAATAAAAAATAATATTTTTTAATAGGTGTTTTTTTATATATGTTTGCACAAAACATACCAATTTATGAAAAAAATTATTTTATCAATGGCTGTAATTACAGCTTTCGCATTTACAGCTTGTTCATCTGATGATGACAATAACGATTCAAACTGTCAAACTTGTGCTGGATTTGAAATACTAGGAGTAGCAACTCCTGAAGTACAGGTTTGTGAAGGTGAAGATGGAAATGCCGTAGTAGAAGGAGTAGAAATTGATATTACATTTGCTGATTATATTGCATCGCAAGAACTTAATACTACCTGCGAATAAGCTTTTTATTTAAAGATTAAATGAATTAGGTCTGAACAGTCTGAAAGATAATTTCACTGTTCAGATTTTTTTTATTCAATATTTTAAGGAGTTTATTAAATTAAAAGGGTCTTGACTTAATACTACATAACATAAAAAAGCCAGAATTTATTAGAAATTCTGGCTTTTTTTATGTTAGTCATTCAGTTTTAAAACGGCCATAAATGCTTCTTGAGGGATTTCAACATTCCCTACTTGACGCATTCGTTTTTTTCCTTTTTTCTGTTTTTCTAATAATTTACGTTTACGAGAAATATCACCACCATAGCATTTGGCAGTTACATCTTTACGTAAAGCCTTAGTGGTTTCTCTAGAAATTATTTTTGCACCAATAGCAGCTTGAATAGGAATATCGAATTGTTGCCTTGGTATTAGTTCTTTCAATTTTTCACACATTTTCTTACCAATAGTATGGGCATTATCTGCGTGTATTAATGCAGAAAGAGCATCTACAGGTTGTGCGTTTAATAAAATATCAACACGTACCAATTTCGATTTACGCATTCCTATTGGAGAATAATCAAAAGAGGCATACCCTTTAGAAACCGTTTTTAAACGGTCGTAAAAATCGAAAACGATTTCAGCTAAAGGCATATCAAATGTTAATTCAACGCGCTCTGTTGTTAAATAGGTTTGATTCGTAATGAGCCCGCGCTTTTCAATACATAAGGACATTACATTACCTACAAAATCGGCTTTAGTAATAATAGTTGCTTTTATATAAGGCTCTTCAACACGATCTAAACTAGAAGGGTCTGGTAAATCGGTTGGGTTATTTAGAATGATAATATCGTTTGGCGCTTTTCTGGTAAACGCATGATAACTTACGTTTGGAACCGTAGTAATAACGGTCATATTAAATTCCCGCTCTAAACGTTCTTGAATAATTTCCATATGTAGCATTCCTAAGAAACCACAACGGAAACCAAAACCCAAAGCGGCAGAGCTTTCAGGGGCAAATATTAAAGAAGCGTCATTTAATTGTAGTTTTTCCATAGAGTTACGAAGCTCTTCGTACTCATCTGTATCTACAGGGTAAATACCAGCAAAGACCATAGGTTTTACATCTTCAAAACCTTCAATAGCGTTTGTAGTTGGGGTTTTAGCATCAGTAATAGTATCACCTACTTTTACTTCTTTAGCTTCTTTTATTCCTGTGATTAGGTAGCCAACATCTCCAGCTTTAATTTCTTTTTTAGGCTCTTGAGTTAATTTTAAAGTACCAACCTCATCGGCGCCATAAGTTTTATTTGTCGCTATAAATTTTATTTGTTGATTCTTTTTAATAGATCCATTGATTACTCTAAAGTAGGTTTCAACACCTCTAAAAGGATTGTATACCGAATCAAAAATTAAAGCTTGTAAAGGCTCGTCTACATTACCTGTGGGAGCAGGAATACGCTCTATAATAGCTGTTAGTATATCTTCAATACCGATACCTGTTTTTGCGCTTGCAGGAATGACTTCGCCAGGATCGCAACCTAACAAATCTACAATGTCATCTGTTACTTCTTCTGGGTTTGCACTTGGTAGATCTACTTTATTAAGGACTGGAATAATTTCTAGATCATTCTCTAAAGCCAAATACAAGTTGGAAATGGTTTGCGCTTGTATACTTTGTGCAGCATCTACAATAAGTAAAGCCCCTTCGCATGCAGCTATAGATCTAGATACTTCGTATGAAAAATCAACATGACCTGGTGTGTCAATAAGATTTAATACGTACTGTTCTCCTTTATGAGTGTATTCCATTTGTATGGCATGCGATTTAATGGTAATACCACGTTCGCGTTCCAAATCCATACTGTCTAAAAGTTGATCTTGTTTTTCACGGGCAGTTACCGAGCCTGTAAAGTCGAGTAAACGATCGGCTAATGTACTTTTTCCGTGATCTATATGTGCAATAATGCAAAAATTTCTAATGTTCTTCATAAATCTAAAATCTTCCCATAAGTAAGATGTTGCAAATATAACGCATTTATTATGCTTTTCTTGAATTTATTTAAAGAGTAAAACCTTAGAGATTACGGTTTTTACCGTAATGATAAGTAATAAACATATAGTATCTTGCGCCGTATATTAAATATTATTTTTTTGAAAAGTTTTTTTTGTATATTTTTCTGTTGTTGGTTTTCGACGATTTTTGCTCAAGACCTTACTATTTCTGGAATTTTGATAGATAAAAATAATGAGCGCATACCGTATGCTAATATAATTGTTAGTAAAACAATAGCACTAGATTCTATAGAATACAAAAAAGGAACTTCAACAGATGAAAATGGGGTTTATAGATTTGAGGGCTTAAAAAAAGGAAAACATCAAATTAAGGCTTCGTTTTTGGGGTTTAAAGACGAAGTAAAAAAGATAAACCTTTTAAATAGTGTAACAATAGATCCTATTGTTTTAAAGGAATCCGTAGAAAACATAAAAGAAGTTGTAATTGCGGTTAAAAAGCCCGTTTTAAAAAAAGAAACCGACCGTTTGGTTTTTAATATTGCAAATACGGCTTTGAGTGAAGGAACGATTTTAGAGGCTTTAAAAAGCACGCCTGGCGTTTTGGTATGGGATGATAAAATCTCAATAAAGAACACGTCACCAGTAGTGTATATAAACGATAGGAGAGTAAATCTGTCGGCGAATGATCTTTCACAATTATTAGAAAATACATCTGCAAATAACATTCAAAAAATAGAAGTTATTACAAATCCGCCTGTAAAGTATGGTGCTGAGAGTGCAACAGTATTGAATATTGTGATGCTTAAAAACTTTATTGCTGGATATAGGGGAAATGTATTTGGAAACTACAGACAAGGTGTTTTTTCTAGATATAATGGAGGAGTAAATCAATTTTATAAGACTAAGAAAGTAAGTTTGAATGCGAATTATAATTTTGCGAAAAATAAGTCTAATAGAAATGAAGAGGAAAAAATTAATTATTTACAGAATAATATAATAGAAGAACGTTGGGACACCCGGCAAGACAGAAATACTTGGTCTGAAACGCATAATCTAAATTTAAACTTTGATTATTTTTTAGATGATAGTAATACATTTAAATGGTCTTCAAATGTATTGTATACTCCTTATTTTAAGTATTTAACACGAGGGAATACAAACGTTATAAATGCTAATAATGCATTAGAGTCTTATTTTAAGCCTCAGAATCTTTCTCAAGATGAAAAGTATAATATTAGTTTTGATTTTGATTTTGTACATCGTTTCGGCGATCAATCAAAATTATCTGCAAATAGCCACTTTACTGCTTACGACTATAATAGAAATCAAGAGGTGAATAGTGATTATTTCGATGCTAATGGTGTTTTTGATTTTAATACGGCTTTTAATACTAAGAATAATCAAAAGACAAACATATTTACATCTCAATTGGATTACGAGCTAACGCTAAATACAAGCTCTTCTTTTTCTACTGGCTTAAAAATATCTCAGATAGATACTAAAAGCGATATTACTCAATTTGATATTGATACAAATACAAATGAACAAATCTTGAATGTTAATAATACCGATAATTACCATTATGATGAGATTGTTTATGCTGGTTATGTGAGTTATGCTAAACGTTTTGGAAAGTGGGACGGATCTATTGGAATGCGTTTAGAGCAAACGCATTTAGAAGGGAGTTCTGAAATAGTAGATGCGCCTAATACGCAAGATTATTTAGAGTTTTTTCCAATGGTTAACTTGAGTTATCAAGCTTCAGAGGAAACCAGTATTTACACTAATTTTAAACGTAATATAAAAAGGCCAGACTACGAAGATTTAAATTCTTTTATGTTTTTTTTAAGTGATGTTAGAATTTTTAGAGGGAATCCAACTTTACAACCTGCATTCACCAATCGTGTGTTAGTTGGATTGGCGGTTTCTAATTTTAATTTTGAAGTGTATTATGAAAAAATAAAAGGAAATATTTTTGAATTGCCATTTCAAGATAATATAGAAAATATTATAATATACTCGCCAGTTAATTTGAGTGAAACTAAGGAATTTGGGTTAGATTTTACTGCTTCTTTTGATGTAACGAATAATTGGTCAGCATATCTTTTTACTACGTTTTATAATGCGGAAGATGAAATATTTTTTGAAGGCTCTGAATTGAAAAGAAATCAGTGGTCTAATTATACTTCGTTAAGTAATGCTTTTTCTTTTTTGAAAGATAAAAGTTTAGATATTAATGTTGATCTAATCTATAATAGTAAAAGCCAACAAGGTTTTTTAACTACTGAAGCTATATTTATATCTAATTTATCTTTGAGAAAGAAAATACTTAAAACAAAGGGCGCGTTATCCTTATCTGTTAGTGATTTGTTTAATACACAGGACTTTAAAGTGACCTCTAAGTATGCCAATCAAGATAATTTTAATTTAACCGATTTAGATACTCGTTATGTAAAATTAGGTTTTAGCTATAAGTTTGGGAATACTGCTTTAAAAACAAATGAACAGACTAAATCTACTACAGAGCGTGAGCGGTTAAAGTAATGTGTTTTGCTTCAAGAGATCTATGTTGCGGTCTATTCATTCTGTAAAAGGGTGTGAGAATTCGTAGTCTAAAGTATTAAACTACCACAAACCCCTAAACTAATAATAAGATAGCTAACTGCTAATATGAATAAAACTTTAGAGGCTTTTTTATTTTTAAACCGAATCGCAAGTCCTATTATTATTAATAATAGTGGAATGCCAAACATAATAATTAATATCATTAGAATAATTCCAGTGTAATTCCCTCCTTCTATAACTAAGCTGTTCATAATTTTATTAGTTTAGTTCTGTTCTAAGCGCTTCCAATTTAGCTCTTTTATCATCACGATAAAATAAGTTCATTGTTTCAAAAGGAATGATTTTATTATCCTTATTTACAATGTGAACACACGATTTTTTGACGGCTCTTACATCAAAATTATAAGCATCTATAAATTGCATAATAATGACACGAAATAAATTGTCGTAACCTAAATTAGGAGCGTCTATATTGGGTAAACAGCACATAATAGATTTTAAATTTTCTTCAGCAACTTCAACAGAATTACCTGTGCTAAACAGGTCTACCATTTTGCCTTGTAAGCTTTCGTCTTGTTCATATATTATAGTGTTCTTACTATTATCTAATAAATCAGCTGGGTTAATGTATCTGGTTAATGGAAAGACCTTATCTTCAAGTTTTAAAGCATACCCCATTACTAAGGCGTCTGGGTTACAAGGCACGGGAATTAAATCATCATTATTAAAAATAGTAGTTTGTTCCATTATTTTTCGTCTCACTTCAGTAAGTGTTATTCTATCTGTCTCTGGGTTAAAATGATTTAATCTACCAGCGATTTGAGTTGGTTGAAACGTTACGCCACGAACACTTTTTTGTTTTAAAGCATAATCTATAATTTTTCCTATTTCAGTGTCATTTAATCCTTTTTGAAGCGTTACGACTAAAGTTGTAGAAAGGTTAACTGCGTTTAGCTTAGCAATGGCTTGTTTTCTAATGCTATTTAAATTGGCGCCGCGTAATTCCTGTAACACTTTATTATCAAAAGAATCAAACTGTAAATAAATTTCAAAATCTGGAGCGTATGTTTTTAATTTTTCAGCAAAACCAGCCTCTTTGGCTATTCTAATACCATTTGTGTTTAACATTAAATGTCTAATAGGTAATGATTTTGCATACTCTAATATTTCGAAAAATTGTGGATGAATTGTTGGTTCGCCTCCGCTTATTTGAACAACATCAGGTTCCTTTTCATTGGCAACAATCGTATCCAACATCGTTTTGATTTCATCTAAACTTCTATGTCTACCATAGGTTGGAGAAGAACCTGCGTAACAGGTAGGGCAAGTTAAATTACAGCGGTCTGTGACTTCAATTACTGTTAAACAGGAATGCTGTTCATGGTCTGGACACAATCCACAATCATACGGACAACCATAATGTGTTTTAGTATTGAAAGTATAAGGTGTTTCACTAGGTTTGTTGTAGTTTCTAATGTTTTTGTAATAAGCAATATCATCTGCAATTAACACTTTCGAATTTCCATGTTCGTTACAGCGTTTTAACATATATACTTTATTGTTTTCAAAAACAATTTTGGCATCTACACGTCTTAGGCATTCTGGGCATAAGCTTAATGTGAAGTCGTAATAGGTATATTTTCTAACGGGCATTTTTTAATATTTTTAGTAGGGTTTTATTGTAATAGAGTATACAAATTAGACATAAAATTTGAATAGTACTAAGGCCAAAAATATAAAACACATTAGGCTTTAAAAACTCAACAAAAAAGCGAAAGGCGAAATATATAATCATAAACCCTTTAAATAGCATTCCATTTTTAAGACTAATGTTGTTTTTTATATGTTTTAAGCTAAAAAATAAGAATATTAAAAATAATAACTCGTATAAAGCGAGAGGGTGTCTTAAAATACCATCTCCTAAATCCAATCCCATAAAAAAAGAGGTTGCTTTTCCATAAGTGAATTCATTAATACCAGAGAGAAAACAACCGATACGCCCAATAAAAATTCCGAGAATAATGGGGAGAACAAATGCGTCTCCAGAAGCTTTTTTTTCTCCGATATTCTTTTTTGTTATTTCTACACCTAGAAGCCCACCAAATAAACCACCCATTATGGTTTTAGTGTTAAATAATTGAATAATGCTGGTTTGCGAAAGCGGTATTAAAGGGTTTTCTAAAAAACCAATAAGCCGTGAGCCTATTAAAGCCCCAATAGCAGCACCAAGAATAATGGATAATCTATTTAAAGGGGAAATGATGTCTTTTGTTTTCCGTTTTGTATAGATGTAGTATCTAAAAGCAACAAAAAAAGCAACATACTCTAAGATAAGATGAATACTTATATTGTAACTAAAAAAAAGGGGCTCGAAGGGAATATTCAAAAAATATATTTAATTGTAAAAATACAATAATTACAAAGAGAATAATCAGTTTGTATAAAAAGATGTAATTTTGCACTTAAAAAAGAATATTTTGGTTAAAATAGACAATATAGAACTCCCTGATTTTCCATTACTTTTAGCGCCTATGGAAGATGTTAGTGATCCTCCTTTTCGTGCATTATGTAAAGAACAAGGAGCAGATGTTGTATATACAGAATTTATCTCTAGTGAAGGATTAATTAGAGATGCTGCAAAGAGTGTTATTAAATTGGATATTTATGAAAAAGAACGCCCTGTAGGAATTCAAATTTTTGGTGCCAATTTAGATAGTATGTTACAAACGGTAGATATTGTAGCGCGTTCTAATCCAGATATAATAGATATTAATTTTGGGTGTCCTGTAAAAAAAGTAGTATCAAAAGGTGCGGGTGCAGGAATACTTAAAGATATAGATTTAATGGTCTCTTTAACCGAAGCAATGGTAAAACGAACGAGCTTACCTGTTACAGTAAAAACGCGTTTGGGTTGGGATCATGATTCTATAAGAATTGTAGAAGTCGCAGAACGATTACAAGATGTGGGCTGTAAAGCGATTTCTATTCATGGGCGAACCAGAGCACAAATGTATAAAGGGGATGCAGATTGGAAACCTATAGCCGAAGTAAAGAATAATCCAAGAATGCATATTCCTGTTTTTGGGAATGGAGATATTACAAGTCCTGAACGGGCTATGGAAATGCGCGATCTTTATGGATTAGATGGTGCTATGATAGGGAGAGCAACCATTGGTAATCCATGGTTTTTTAAGCAAGTAAAGCATTTTTTTGAGACCGGAGAGCATTTAGCTCCAATTACAATACAAGAACGCGTAGATGCAGCGCGTAGGCATTTACAAATGGCTATAGATTGGAAAGGAGAAACTTTAGGAGTTTTAGAAACAAGAAGGCATTATACAAATTACTTTAAAGGGATTCCTCATTTTAAAGAATACCGAACAAAAATGGTAACAAGTGATGACTCAAAAGATGTTTTTAGTGCTTTTGATGCGGTTCTTGAAAATTTTGCTGAATACCAATTCAAAAAATAAACTTAATCTTTTAAAAGATTTTTGGTTATCCTTACCGATGCAATTTTTGATGCTACAATGCCTAGAATGCTTATAGTAAAAAAGACAATAAAGCAATTTTCTACTTTAATAGCAACAGGGTATACTAGATTTGGAGTTATGTATATTTTTAGACTGTCTGGGCCGTATAATTGAATTAATAAAAGAATAAAGCTAATTGTAATACCTATTAGGCCTCCTACAATACTCATTAAGGTGCCTTGTAGGAAAAAAATACGACGAATATCTTTAACTGTAGCTCCAATATTAAACAGAGTACTTAAGCTTTTCTTTTTATCTAGCATCATCATGATTAAAGATCCTATAACATTAAAAAAAGCAATGATTAATACCAAAGTGAAAATAAGGTAAACCATAATGTTTTCGGTATTAAGCATTTTGTATAATGCATCGTTGAGCTGTGTTCTATTCTTTAATATTATTTTATCTCCTAGAATTGTTTTTATTTTAGATCGGATAAGGTCTTCATTAGCGTTTTCTTCCAGCTTAAATTCAATGGCTGTTATTTGATTTGGCGAAAAACCAAGGAGTTCTCTAGCCAATGTAATAGATGAATAAATGTAGCTGTCGTTAAGTTTTTCATTAACATCAAAAATACCAATGTTAACTGTATTTATTTTTTTAAAGGCTTGTTTAATAGAGGTGATTTGTCCTTTCCCTGGTTTTGGCACATACATAGAAACACTCTTGCCGTAATCTAAAACCCCAATAGATAAGCTATTGGAAATACCTAATCCTACGACTACTTGACTTGTATTTGGAGCAAGCCAGGTCCCATACTTAACAATAGAATCTACAACATTTACTTTATTGTAGTTATTGTCTACACCTTTAATAAAAGCGGGGTGTTTATTATTGTCGAAAGCGACTAATACACGTTCTTCTATAATTTTAGAATAGACGATAACACCATCAATTTCTTTAAGTTTATTTTCTTCATCTTCTGTTATAAAAAAAGATTTTCCAACGGCAGTTTCTGCTTTTAAATCGGGATCGATTATGTTAGAAAATTCTAAAGCGTACGATTTTAATCCAGCAAAACCAGATAGTACCACAAAAAGAGAAGCAGAGCCTAAAATAATTCCAACAATAGCAATATAGGTTATAAAATTAATGGCATTATTGCTGCTTTTAGATCGTAAATACCGTTTAGCTATATAATAGGAAACATTCATAATGTAGTCGTATTTTGAGAAAAAAAGATATTATGAATGTAAGAACAAATCATTGATAAAGGGAACTGTTATAATGGGTATGGTTATGATTTTTTTCGCTTACCTAAAAGATCAGGATCATTTATAGGGTCGTCCTTACCTTTTAAGGACTGTTCTATTTTATCGATATATTCTAGAGAGTCATCAACATAAAACTGCAATTGTGGCACACGTCTTAATTGATGTTTAGTCCGTTGGGCTAACTCATGTTTTATAAAAGGTTGATTGGATCTAATACCTGTAATAAGTTCTGGTGCTTTATTATTAGGAAAAATACTTAAATAGACTTTAGCCATAGATAAATCTACAGTAACCGACACTTTAGAAACAGATATAATCACTCCTTTCATACCTCCTTGTGTTGCTGCACCTTGCAGTATATCCACCAAATCACGTTGTAATACTGATGCTATTTTTTTTTGTCTTTGACTTTCTTCCATCTTCATTGAAATTTAAAAGGTATCACTTTGTAATTGCTTATGTTTTAGTGTGATGACCTTTATAAAAACTCATCGTTAAGTTTTTACAGTGCAAAAATAGACGTTATTTAAAGATTATCTTACTTTTGAAGGCAAAATTCGTACTTTAAAAAAGAATTATAGTATAAAATAGCTAAAGTTCGCTTTTAAGGAAATTAAAAATAAAGACCTATGATGAAAAAAATAGAACATATTGGAATAGCAGTAAAAAGCCTAGAGACTTCTAATGAATTATTTGCTAAACTTTTTGGAGAACCCCATTATAAGGTAGAGGAAGTTACCAGTGAAGGGGTAAATACTTCTTTTTTTCAAGTAGGGGAAAATAAAATTGAATTATTAGAAGCGACCAAAGCGGATAGTCCAATAGCTAAATTTATAGCAAAAAAAGGAGAAGGAATTCACCATATAGCTTTTGATGTGGAAGATATAGAGTCTGAAATAGAGCGACTTAAAGGAGAAGGGTTTTTGGTGTTAAATGAAACACCTAAGCAAGGAGCCGATAATAAGCTGGTTGTTTTTTTACATCCAAAATCATCAAACGGCGTATTAATTGAACTTTGTCAAGAAATAAAAAGATAATTTCCTTGCTAGAAATTAAAATAAATAGTAATATTGCACTCCTAATTTTAGGTCCCATAGCTCAGTTGGTTAGAGCACCTGACTCATAATCAGGTGGTCCTTGGTTCGAGCCCAAGTGGGACCACTAGTAACAGTAAGCCTTACAGAGATGTAAGGCTTTTTTTGTGCGCTGAGGTTAAACATAGGTTAAACATTTTTGTATTATCTATATTTGCTTTTACAACCAAAAACGTTTTTTATGCAATCTTCAAGTAAAGTACTTTCCTTCTATTTTGATATGCTTTTTGTTAAAAGTATTCAATCTGTCAAAGATGGTTTTAAAGGGAATTCTACATTACAAGAAAATGGATACTCTTACCTTCAAGACCATAATTATTATTTAAAAGATGAAATGGTTGAAGATAATGGTACAATGCCAGTTTTTGTAACAGACATTATTGGTAGAGAAGAGTTTTTAGACCGTTTACTAAATTTTGAAAACATCTCTATTTATAGAACTATTGAAACAGAAGTTTCTAGATTAAGTAATTTAGTAGACAAGAAAGAATACCTAAACAACATCTTTAATGATTTGAAAATTCTATTTAGAAGAGTTGTTAATACTGTTTCTGATTCTATTGAATTAGTAGATGATTCTCTAACAGAGTTATTAAGAAATCTAAAGGATAAGTACGCTAATATTATTATTTCACATTCTGTATTTGGTAACTTACACAAAGATATAGGCGCATCATATTTTAGATGCTTAGAGTCTTTGAAACCCTCATTTTTTTCAAAACTATTTGAAGTTACTTGCATTTTAGGGTTGATTGACGATATTGACATTTATGAAGAAGATTTTGTTGAAGCTTTTACAAGTTCTAAACCTCAAGAATTGTCTACTAAGATTAAGTTTATTGAAATAGGAGGAATAGTGGCTTATTATTTTATGTCAATTAAACCGTTCTTCAAAAACTTCACAAGTATGTCAATACAAAACAGTGAAGCGTTTTTAAACAAAGACAATAAGTTCTTTACCGCCACAGGAATTGACAAAGCTAGGTCTACTTCAAAAGAAAAACATTTGGAAATTAAATCTACTATTGACTTACACATTAACAAGCTTAAAAAACAATATATAAAGTAACCTTACTTTACACCTTACCATCTTCCTTACCCTATGCTTACCTATTGTAAACATAGGGTTTTTTGTTGTCTTTCTTTGTTGAAGTATTAACAAGGATAGTCGACTATCCATAACATTTTTAAGTTATGGAATTTATCCAAAATGAATTAAAAGAAATAAAGGAATTGCTGATTAAACAATCTATTCAGCAGAAAGAAATTTTAACAATTGAAGAAGCTTCAGAGTTCTTAGGACTATCAACCTCTAGGTTATACAAAATGACAAGTAATAAGGAAATCCCTCATTACAAACCTGGTGGAAAGAAAATATATCTAAATCGCCAAGAACTAGAACAATGGATTCTGAATAGTAGAGTTGCTTCCATAAATGATTTAGATGATGAGTTGGATAGCTATTTAAGTAGAACTAACAAAAATCTAGCATCATGATAGATTTTGTTAAACTAAAGTATCAGAACAGAGATAAAATGGAGAAGTTCATTACCAATTCAGATAATTTTAAACGTTGCTACGCAAAGATGGAATATCATTCAGGAGAAATACTATACCCTTATAATGTTTATATAAAAAAGATGGAAGTTAGCATTAACGAGAAGTCTGCTTATTTAAAAAACTCTCTTCATAAAATGGCAAATTATATACAGTATAACGACGACCATAATTACAATGACTTTGGGTATAAGAGGGTATGTGACGCTATAGGTTACATTAACAGTAAAGTAATAGACTCACTTTCAGCAAAAATAACTCAACTTGAATTTGGATTGAATATTAACACACCTGTACCAGCTGAAGAGATAATTATAAAGAACATATTATTCCATAAACACAAATTGTGTAATGTGAATACAAAGTTTAATGGCAAGGGTCGATATAAACAATTTGAATACAGTAATTTTTACATAAAAATTTATGATAAAGCTAAGCAGTACAAGCTTGACACTAATATTTTAAGGTTTGAAATTAAGTATAAAGGAGCTAAAGGCATAAACCCACTTGGAGTTTATAACCTAGCTAATCTTAAAGAGAAAGAAGTTCTAAAAGCGTTGTTTAAAGACTTACTTAAAAGGTTTGATGAACTTACTATTATAGATAAGATAACAGATAAGGTTTCTAAAAAGGATAAAAAGGAATTGACCAATTATTTAAGCATTAATTATTGGGAGAATTTGTCTGAAAGAGAGAATAGGAATCTTAAACCAGTACATATTAAGAGGTTTAATTCTTTACTAGAGAAAAACAACTTACTAAACACAAAACAACTTCTAAGAGAAAGACTAATTCAAAAGTTTGAAACTTTAATAAGTAACTAAAAACAAGTGACAAATTCCACTTGTCTTATAGTTGGAATTTGTCACTTCAAAAAACATAAATATTATGGCAAGCATCAAAATATTATTAAGAAATAAACCAAACAAAGAAGGACAATACCCAGTAGTTTTAAAGATTATTAAAGATAGAAAAATTAAGGTAATTACATTAGGAATTAGTTGTTTAGAAAAAGATTGGGATAAGGCAAATGCAAAGTTCAAAAAGAGTCAAAACAACTACTTACAGAGAAATAGAGCGTTGCTTAAAAAGAAAGAAGAAGCTTTAAAGATAATTGATGATTTTTTTCTTGAAAGTATTGACTTTACTTTAAATCAATTTGAAGCAAAGTTTAGAGGAAGAAAATCTTCAAAAGTTACTGTGTCAGAATTCTGGAAAGAAAAGATTAGTGATTTTATAAAAGCTGGAAGAATAGGAAACTCAAAACCTTACAAAGACACTTATAACTCGTTTTTTAAATTTCATAATAACAAGAATTTAGTATTCAGAGAAATTACACCAACACTACTAGATAAATATGAAACTTATTTAAGAAGTAATAATAATTCTAATGGAGGGATAGGTATTAAAATGAGAACGATTAGAGCTTTATTTAACTATGCTATTAAAAGTGGAGTTGTAGATGACAAATACTACCCTTTTAAAGTTTATAAGATTTCAAAATTTAAAGCTAAAGGAATTAAAAAAGCCTTGATTAGAGATGAAATGAAGTTAATGGAAGCTATTGATACCCAAAAACACCCTCATTTGATTAACACAAAAAACTACTTAATATTTAGCTATTATATGGGTGGGATGAACTTTGTAGATATGATGAAGTTAAAATGGGATAATATACAAGGCGATAGAATTCAATATATCCGTTCTAAAACTAAAGGGAAATTTACAGTTAAAATGTTAGAGCCTGTAAAGCAAATTATAGCCTACTATAAATCTCAAAATAGACCAACAGATTATGTGTTTCCTATTCTATTAAAGAAAGACTTAACACCTATGCAGATTGAAAATAGAAAGCATAAAACCTTAAGAAGATTTAATAAACAACTTAAAGAGATAGCAAAAATTCAAGGTGTAGAACAAAATGTAACATCTTATGTCATTAGACACAGTTTTGCTACCAACTTAAAGTTTGCAGGTATTTCAACAGATGTAATAGGTAAATCTATGGGACATGCAGATGTGAGCATTACACAAGCTTACCTTAAGGAATTTAAAGATGACATTATTGATGATGCAATGTCAAAACTTTTAGAAGAGCCGATACTACAATATGCATCTTAAAAACAATATGAAAAAGACTCTCAGTAATGAGGGTCTTTTTCATTATAAACTGAGTCTATTCAGATTCAAATTAAAAATAATTCAATTAAATATTAACCTTAAAAAACATAAAATTATGGAATTGAGAAAATCCGAAAGGAAACAAGCAAAAATTAAAATGGCATTACAAGGTAGTTCAGGAAGTGGAAAAAGTCTAAGTTCACTTCTACTAGCAAAAGGACTAACTAATGACCAATTGGATAGAGTGGCTGTGATAGACACAGAGAATGGTTCAGCTGACCTTTATGCTCATTTGGGTAACTATAATGTGTTACCATTACAACCACCTTATACACCAGAGAAATATATAGAAGCTATAACAGTATGTGAAAAAGCAGGAATGGAAGTAATCATTCTAGATTCCATTTCACAAGTATGGGATGAGCTTTTAGATTTTCATTCAAAATTACCAGGCAATTCTTTTGCAAATTGGAATAAGGTCACACCAAGACAAAAAGCTTTTATCAATAAGATATTGCAGGCTGATGCTCATATTATAGCCACAATGAGAACAAAACAAGATTATGTGCTACAACAAAAAGATGGTAAGTATGTTCCTGAAAAAGTGGGATTAAAAGCAGTTCAAAGAGATGATGTTTCTTATGAATTTACCATTGTATTTGATATTGACATCAAGCACTTTGCAACTGCAAGTAAAGACAGGACTAATCTATTTTCTGGGAGACCAGAGTTTATGATAAATACTTCTACTGGAAAACGCATTTTAGAATGGTGTACTTCTCCTGTAAAAGAGGAAGATGTAAAACAGAGAATAGAAGAATGTTTGTCTGTAAGTCAGTTAATGGAACTGTACAAGGAACACCCAAGTTTTCAACTGCCATTAAAAGCTTTGTATCAAGATAAAAAGGACCAGTTAGAAAAATTAGTTAACCCACAAAATTTTAGTCAAAATGGAAATAGTATCAGTAACAGAGCTTAACAAGCAACGTAATGGAATAATTAATATTCCTGAAGGTAAGCCACAAATTGTTCATCATTTAGAAATACCTTCAGAAAAGAAAGAATATCCACAAAACCCATTCATAGAGGCTAACACAAAAGAGGTTAGCCTTTCTAGTTTAAAGAATGATTGTATCATTCCTGTTTTTAGTAAGGATAATGAAAAGACATTAGCACATCAAGAGTTTATTGAGATAGCTCAAGATTGTGTTGGTAAAGTGTTTTCTCATCATACAATTGAAGTGCCAGAGGTAAGAGTTTCTCATCAAATAAAAGGCAGGACAGCTGATGCCATTTACAAGCCTGTAAAAGAGCTTTTAGACCATGAGAAAACACAGTATTTTGAAAGAATGGCATTTATCATTAGAATTCCATCTATTACTGAAAATATTAATGGTAATGATGTTGCATTAACTATTGGCGGAGTAAGAGCATACAATCAAGAAAATCTATACAATAGAAAAACTTATGAGAAGTTTAAATTCTTTGTAGGTTTTCAAAATATGGTGTGTTGCAATCTTTGTATTTCTACAGATGGTTATCAAGATGAAATGAGAATAGGTAATTACTCTGAATTACAATCTAAGATTTTAGATTTGATTCAAAATTATAGTGCTCAATCTCATCTAGAACAGATGAAGCAGTTATCACAGCAAAATTTAACTGAACAACAATTTGCTCAACTTATTGGTAGAGCAAGATTGTATCATTATTTACCTAAAGAAGAAAAACTACAAATACCAGAATTATTACTTAATGATGGACAGATTTCTACAGTAGCCAAAGACTATTATTTAGACGATAGCTTTTGTAGAAATGAAAATGGAGATATAAACCTATGGAATATTTATAATCTCTTCACAGGAGCTAATAAGAGCTCTTATATAGACTCTTTTCTATCAAGAAATGTCAATGCCTTTGATTTCTCTAAAGGTCTGGCAAATGCTATCAATGGTGATTCTAAACATCGTTGGTTTTTGAGTTGAGTGAGACCCAATCTCTATTTATATGGAGGTTGGGTTATCTGATTAGCTTACCTGAAAAACAATCCTATTAGCCTTATATTTTTTGTTTTTACCAGAGCAAGGAACTATTGTTTTGTTATTCATATCCTCAAGTAAGTCCATGAAACGGATATATGTAGGGCTTGACTCTACATTAGATACAAAACATAGTCTATAATTTTTTCTGTTATCTAGATAGAAATTCCACTCATTTCTTGTGAGTTGAAATTCATTTAAGTCAGATGAACTCCCTTTACACTCATAGTAGAATTCTTTGTTACCGTCTTTAACTAAGAAGTCATATGGGAAGCCTTGTTCTTCAGATTCATTTAACCAAAGCACTTGAATGTTTTCATTGGCTTTAAACATATTTTTTAGTTCTATAAATAGAAATTTCTCTGCCATTCTACCAATTTTATTATTGTAGATGGTGTTTTCAGAAATATCAACATCTTCAATCAAATCTTCTTGTGGTTGTAATATGTTTATGATGTTGGTTAGTTGACTTGAAATGAACTCTAGAGATTGTGTGTTTTTTTGCACTTGCTTCTCTATGGGTGAATATAATTTGTTGTCTTTTATTGCATTAGGTGTTGATTTGCTTTTTTTTACTATAGACTTATTGTCACTTATATTAGTTTGAAGTGCTTTGGTAACAATATTTGAATTTAGTTTTGACAAAAGTAGATTTAGCTCTGAATCATCATAATCCATAGCTTTTAGATTTACATAAATCCCATTAGTTTTAGATGCTAAATTTTTAGATTTAATTCTAGCACTTTCAATCTGACTAATACCAATGATATGTATGACACAAGTCTTTTTTTCTTTGTCTATTAATTTTATTATCTCAGTGTCAAAAGAAACCCTGTCATTAGCATCACCATCACTAATAACAATAATATTTAGGTTTTTTTCTTTTGATTTAGTTATGGTGTTACATAGAGCAAAATAAAGAGGAGTTCCAGCAGGAATTGGGTTTTTTAACCCTTCAAGATTAGAAAGGATTCTATCTTGATTATAAGGACCCTCATAAACTGGGTCTAACATAGGTATTATGTCTAGCTTATTGTCTTTAATTTTTTGTTTTCCATCACTATCAAGTTGAATTTCACCTCTAAATGTTGATATGCTAATATTTGATATGGACTTTAAATTGGGCAGAATATTAGAAACTAATATTTTTTTAACTAGGTCTGTTCTTGTCTTGCCATCAGGGAGAAGGTGCTTATTCTTTTCTTTAGTTCCATCCATGAAACCCATACTTCCAGATGCATCTACCAAAATTTTATAGTTAATCGCCATAATTTAATATCATTCAGTTAGTGACTCTACAAGCTTTTTTAAACTATCCATTTCTTCAAGAGGAATAAATTCTCCTACTGTTTTACTTTTGAAAATACCATTGGCAATATCAACTTTCTGCAACATAGGTATAACGTATTTTAGGTAATGATTAAAGTATTGGAATACGTCATTTTTATTTACAGCGAGTTTATATCCTCCTTTTTTAGTGTTTGAAACGATAATGATTCCTTTGTATCTGAGGTCTCTTATGACTATTCTAAGGTTTTCTGTACTAATATCCTTTCCAGTATAATACTTAATTGAATTAACTAGTTCATAAGTGTAAATAAAGTGCTTAGGAGAAATTTTTTGATAAGTAAGCAGTTGCGATAAGACATGTTTATGTACTGTGTCACTATCCTTTTCTAGCAAGTCTTCAGCATCAGTTTTAACAATATTATATATCTCCTCGTTGATAACTTCTGCTTTCTCATATTTTTTGAAATGAGATGATTTGTCTTTTGGAGGGAAAAAGGAAGTCTTTATTATTCTAGATTTGAGAACACTAAAAATTTCATCTTTTATTGGAGACTCAAAAATAGGGTTTACTATTCTACCAAACGAACCTGAAATTAAATCTGCAAACTGTATTAAAGGTTCATCAAAATCATTTGACATTTCATAATTATCAAATAAAGAATTAGATATTTGACTGGCTAAATATGATTTTAAGTCTGTATGGAAATTTTCAGAAATAAGGCTATCCATAACAATCTTGAAATCATGATAGCTATTGTTTATTAGTCCAATAAATATCTTCTGAAAATATTTATAAAAAACCTCTTTAAACCTCAAGCCTCCTTGTTCTTTTGAAAGCTCATCTTTGTTTATTACTAGAATATGTATTGTGAAGTCTAAATTCTCAACCAAATGAGAAAGTATATCCAATCTCTTATTATCATTGTTTCTTAATGCTCTAGAACTGGATTTTATTTTATGACCTGATAAAAAATTATTACTTATTTCATCTCTAACTTTTCTTGCTTTTTCTAGGTTAGACTCCTTTATAATTATGGCAGAGTATACGAAATGGGTAATGTTTTTTACATCATTATTACTTAAGGCAGAAGTGCCAAACTCATCACCAAAAACGTATACTTTCTCCATTTTTAAAAGATTTTATTCTGACCTTCAGAATTATTGTTTTTCTTAATAAACCATGTAGGCTCATCACCTTTAATGACATCATAATCTATACCTAGAGCTGAGAAGTGCTTGTGGGCTACTTTTACTTTTCTAATCTCATGGCTAAATCTTAATTTACTGACATCAGCAGTACCTTTAGTTTCTCTAACTAATTGAATCTTGACACCTTCATTGTCTTTTCTGATTACAGCCCAATCAGGGTTATAGTTTCCAATAATTTTAGGAAAATCAATCTTGTACTTGGAAGGAAACTTGAAGAACAAATTGACATTGTTATCAGCTTCAAGTTTATGTGTGATGAAATGGTCTTCTACCTCAGAATCTTTTTGTGTATTATCATAGAGTCCATGATTAGGTGTAGGTACAATTTCACTCTGTACATAGTCAATACTAGCAGGGAATAGCTCTTCCACATCCTTGTCCATTGAGGTGTTAGAAATTTCAAAGTTTATATTATCAGCTACATGATTTGCAAGCGAGTTTTTAACTATGTCAATCAACTTATTACTAAAACCTTCAGGATTTTGAAATATCTTTTGTTGTTCCTCTAATGGTACTTTTTGAAGTATTTTGAAACAGGTGTCTTTGGTTAATTTAGTTGCTTGTTCTAGCTTGTCTATGACATTAAAGACATTAAACCTTTGTTGGCTTACCTGAGACTCTCTAGAGCCTCTTTCTCTATTGTCAGATACTTGGAAGTTTAAAGGTTTGAATCTAGTGACTCTTTCTCCATTTTTAAATAATACTTCTGGGTCAGATTTATAACTTTCAATATTGTGAACTACAAAACCTCTCAGTTTAGGCTCTTTTAAAATCCTTTCAAGATTCATTCCTTCCTCAAGAGGAATACCTTCATCTTCAAATAGTCCACCTCCAAGAACTTTTCTATTTCCAATAGAGTCTTCTTTAATGATGCTAACTAAGGCTCTATCTTCCTCAATAGATTTGATTCTAAAGTTAAAAGATGTCATCACAAAGTTACCTTTAGTAATTACCATTTTTGGGCTTGGGAACTTGTTGTGAGGTTCTTTCAGTTTTTCTTCAATTTCATTAATTAACTCATCTGTCTTTACTACAATATCATACCTAGATTTTAAAGTGAGTTTTTTCCAAAAAGACTTAAAATCCTCGCTAGTGTAATATTCATTATTCCTTTCAGCAGGAGCTCTTTTTGGCTTTGGGGCTGGAGGTGCTTCTCCTTCTTTTTCTATGTATTCTTGTTGTAAAGAATTTGCAAAAGATTCATAGCTTTCATTTGCAACTACAGTAAGAATATTTACTTGGTCATCATGAAGTCTTTCTCCATCTTGATTTACAGCAAGTCTAAGTCCTCTACCTATTTCTTGTCTTTTCTTAGTGACTGATAAGGTTTGATTTAGAGTACAGATTTGAAATACATTAGGGTTATCCCAACCTTCTTTTAAGGCTGAATGGGCAAAAATGAAACATACATCTTCATCAAAAGAAAGAAGTCTTTCTTTACCCTTCATTATTAATTCAAACTGCTTCTTTTCAGCAGTTTTTTGTTTAGCATTAGTACCCTCAGAATCTACATATATGGTTTGTTCTTGACCTCCTTTAGGTTTGTGTTTATAACTAGCAAAGTAAGAAGCTTGAACATCATCTGGAGACTTGCCTTTGAATTCTTCTAAATCGTCTCTAAGTCTTCTAAATTCTTCATTAAAAATTTTTCTAATGAGGCCTTCATTTTCTCCATCACCTATGAAGTTTTTAACCTTGTCAATGAAAAACAAAGAGATAACTTTTACACCTCTTTTCTTCATCTTTTTTTGATGATGAATGTGTTGTTCTATTGTCTCTCTTATTTGATACCTGAATATATCAGGTCTAGAAACCCCATCACCACCATCTGTGGTAAGCGTTACTTCATTTTCAAATTGAATGAACTCTTTGCCTTTTTCAGAACCAATGTTGGTAACAGTATAGCCTTTATGTTCTTCGAGGTTTGTTTTGTCATATAAATCTTGGTCTTGTTTTAAAATAACCTCTTCAACTTTTACAATCCCATTTTTATTAGTGTTGGCTACAACTGTAGCTTTAGCACTTCTACCTGTTCCTTTAACTGTTTTAAGGCTCATTAAGGCTTTTCCACCTGTATCAACTTGCTCTATACCTACAACTTGAATTCTTTTTACTAGATTTCTTCTAAAAGCCTCTACAGGAGTTAATCGATAAACCAAATTAGGAGTGTCCCTATGTGTAGCAGAATATCTTAAAGAAAATAGAGGTTTGAGTGTTCTAAGTGCATCTTTGGATATTTGTGAACTCATATTTTGAGGTTCATCCATTATAACTATTGGTCTAGTTTGTTGAATGTACTCATATGGCTTTAGCTCTCCTGGTAACTTATCTGTAAACTTGTAAAGGTTATTTGTTTTAGAGTTAAAAGATGCTAGTGTAATAAGTAAAATCTCTACATTTTTATTTGTGGCAAAAGCTTTTACTTTTTGAGGTTTTGCACCATCATAAGCTTTTAAATCTACTCTGTCATTTCCATATATTGCTCTAAAATGGTCTCTAGTGATTTCAAAAGATTTTTTTACACCTTGATAGATTGCAATAGATGGAACTACAATAATAAACTTACTGAACCCATATTTTTGATTTAGCTCTAGGATACTTCTAAGGTATACATATGTTTTACCTGTTCCTGTTTCCATTTCAATAGAAAATGAAGGATAACTATATGTGTCATTACTTACACCTTCAAGCATTTGTCCTTCTTCTTTTTTTAAATCTAAGGATGCACCAATTTTCATTGTGGGAGTTTGCTTAGCATCCATTTCTGCATCAAACTCTTCTTGAACAAATTGTAAGTTTTCTAAAAGCCATTCTTCATCTAAATCTTCATCTTCTGGCAAGTTTGGTTCAATACTATGAATGTTAGTTAAAGCATTAGAGTTTATTGAGTAATCTCCTAAACCATTGAATAGTTCCACAACATTATTGATGGCTTTAAGCTGAAAATCTTGATTGTCATTAAATTTAAACTTCATAGCTTATATGGTAAAAAGTTTACATTGATTATCTAACATTTGCTTTAAGCTATCATTACCTTCAAAAGCTTTATCTAAACATACCAAGTGGTCTGTGTCTTGCAATGTTATTTTAGAGAAGTCTGTATCCTTGAAGCTATAGAGCATTGATACATACAAGGTGTAAGGAACCCACTCATGAGTTATTTTAAACACTCCAGACACAATCTCTTCTTGTTTAGCAGTAAGAGGGAAACCTTCTTGTAAAGTTATTTCTGTAATAAAATCTTGTGTTTGTACTCCATCTAAAAGAGGAGTTTTATAATCTAGTTCTAGTTTGGAAAATAAGTCTACAATTCCTCCTTGAGTATCAGACTTAAAATCTTGCCATTTGTAAATATTAGATGTACTTTGTCTAAATGATTTGAAACCCAATGCAGTTTCTGGATAAAATATTCTTTGTGCATTTTTTAATCTAGCTTTTGTTACTTCTGGGATATATTTATAACCTAGTTTAAATGCTTTACTTTTTTTGTTTATTTCCTCATTTATTTGAACGCAAATAAAATTTAGCGATTTACTTGAGTTAAGCTCAAAAACAGAGTGCCCTGTAGTTCCAGAGCCAGCAAAAAAATCCAATACTATATCGCCATCTTTGGTGAAATAGTTTATTAAATCTTTAGAGAATTTTAATGGCTTAGGATTATCAAAAAAGACATTTAATTTTTTTTGTAAATTGTCATCACTAGAAGAGAATTTCAACACGGAAGGTATATTTTCATTTAAGTTTTCCGATAAAAAGTATTTCCTTCTAGGTTGTGTTTTTTCATCTTTCCCAAAAACTATTATTTGCTCTTCTAGCATTCTTTCTATAGTTTTAGAGGGGTATCTCCAACCTTTTTCTGGCATTGAGCATTCTTTTTTTGTTAAGGGGTGAAAAATTGGTAAAAAATAGTCTTTTGGAGCTTGGTCATTATTAGGCCAAGCCATTGATACTTTTTGAAAAACTCTTCCTTCTTCATCTATGATGCTATATGCTTTCTCACCACCACTGACATCTTGTTTATTCATCCAGTTTCTAAACTGAGTATTTATTTCTTCAAGAGTATATTCGATTTTTTTATTATCAAATAAACTCTTGTCTAACTTGTATTTTTTTATTAAAGTTTTGAATTCTATTGGAAAATCTGTTTTGCCAAGGTTTTTGAACAACGTTTCTGCTTTATTCAAAATTAACTGAGCATTTTTTTTCTCTCTTTTAATCTGGTCTTCTAATAGGCTAGAGTTGTCCTTGGTGTAGCAAAGAATAAATTCGTTTTGAACAGATATTTTGTTAGAGTCACCCTTAGGATTGCCTTTATCCCATGTAATAATGCCTAATTGATTTTCTTCTCCATATATTTCATTTAGTAAAAGGGTTAGGTTGTTTAACTCATTTTCATCAATATGAACTAAAAGAATCCCATTTTCACATAACAAATCTTTACCGATTCTTAAGTTTGGATACATGCTTGTTAACCATTTAGCATGAAATTTACCTGAAGATTTTGGATTAGAAACTAAAACACCTTCATCTGACTGTTGCCCAGTTTTTCTTAAATACTCTTCAGTTGAATCACCAAATGTATCTTCATATATGAAATCTTTTCCTGTATTATAGGGAGGGTCTATATAAATCATTTTTATTTTACCCATATACGACTTGCGTAGTATTTTTAAAACTTCGAGGTTCTCACCTTCAATAAAAATATTTTCAGTTGTATCTTCATTTACTCCTTCACCAATACAAGGTTTTAATGTTCCAGTTGGTGATTTAGCAGCTATTCTTCTAGCATCTTGTTTTCCTATCCAGTTTAAACCAAAATGCTCTTTAGCAGTATTATCTGTAGCAAATTCTCCAATAAGCTCTTTAAGAGTATCTACATTAAATACTCCATCTTCAAAAGCTTCAGGGAAAAGCTGTTTTAATTCGTTTAATCTATCTTCTGAAAATGTATATGATGGTGTGAATTCTTGTGACATTTTATTGTTGGTTTTCTTGTGTTATAAAGTAGTCTGTATCCCAAATTTCTTGACAAATTTCTAAGTATAAATTTTGTCTTTCAGCAATGTCATCTTTTTTAAAAGAAGTATATGCTTTGAAATTCATTGCTTTAAGTGTGCTGTTGTTTAGGAAGTTAGGATTGTTTTCATAGTATTTAGGGTGTAAGGTTTGGACTAATACATTTTCTTTAATATAATGTTCATACTTATCTTTATATGGCATGTCATTATAAGATTGATTAGTTCCATTAGGTAATAAAACTAAATCACCGAGCCTATTTCTAATTTCATTGAACTCATGAAGTTGTTCAAACTCATCTTGATGTTCTTCAAATTTGTCTGCCCAAATATGCTCAACTTCATATCTTTTACCTTCTGGGTGAAAAAACTTTTTAAACGAAGATTCTAATCCTACTTGTTGTTCTATATAACCTGTAATTCTACACAACAAATATTTTACAAACTTATAATTCATACCATGAAGTCTAAAGTTTGGCATACCTTCTTGTAGAGTATAATCAAAAGCTTCAATCTTAGATTTAAGTATATCTCCTAGTTCTGTAATTGACTTATCTCTAATCTCTTTAACTAAAGTGTACATTGTATATCTAATACTACTTTGTGAAAACTTTTTGAAGTTTATTGACCTACTAACAACATAAGTTTCAATATATCTAGCAACCATGTTTAATTTTTGGTTTATAACATCTGTTGTATCTTCTTTTTTTATTGGAGCAAGTAGTAAAGGGTCAAACAAAGAATTTGCAATAGAGTACCTATTTACATAAAATAGATATGGTAAGTCCTCATTATAATGCCATTTGGCATTATATATTTTATGATAGAGGTCTGAGTAAAATTTAAAATCTTCATTTACAAAATTGTAAAATTCTTTTGAGGTGCTTATACCTATTTTGTTTTGAGAGTCTTTTACCCAAGTATGAAACCTAGTACCAATTTTTTCAAAATCTTCATTTGTAGAGCCAACTTTACCTTGTCTAATGGTGTCTGCAAATTTTCCTCTTAACCATGATTGAAAAAACCTTAAGTCTTCATCTTTTCCAATATCATTGTTTAATTTTTGAATTTGTTTTTTCCAGAGGTCATTTACATCAGTTCTTTCTTCTGTATTAGATATTTTAGATAGGATATAACCTTTAAGCATTTCTGTAGCGGAAAGGCTTAGACCTCTGTCGTTCATGGTTTCAAAGATGGTATATGCGTTGTCTTCAGAATATGCAATAATTTCTACTAGAACAACATTGTCTTTTAACCAATCAATAAAAAAGGGTAAAGGTCTTCCTTTTAATTCTTCAGGAAAAAATTCTTTAATGTCATTATACCTATTAACCAAACTATGTACAGTTTCATCATCATTTTCTTTTGGTATATATTCTCCTTTTTCTCTTAAAGATTCTAGACAATCTTTTCTGCTTTCATCTACCATGTTGAATGTCCTAGAACCATACTTTTCAGAATATACTAAAGAAGCAATCTCTACATTATCTGTATTTAATTGATTTTGAAGGTGGTTTAAGTAGATTAGAAGTAATGTCAATGAAGTAATTCTTTGTTGTCCATCAATTATTGATTTAGAACTGCCTATGGCACTAAATACTACTGGACCTAAATAATAAGAATTATACCCTTCAACTGCTGACCTATCATGTTCTTCCTTATAGCTATTGAAAAAAGATGTTTCTAGGTCTGATAATAGTTCTATAACATGTTTTTGTTGCCATTTGTATTCTCGTTGAAAATAGTCAATAGTATATTTTTTCTTATCTAAAATATCACTAATAGACCTGTCATTTGCTTCTATTTTGTTGGTGATTCCTTGTTGGTTGCTCATTTTAAATTAAATCATCTATGTTATCTGGAGCTGGAGCTTCCATTGAATTAGTGTTAGTATAATTTTCTACTTCCTCTGCTGGACCTAAATCAGAAATAAATTCTGAGAAGCCACCTTTAAAAGAAGGGTTACTAAAGTTATATTCTCTGTATGCATCACATGAAAATCTAGCATCACAGTTCCTACAAACTCTAGTCACAAATTTTTGTCTTGTTCCTGGTATTCTATCTTTAAGTTTTTGTTGTGTTGGAGGTGTGAAATCTCTAGTTTCTATCTTATCAACAACACAAGCAAAATTTTCAATTGTATTCTGAACATTGTCTTGAGAGAATGGTATGTCTATTATTGGTTGCCAAGTCTCCATTTCCCTAGCCATTTTAACATCATCATCTTCGTTAATAGCTTTTTTTAATGCTCTAGGGAATTGTGTTGCTATTACAGCAGTTTTATCAAGTTTTTCGCCTCTTAGCTTCTGCCATATATGAGTATAGACATTGAGTTGGTCTTCATAATCAGTGATATTACCTTTTACAAAATCTGCATCATGAGTTTTGATGTCATACATTGTTGTATGGTCTGTTTCATTATCTCTAATAATATCTACAACACCTTCAATAGTAAATTTGTTTCCTTTAGGTGAGAGCTGTTCTGGTAATGTAAGTTTTACTTCTGTCTCTGTAACAGTTTCAGCAACTTCTCTTAGCTTTTTGAAATACATAATTACTTGAAGTAAACCTTGTCTTTTAACCTCTGGAGAAAGAGCATGTCCACCTTCAAGTCTTAATCGCTCATAGTTGGCATTATAAGTCTCGATTATGAATTCTTCCATTTCTACAAGATATAAGGCTTCCAAAGCCTTTTTCTTGTCTCTTTTAAACATTCCTAACTCTTCCTTCATGCCTCAGTTTTTTCTCTTCTTAAAATTAATTCTTGATGCAAATCCTCAATAGTGTTATGAACTAATGAGCCAAAGAACATAGTTTGACTCCTTGATGGTACAAATCCATACTTCCTGAAAATCATATACTGTCTTGGACATCTGTCATAAGCCAAGAAATCTGCTGTATAAGAATAAGGCTTACTAATACTAGATGCTTTAGATTCTGAAATTTCAGGAAGTTCCTCTTTGTCAAACACTTCCATATTGGTTGCATTTATACCATTTAAGGTGGTATTGATATAGTGAACTATACTTGATTCGGAATTCTTTTTAGGTGGGTTCAGCTTTGGTAAAATGAGTAGCTTTTCGGCTCTTGATAAGCCAACATAGAAAACTCTCATAATGTCAAACCTTCCAATTTTCTCTAGTGGTTCTCCATCATTTTCTTTCAGGTTTCTAATAATAACCTCTTTCTTATCTGCTTCTGTAAACTCTCTTCTCTTTGGGTACATAAACACTACAGGAAACTCTAAACCTTTAGATTGGTGTATAGTCAGAAACTGTATATTTCCTTTAGGAAATGGATTTTCTTCATCTTCAAACTCAGATTCTCCCATTCTATAGATTGTATAGAGGTAGGAAGAAAAGAATAGTCTTGAAAAACCTTCTTCGTTCATAAAACTTGCAGACAGTATTGGAGAATACAACTCCATAAACCTTGTTATGAATTCTACAATTTTTGAGAGATTGCATATTGGACCTTCATTACCTTCATTCTCTGCTAAATCAAAATGATGTTTGAAATGACTGAAACCTGTTAATTGATAAAATAAATCGAGTATACTCCAATCAAGAGCTGTAGCCCTATTAATAATTTGTGATAGTTTAAAAGGTGTTTGAGTATCATCTTTAATTCTCTCATTAATCACCCTTGCTAAATACCTACTTAAAAGTGCTGTTTTAGCTTCCTCAGAAAGATTGTTAGCAGTAGAAAGTTTTCGCCTCATTAACTCTAAATCAAACTGCTGGTCTAAATCCCATTTTTCAACATTTACAACTTTAAGCAAAGAGGTGTAATCTTTAATTACTCTTTCAACCTCACTTTTTTTAAGGTGAATAAATCTCTTTAAATCAACATCTTTTTTGATTATTTCTTTAACTGAATTATGAGCTCCACCTATCCAAGCTTTGTATTTGTTGAATTCAAAACCACTAAACTGAGAGGAATCAGGTAAATCAAAAATGTGAGAGAAAACACCAAATACCTCAGTTGCTTCAATACCTTCAAGAAAATTACCTGCTCTTGGTGCATAAACGTTTAATCCTTCTTCTTTTAAAGACTGAATCATTGCTTGGGCATCTTTATTTTTTAAAGAAGGAAAAAGGAAGGCAATTTGATTAGCATCTTTAACTGTGCCATCAACAACTAACTGTTTACAGAACTTAGCTGTTTTTGAAATCCAGTAATCATCTTCAATATACACTACAGATGTTTTTTCATCAGTAGAGTTAGCAACTATGCCTTTATCATGAACCCTGTATTGATTTTTAACATCCCCATTTTTAGTCCAGTCTTCATTCTCTATAAAGGAAGAGTAGTAGTCTACTATTTTCTTTCTAGACCTGTAATTGATTGATAGAGCAATTTTAGTTGTCTTTTCATTTAGGTAATGATTAACTCTATCTGGAAATTCAACAAAGTTTTCTACAGTAGACCCTCTGAACCTGTATAGAGCTTGGTCATCATCACCTACAACACAAATATTCTTATTGCCGGCTAATTTAAAATAAAGTTGTTCTTGTATGTGGTTAGTGTCTTGATACTCGTCAACTATAATATGTTTGAAAATTGTGGAAGCACCTTCAAAACTTTCAATAACCTCTAAAGCTTTTTCTTGTATTAAGGATAGGTCACACCTTTCTGTATCCTCTTCTTTTAAACAAGCTCTATATTCTTTATACATAAGAAGTATAGAGTACAATGTGTCATCATCATTAGTCTTTAGTAAAGCATCTTCAACATCTAATCTTTCCTCTGAAAATCTATTAAAAAGAGCTACACACTCCATTATAGCTTTATGCTTGTTAGGGTACTCTGGTTGCTTTTTTTGAAAATATGCATTAATCTCAATATCAGAAATATTACCAGCATCTAAGAGTCTAGTCCAAGTCCTCATTTTTTTGAGAAAGAAATATTGTTCTAATTGGTCAATTGTCTTTACAGGTTGTGGTCTTTTCCTGTTTGTAAATCTCCAATCACTGATAAGTCTATTACAAACTGAGTGGACTGTTCCAATATACATACTAGCTACATCATATTGCACACCAGTATGATTACTAGCTAAACCAAGTAATGACTGAAGCCCTTCTTTTAATTGATGAGAAGCTTTCTCAGTAAATGTTGTTAGTAATATTTCATCAGGTTGAATATTGTGAAATACTATAAGGTTTAAAGTTCTCCATAATAGAACTCTTGTTTTTCCTGAACCTGGTCCAGCAGTAATGTAAAGAGGCTTATCAATGTGTAAGATTGCTTTTTTTTGTGATTCATTAGGAGTGAAGTTTGTCTCAGTCCAAAGTGTTTCTATAGAAAAATTCATTGTCATATTATTCCCCTTCAATTTTTAATCTTTTTAAAGCAATTTTTACTGCTTCTATTGCCATATCTTCTCCTTTTACATCATCATAAACTTTCTCACTAAGCCATAGTTTTAAAAGCTTGCTATGGTCTATTTCTAAAGCGATAGCTAACTTGTCTATTTGTTCTCTTGTAGGTTTTCTATCTCCCTTCTCAATTTTACTAATTAAGGCAGTGTCAACATCAATCATAGAAGCTACTTCTCTGAGTAATAGAGATTTTTTTTCTCTTTTCGATTTCAGTAATTCTGATAGCATAATCATTAGTCAAATTATTTCTTGTCAAATATTGTCTAAATCTAAATAGAATTTTTGGTAAAAAAAATTTTAAAAAAATATTTTTTAGATGCTTTGTGAGAGCCTGCCATACCCTATGCAAAACCCCCACTCAGTTCTGGGAAAGGAAATACCGCCCTATCACTTATATAGTTAATAAAATTCTTCGACAGAATAAATAAATCCAAGTTGATAGCTGTGATTTTATTCAAACAAGAGTTTATTTTTCTATGTGATACACTACAACTCAAAAATTTTAGAAAATGGTTAGAATCGTAAACTACAAAGAGAGACAAAAAGAGGATGGAACTTCATTCTTTGTTTTGGAACTGCAAGGAGGAATTGAAATGGTATTAAGCAAGGTTACAGGTAACTTCTACGCTACTGCTAAGCGTGCTTTTATTCCAAGTACATTTGATGAACAAACTTGTACTGGACTTATTGGTACAGAAATGGCAGGGAGCATTATTAAAGAAGAATGTGAACCTTTTACATATGTTATTACCGAAACAGGGGAGGAAATAACCTTGAAGCATAGATGGGTATATAAGACAGAAGATGCTGTTAAGCCAAAACAAACTGCTGTGAAGTATGAGCAGAATGTTATTGCAAATTCTGAAGTGTTTTCTCAAAATGGTATTCTTGAGCATGCAGAGTAAAAATATAAGCCTAGTCTATGTAAATAGATTAGGCTTTGTTTTTTGAGCTTTAAAGTTACCTTACTTAATTATACTTATTTGCTAATACCTACATAAATAAAAGATAATCTAACTGAAGTTTGTTTATAATATTTCTGTAAGGATATATTATTAATCTTGAAGGTAAGAGCAAATAATTAATACAGGGTTTGGTCATTGCTTAAAGAAAGAAAAGAACCAAAAGAAAGAAACTTCATACTTCTTTCCCTTAACCATATGTGTATAAATTTTGCGAAGAATTGTTCTGAAGTATTTCAGAAAGAAACTTCTTTGTCAAAGGTATATGAAAAAAATTAGAATATCAATGATTTTTAATACTAAAAACGATGGAAGTATCAGAAATAAGTATCTCATATTCAAATAGTAAGAAAGAGAAACTAAAAGTAAAAAACAGCAAAGAGAGCTATAAAATTCTATTAGACTCTTGGGACAAAAATATAATCGAACTTCAAGAAGAATTTAAAGTTCTTCTACTAAATAGAAGTAATACTGTTTTGGGAGTATATCCGTTATCAAAAGGAGGTGTTTCTGGAGTTGTTGTGGATGCTAAATTGGTGTTTAGCGTAGCCTTAAAATGTAATGCTTCAAGTATAATTGTAGCTCATAATCATCCTAGTGAAAACTTAACACCAAGTGAAGCAGATAAATTGATAACTAGAAAACTAAAAACAGCAGGGAGATACTTAGATATTGCTTTGTTAGACCATTTAATTATAACTAAAGATGATTATTATAGTTTTAAGGATAATGAGTTGATTAAATAGTTTTATCTATTTACGAGAGAGCATGAATACAATACTTTTAAGCTAAATTCTTAAGGTTTTAAATAGGTTAGATAGGTATTAATAGCCAAAATTTGATTTTACTTATCAAAGTTTACTATATCACAAAGACTAACTTCAAGATTATCTGCAATTCTTTTTAGAGTATAGATAGTAGGGTTAGTCCCTCCAGCTTCTAGACGACTTAAATTAGATTTTTCAAGATTGCATTTAGCAGCAAGGTCTTGTTGAGGAATACCTTTTTCCTCTCTTAAGCTTTTAACTCGCTTTCCAATTGCTAACTGTAACTGCTTTTTATCTTTCATTTTAAACCTATACCTATCTAGTTACCAAAAATGATAATTTAGTGTGTTGTTTTGGTTATCATAAATGATAAAATAGCTATGTTTGTTAAATAGATTTTAGACTTAAAATGAATAAAGAAGACCTAGAAATTAATGATAATGAACCATTTGTAAGGTTAGTTGATAAAATTAAGCAAGAAGTAGATTCATTAGAAAAAAGTATTGGTCATAAACCAACTTTTAGCGAGTATGTAGAATCACTAATAGATGTAGGAGCTATTTCTACTAATAAACTTAAAGAAGATTTAAGAGTATTAGCTCTAGGTTGGAGTGGAGCAAAACTAGGAAAGAGTAATTGGAGAAATCTTTACAATGAATTACAGAATGAATCTCTAGAAACAGACAAAAAAGTCACTAAAGAAGACGATAAAATGGAGAAGAATAAAATTTTAAATTTCATTGAAGGCTTAGGTATAGAGCTAGATGAAACAATAGTAAAAGGAATAAGGAATATTGGTGTTTTAAAACTGGTAATTGGAATATCTGGTTTTCTACTATTAAGGTTTTTAGTGTCATACTTTGGCTCTGATGACAACGTCTTTACTTTCTATTTCTATTCAGCAATAGGTTTGGTATTGTTTCTAAGTTGGTATATGAGTGAATTAAAGGAAGGTGCGAAGATACTTTCTGTGTTGAGATTTCTAGGGGCTATTCTTGCGTTAGTAATATCATTAATTGTAATTGTAGCATTGCTATATGGAATAATCCAATATTTAATAGAAGCTTTTGAATACTTGTATCAACTATTTTCTTAATTGTGAATAAGATAAAAATTAAACTAAGTGAAATAAAGACAGAGCTTGAATCACTTGCTGATAAAGGTCTGTACACAAGAGGTAAAATAGATTGGTGGCTTTTAAAATACGAGAAGCCATACCAAAGTGTCTGCAATAATTTTAGCATACTCAAAGCAGAGTTTCCATACACAGACATAGATGGTCATAAAATGCTAAAGCGTGAATTTGCTTTTAAGAAACTATATGAATCACTTAATGAAGTTTCAGATTGTTACAGGGGTCAAAACTTAGATAAAGAGCTTGTGAATATAAACGAAATTATTACAGATTTTAAATACTAGTCAATGGAAATAACAGGAAAAATTAGAGTCTTATACGAGACTCAAAATATAGGTAATAACGGCTTTAGAAAAAGAGAGGTTGTTGTTACTACAGAAGAACAATATCCACAACATATTTTAATAGAATTTATACAAGAAAAGTGTGACTTACTAAATGAATATGAAATAGGTCAAGAAGTAAAGATTAACCTTAACCTAAGAGGCAGAGAGTGGATAAACCCAGAGGGTGTTTCTAAATACTTTAATGCAATTCAAGGTTGGAGAATTGAACTATTAAATAATGTTCAAATAGCAGAAATTGTTTTGCCAGAATTAGAGCAAGCCAGTTTCATAGATGACCAAGACAATGACCTACCATTTTAAAATACAAATTACTTAACCAATAAATATAGAAAAATGAAGAAAATCTTTTTAGCAATAATAATGACACTAGTTTTAGTAGCGTGTTCTAGTGATGATAATGAAAGCCCAGATATGGCAAATTCAAATTTAAGTTACAAATTAATTTACACAACAGGTTTGCTACCAGAATCTTTTCTAGTGCGTTCAGGAAATACTATTACCTATGAAGATTCTTTTGAATTTAAAGAAGTAGGGTACGATGTAGATACAAGAACTGTAACAGTAGAGACAGGGTTAAACCCAATTAAAATAGAATCAAATTTCTATATAGAAGGAGGTTCAGAAGTAAATATTAAGTTAATCGATTCACAGGGTAATATAGTAGATGAAGAGAATATTGCAGAAGTAAATTACACATATATCCACAATTTTTAAAAACCAAATATGATGAAGAATATTTATTTAGTATTAATAGCCATTTTATCTTTTACAGCATGTTCAAGTGATGATAGCGAAGAAGAACAACAAATTAGTCAATCTCATATTGTGGATTTTACTACAGGAACATTACAAGATTGGGTATCTGTTTCTTTAACTACCACATTAACTTTTGAAGACGGTTCTCAATCAACTATCAATTCAGATTTTGATTATACTGATAATATGGTAAGCGTTGATATTCCTGAAAATACAGCAAGCTTTGAACTGGATTTTTATATAGAAGATTCATCACAAGCTGAAATGCGATTTTATGGCTCTGTAGATGATGTTAATGTGCATCAAGAAACCTTGAGTCAACAGAGTTATCAATATCAATACACTTTTAATTAAGGCATGTACAATTCCTTATTAAAAGAATTACACTTTAAAATAGGAGAACAGTATGAGTTAAACGAGTTTAATCTTAAGTCTTTAGAGTCAACTTTTAGTAATGGTTTAGAGTATGAAAATTATGAGTATCTAAAAGACGATGTTAACACTTTATTTAGGTTGAGGTTATTGAGCAATGTAATACTTCAATATAATGGGGATATCCTTTCAAGAATAATTTACAAATTAGCTCTAAATGATTTAGAAAACTTGATAGCCAGATTAAATAGTTATTTGCCTTTAGATAAAAAGCTAGATACAGAAAAAATCACTTTAGGTAAAACATTTACTATTTTCAGATTTCAAGAATTTAGTGTATCGCTAGATATAGATAAGGATATAGAGTTAAGAGTAATTAGATTTCTGGGTTAAACATAGGTTAAACATTTTAGCTAAAAAGAGCAAGTAACTGAAAACAAGTGAAAACACAAAAACTCTTAATCGTCTTAAAATCAACAATATGAAAGTAAATGCAAGAAAAGGAAAGATAATAGTTACAGACTCATAATCAGGTGGTCCTTGGTTCGAGCCCAAGTGGGACCACTAGGAAAAACTAAAGCCTTTCGAATTTTCGAAAGGCTTTTTTGTTTTTATTAAGAATAACTTATTAATGGAAGAAAAGTATAAAATCGTATTTTTAGAACATTATTTTTTAGAACTAATGTTTATAAGTATATGAAAACAGTATTAAAAATCATTTTGATATTTTTTCCTTTAGTATTTTTAGCTCAAAATGGCTCAGAGGTTTATAAAGTCAATTATGATCAATACAATAATGGGGAAAAACTTGATAAAACATTAACCATATTTTATCAAGATCAGATTGTCTTTTTGTCTGCACCTGAAAATAAAATTCAACATTTTTCAGATTTTAAATCACGTCAAAATATTAGTACTATTACATACGACTCTAAAGTTTTTAAGAGTATAACGCCGTTTAGTGAGTTACCTAAAGCAAACCTAAGCGATAAGAAAGCTGTTCTAATTAATTATAGTTGTAAGTATGCTTCTTTTTCATATTTCTCGAATACAATAGAAGTCTGGTATACCGAAGATTCTGAAGTAAAAGGGAGCCCTTACAGTAGGTATTTACCTAATAACAATGCACTTGTTTTGAAGGTGAAAATTAATGGAAATCGAGAAATTATAGCAACAGGTATTACTAAAGAACGAAACGATATGCCTTCAATTGCTTTTATGGACAAGGCAACAACAGTTAGTAAAGCTGAATTTGAAGAACTGAAAATAAAATCTAGATACAAGCGATTACAAGTGTTTGATAATGATATTATAAATTTTGACCCAAGTATTAAAGCGCCAAGTAATACAGCGCTTAAAGCTAATAAAACATATCATTTTTCGAAAGGGTCAGTAATTATGAAAAAAGTAGTATTAACCCCAGAATTAAGAAATAGTAAGTATGTATTTGCTAAATTGAGTTGTAAATCGAATGGTGATGCTTACGATAGAACAGGTTCCGTTTTTATTGTTCCTGCTAATAATAATAAACAGTCTGTGCTCGATGCTTATCTTTATGGTTTAGAAAAACTACCCATATATACCGATAATAAAGGCAATGAATTTCAAGGGATAAGAGCAGAAGGCAATTATTTGCCTCCAACAGAAATGCTTCGTTTTTATACATCGTTTGGGGCGAGTCATTTTAACGAAAAACGAGAAATTAATACTTACAATTGGAGTGATAATGTAACGTATAAGCAAGAAGTGTCTTCTTTAATACCTTCTAATGTCGATGAGGTGTGGGTTGGTGTTTTTGTAGGTAATTATGATTCCGGAGGGCATATAGTAAGTTTAGAATTGGATTTTTATCCTGCGTTTAATGATGAAGAGGTTAGAAAAAACACGAAATACATAGCGCCCTTATTTTCTACGGTAAACACAATGGAAATGTCTGGGCAAAATTACGGTAACCTTTTTAATAACGATACTTTAAAAGTTGATTTTGAAGTGCCAGAAAAAATAGAGAATCTTCAATTATTGTATACAACGACAGGACATGGAGGTTGGGCAGGAGGCGATGAGTTTAATCCTAAATTAAATCAAATATTTATCGATGGTCAAGTGGTTTTCACGATAGTCCCCTGGCGAACTGATTGTGCGACCTATAGAGAAAATAACCCAGCCTCAGGAAATTTTAGAAACGGATTGTCTTCTAGTGATTTGAGTAGGTCCAATTGGTGTCCAGCAACATTAACTCCTCCGTATGTTATTCCGTTACCTATGCTAAAAAAAGGAAAACATACTATAAGGGTTGTTATAGACCAAGGTGTTGGTGCTAATCATTGGAATGTTACAGGAATCCTTGTTGGAGAAGTGGCTTTAAAAAAATAATTAGCATAATTAATTTTGAGGAGTGAATTTATTATATAAGCAGTTTTTTGGCGCTTTTTATAAATGCTTTTAAGCTAATAATGAGAGTGGTGTCTGTGAGTTTAGGTCTTGTTTTATAATAATTTAGTTTAGGAATGAACTTTCTTAATGTAAAAAATATATAGGCGATCTGAGGCTATATGTTTTTTAAGCAAAACGAATTCTAGTTTAGAATCTACGAATACTAGAAGGACTATAATTAGGTAAGAGCATCCTATTACTTTTGGAGTGTAAATAATTATAAATCTTAAAAACAAAATATTATGAACACTCTAAAAAACAGTATTGTAGCTTTAGCCTTATTAGTAACCGCAACCGTATTTGCGCAAACACCAGAAGTAGAATTTGATATTTATGCAGAGTCCTCAAGGAACTCTTCGAAGTATTTATTGGTAAATAATGTTGCGATGCGAGATTGCCCATCAAGGTATTGTGAAAAACTAACGACTATTAGAATCGGAACCAATGTTCGATTATTAGAAAAAAGCGATGAATCGCAAGAAATAAATGGAATAACCAGCAGATGGTATAAGGTGAAAATGGGGCCAGAAACAGGATGGATATGGGGCGGCTTGATTTCTCAAAAAACAATGGTAAGTCAAGCAAATGCTGAGGTTAGATTTGTATTTGGTGAAGCTGGAATTACAGAGGATGATGAAAAACAATATCAAATTAGAGCCGTTAAAAATGGAGTAGAATTAGATAGAATATTAATGTCGTTTGAAGCATTAGATTATACGAGCATAGAAAATATAGGAAACGATGGATTGCAAAATGTAGACGATATTATTGTAATAAATACGACTGTTGAGGAAGGTTGTAGTATGGAAAATGAAGCACTCTATATAATCTGGAAAAATAATAAATTACAGAAAAAAGACAATGTAATCGCTTCTGTTAATTTGTTGTCTAGCGAAGATTATTGTGCCTTATTTTATTCAGAAATAAAAGAATAAACGATTGTTAATGTATTAACACTGTGTTTTTAGAGATGCAGTGTTTCTTATATTTTGAAATAAATAAACGAAACAAGTGGAAGCTAATAACTTCAATACGGGTTTGATTATATTTGTTTTATAGCAAAGTATTTTAATATATTCTGTGTCATAAATTTTTAAAAACATAAATTCATTGAATCGTTTTCTGTTATATATAATATTTTCTTGTTTGACTTTTAATACATTAGACGCTCAAAACAAGCAACTTAGAGCTTATGCTTTAGAAGATGGTTTGCCACAATCTCAAGTATATGATATTGTTCAAGATAATAAAGGGTATTTATGGTTAGGAACGCAAGGTGGCGGATTATGTAATTTTGACGGAGACGTTTTTCAAATATGGAAAGAAAAAGATGGGTTATTATCTAATTACATACAGGCTCTTTATGCTTTAAATGATACATTATACGTTGGCAGCAAACGCGGACTTTCAATAAAGGTGAAAGATAAATTTACTAATATTAAATCGCCTCAAATAAATCAATTCTTTTTTCATAATAAACAAAAAATTATAGCAACAAAAAACGGATTATATCTACTTTTAGAAAACAAATCCTTAAAAAAAATTTCAATCAATTTAGAAATTGATTCTAGTAGTATTAATGGCATTATTTATAAAAAGGGTTTTTTTTGGTTGGCTACAGGTCAAGGGTTTTGGAAATTAAGCGCATTAAGTAGTAATGCTAAAACCATTGATAAGCTAGAGACTAATAACTTTAAAGCTGTTATTGCTTATCAAGAAACAATATATGCAGCAACCTATGATGATGGCACATTTGCTTTTGATCTTCTAGATATTGAAAATCCTATTCTAATAAAAGAACCATTACGAATAAATGCGATGTCTATTCAAAATAATAATGAACTGTGGGTTGCAACCGATAACGATGGGATTTCAATAATAGATCCTGAAACAAATGCAGAAAAAGCACTAATTAATACTAGTAATGGGCTATCGGTACCGCATATAAGAAAAGTGATAACCGACAGACAGTCGAATATTTGGATTGCTACATCAGGTTGGGGGATTTATAAATATTTTCAGAATAATTTCCAGCATTTTAATGTGAAATCAGGATTAAAAGGGAATCGAGTTTATGCAGTGCACAATACTAATAATGGTCTGTGGGTCTCAAATTCTGAAACAGGATTAGTTAAAATAGATGATTCGGGTATTCATCATATTCCCGAATACAAAACTTTCTCAGGGGTGAAAATAAAGACCATTACTAGTGATGTTAAAGGTAATATTTGGGTAGGATCTGAAGGACGTGGTATTTTATTTAGAGAAACTAAAACCGTTGATAGTATTATTATTGATTCCAGTGATATACTAGATATAAAACAAGAAAAAATAATTAAAAAGGTAACTAAAAACCACCTTTTAAATTCAGAAACAGGCTTTCCATTTAACTGGATTAGAAAAATACATACAGATAAAAATGCTATTTGGGCAGCAACGTATTCTAGTGGAATTGTAAAATTTAATTACCATTCTAATACCGATAGTTTGACTATTCGAAAGGTTTATGGAAAAAAAGACGGCATAAGTGATCTTTTTATAAAGGACCTGGTTAAAGATAATCAGAATAGATTATGGTATAGTACCCAAAATGGGCATTTAGGCTATATTAAAAATGGGAAAGTAAAAGATTTTGGTGCAGTATTAAACATGAAAATAGCAATAGGGACGTTGTTGTTTCGGAATAATATACTATTTGTAGGTACAGCAGGTAGGGGGATTTGGTGGGCTAATCTTGATGACTTGGGGGATTTTAAGAAACTTAATGGATCTAAAAAAGTGTATTCAGAAAATATATATCAACTAATTTTTGATGATCAAGGGTATTTGTGGGCAGGAACAGAGTCGGGTGTCGATAAAATTATATTAAATCAAGAGAATAATATTAATGATGTTTTTCATTTTGGTAGAAATGATGGCTTTTTAAGCATTGAAACGTGTCAAAATGCAGTAGATAAAGACCGTCATGGTAATGTTTGGTTTGGAGGAATTTATGGGTTAACCGAATACAAGCCAAATGAAAATAAGGAAGTAAGCTCTAAACCAGAAATTTTTTTTAAAGATGTGAAGATTGCGTATAAGAGTGTAGATTCTTTACACTTAAAAGCGTGGACAAATACAAGTAATACACTACAACTTAAACCAAAACAAAGGCAAATTAGCTTTACTTATAAAACGGTAGATTTAGACCACCCAACAGAGGTTCAATACCGCTCTAAGTTAAATGCGTCTCAATGGAGTCCATGGACTACCGATAATACTCAGAATTTTTCAGGGTTAGCCTATGGCAGCCATAAGTTTTCTGTACAGTCAAGAAATAACAGATGGGACATCAGTGACCCCATTCAATTTATGTTCTATATAGACCGTCCAATTTATAAAAAAACAGAGTTTCAATGGGGGCTAATCGTTTTAGTGATAGTAATTTTAGGTTTTAGTGTTATTAAATATATAAAGCGTTTAAAGTTAGAAAGTAAGACTGCGCAAGAACATTTAAAATTACAAAACCATTTATTAACTCTAGAGCAGAAAGCTTTACGTTTGCAAATGAATCCACATTTTATTTTTAATGTTCTTAATGGCATTAAGGCTATGGCGATTACAAAGCCAGATAAGATGAATACGATTATTAATAACTTTGCGGTTTTATTGCGTGAAACACTAATTAATTCAAGGAAAGAAACCATTACTTTAAGTCAAGAAATAAAAACATTGAATCATTATATTGAGGTTGAAAAACTCATGGCCGAAAAATTATTTTACTACACTGTTAATATTAACAGTAATTTAGATCCTGAAGAAATTTTAGTGCCACCAATGCTTATACAACCTTTTGTAGAGAATGCGATTAGACATGGTATTTTAAAAGGGAAAAGAGAAGGGAAATTGAGTATTACATTTGAAACGACCGAAGCGTATTTGTACTGTAAAATAGAAGATAATGGTATTGGTATTTTTGCATCGCAAGCGTTAAAAGCTAAAACAGATCATCAATCTATGGCGCTTATTGTTACTCAAGATCGCTTAGAATCTATTTCTGGAAAAGGAACGTTACAGATTACGGAAATTAAAAATAAAGATGGTACCATTGGCGGCACAAAGATTACTTTTAAAATCCCTTTAGAAACTGATTATTAAAAATGATGTTAACAGCAATTATTGTAGAAGATTTATTAGACGCCTTACAACTCTTAAAAAAAGATTTAAAAACAAGGCACCCTGAGATAAAAATTATAGATACAGCGAGAAGTGTCGTAGAAGCGGCTAAAGCTTTAAGAAAAACACAGCCAGATGTTCTGTTTTTAGATATTATGCTTGGAGACGGGACTGGTTTTGATGTTTTAGAGATTTTCCCAGATTTACAATCTAAAATAATTTTTGTTACTGCAAGCGATGAGTATGCTATAAAGGCATTTAAGTTTGCGGCCATAGATTATGTGTTGAAACCGTATTCTTACGAAGAGCTAGATCAGGCTATTGCACGTGCTAAAGCGCAAATTCAACCGAATAAAGAGCGTTTAAATATTTTAAAAGAAACGTTAGCTGCGCCAGAGAAAAAGCCTAATAAAATATCACTGCATACGCTAGATAAAATTATTATCGTTGCTCTTGATGATATTGTGCGTTGTGAATCAGATAGTAATAATACAATTTTTTATCTTCAGGATGGTCGTAAGGTGTTTGTAACTAAAACATTAAAGTATTTTTCAGACATGTTGAAACCTTATGAGTTTTTACGTATTCACCAAAGTCATTTGGTTAATTTGCAATGTATAAACGCTTTTATTAAAACTGATGGCGGTTATTTAATGCTAAAAAATGGAGAAAATGTTCCTGTGTCTGTACGAAAGAAGGCAGAGGTAATAGAGATACTGGATAGAATGCATCGCTAGGATGGCTTTGTAGAAAGTCTAAAATAGTGAACGCTCTCTTCAGTTATATAACTGAAGAGAGCGTTTATTGTAATTAATGTTATTTATTATATTGTTTTTTTAACTGTAAAAGCATTTCTTTAGTGATAGCATCTAGATCAAAATCATGTTTCCAGTTCCAATCTTTTCTAGCTGTACTATCATCAATACTTTGTGGCCAAGAATCTGCAATTTCTTGCCTAAAATCTGGGGCATACGAGATTTTAAAATCGGGAATGTATTTTTGTATGGAGGCAGCAATTTCTTTAGGTGTAAAAGTTATTCCTGCTAAATTGTAAGAAGATCTTATTTTTATGTCATCATCACTAGCAGTCATAATGTCTACCGTAGCTTTAATAGCATCATCCATAAATAACATTGGAAGGGCAGTATTTTCAGATAAAAAACAGGTATAAGATTTGTTTTTTACCGCTTCATGGTAAATTTCTACAGCATAATCAGTTGTACCACCGCCTGGAGGTGTTTTCCAACTAATAATTCCTGGATATCGAATACTTCTAACATCTACCCCATACTTTTGATTGTAATATTCACACCAACGCTCGCCTACCTGTTTTGTAATACCGTAAACCGTTGTAGGCTCCATAGTGGTGTACTGGGGCGTTTCTTTTTTAGGAGTTGAAGGCCCAAAAACCGCTATACTAGAAGGCCAGTACACTTTTTTAATTAAATTAGATTTTGCTAAATTTAAAATATGAAATAATGAGTCGGTATTTAAGTCCCAAGCCTTCATAGGGTATTTTTCGCCCGTAGCACTAAGCATTGCAGCCATAAGGTATATTGTGTCTATATTATACTTATCAACACACATTTTTATTGAAGCATAGTCCATAGCATCAATAATTTCAAAGAGACCAGAATTAACTACTTCTAAATTAGTATAACTAATGTCGCTTGCAATGACATTGTCATCACCATAAATCTCTCTAAGTTTAAAGGTTAGTTCAGATCCAATTTGACCACAGGCTCCAATAATTAATATTTTTGTAGACATATTTTAAATATAAATTTATATAATGGTGTAAAAATAAAAAGATTTTAATCATAAGTTGAAAATTTCAACTTAAAAAATGCATTCATAAAATTTATGTAATTTAGCTTAGGAGAAGTGCTCAATACAATATATTTGTAATTCACAATAGTTAAATAAAAGTATGAAGTTTTTAAGTATCTTGCTAGTATTAGCTTGTTTAGTATCATGTAAAAAATCTGTTGAAGTTATTAAACAAGATAAAGAGAATCAGGTAGTAAAAGATACAGTGGCGTTATCTAAAAACGACATTTCAAAAATTAAATATTTAAGTTATGGAGTCGATAAGAAAGCAAAGAATACATTAGATTCTTGGCTTGCTTATAATACTATAGCATTAGCTATAGAAGATTTAAAAAAAGCAAATTTTAGTTTTTTTACTAAGGATAAAACTGTTTTTGATTCTGTTATGGAGGACTTAGATACAACCATTCCCAAAAACATTAATATTGCCTCTATTAGAGCGCGGTTATTGGTTTTAAAAACAAAGCTTTATAAATTAGAAGAAGCCACACGTTTACATACAACTTCAAAAAAAGAACAGTTATCAATAATTAAAGAAGTTTTCGAAGCATTCTCATATGTAACATTGTTAATTAATAAAAAGTTTGAAAAAGAAGCACAGAACATTATAAAACCAGAATAAAATGAAGCAACTATATATTATAGTATTTACGATTTGTCTTTCTTTCTATTCTTGTAATACTGCGTCTACGGTTAATGTTAAACCTGCTTTAAAAAAAACATCAGTAACGTTAACTAAAGATATTGATTTAGCATTAGATTCATGGCATAAAGCAGCTAGTAACGCCGATTTTGAATCCTATTTTGATTTAATGACAGACGATGGTGTTTTTATTGGAACCGATGCTACTGAAAATTGGCAGAACGATGCCTTTAAAGCATTTTCTAAACCTTATTTTGATAATGGGAAAGCATGGCATTTTACCGCATTAGAGCGTAATGTTTACTTATATGAAGATGGGAAACTCGCTTGGTTTGATGAATTATTAGACACACAAATGAAATTGTGCAGAGGCTCTGGAATTATGAAATTGCAAGATGGTAAATGGAAAGTTGCACATTATGTATTATCCATAGCTATTCCTAACGATAATGTTAATGAAGTCGTTCAGATCAAATCTAAATTTGATAGTACTCTCATTAAGAAAATGAGCGCTAAAAGACTGCCTCAAAAATAAGAAATCCTAAGTTTTTATTTAATTTATAACGAGCGAGTTTCACTAAATAAAACGAGTTCTTTAAAAAATAAATATCTGATTTTTAAAGAATAACTATGATTTATTAATACGCCTTATTTGTAGGTGTTTATTATAAGATAATTAGGGTATTTCTTTTTTAGCTTGTTTATATAGATAAAACATATAATACCTTTTTACTAAGGAACTAGACTATTGTATGTTATTAATTAATTCTAATTATAAAAATTAATATGAGAAAACTTACTTTTTTAATTTGTAGTCTTTTAGCATTTACTTATGCTCAAGGACAATTTAATCAAGATGCACCATGGATGTTGGGTTTGAATATTCAAGCACGAAAAGCATCTAATAACCCTGTTACTTTTCAAGAAACAGTAGATGCCTTTAACGCTTACTGGGAAACAAGAGATCCTAGTGTAAAAGGAAGTGGTTATAAACCCTTTAAGCGCTGGGAAAATCACTGGAAAAACTACGTGAAAGACGATGGGACATTACCAACCCAACAGGAACTCTGGGAAACGTATTTAAATCAACGAAATATTGTTTCACAAAGAGCGCTTATAGCAGACGTAAGTGATTGGCAACCAGTAGGGCCATTTACACATACCAATACAGGCTCTTGGTCTTCTGGTCAAGGACGTGTAAATGTTGTAGTAAAAGATGCTGCAAATGCAAATACTTATTATGCAGGAGCGCCAGCAGGAGGTTTTTGGAAAACTACGGATAATGGTGCTACTTGGGCGACTTATACAGATGACTTGCCACAAATAGGTGTTTCGGGTATTGCAGTAGACTATGATAATCCGGGTACAATATACATTGCAACTGGAGATGATGATGCTGGAGATTCTTCAAGTATTGGCGTAATGAAATCTGTAGATGGCGGATTAACATGGAATACTACAGGTTTAAATGCTGGGAATTCTCCAAATAGAATGAATGATATTTATATAAATCCTAACGATTCAAATATGCTTTGGGTTGCAACAAACGGAGGAGTGTATAAATCAACAAATGCAGGTGTGACTTGGAGTTTGAAATTATCAGGAAACATCAAGGATATTAAAATAAAACCAGGAAATACGAATATAATATATGCGGCTAAGACATCGTTTTCAGGAACAGAATTTTTAAGATCTACAGATGAAGGAGAATCCTTTACGGTTGTAACTTCTGGCCTTCCAGCATCCAATGCAATGACTAGAGTTGCTATAGATGTAACTCCTGCAAATTCAAATGTAGTCTACCTATTGGCAGCAACATCAGGGAGTGAGTTTCTTGGAGTCTATAAATCGGTAGATTCTGGAGCAAGTTTTACCACAGTAGCAACACCCGTTAGTGTTGGTAATATTTTTGAGTCTACACAAGCATGGTATGATATGGCATTTGCGGTTTCAGATACTAATGAAAATGAAATTTATACAGGAGTTTTAAATGTTTGGAAAGGGATTGTTGGTGCTAATGGACAAGCAACATTTACAAAAATAAATAACTGGAGCTCACCGGCTAGTTCTACTTATACACATGCAGATATTCATTTTTTACGTTTTTTCGAAGGAGAACTTCTCGTTGGATCCGATGGTGGTTTTTATAAATCTAGTAATGCTGGAGTTAGTTTTTCTGATATAACAGCAGGCATGCAGATTAGTCAATTTTATCGTATCGCTGTTTCTAAGCAGTCTTCAGATAAAATGGTTGGCGGATTACAAGATAATGGAGGTCATGCTTATAATAATAACCAATGGCAAAATTATTATGGTGCAGATGGAATGGATACAGCTATCGATCCTGCGAATTCTAATTTATTTTATGGCTTTATTCAACGAGGCGGATCGTTATACGCTTCTTCTTCTGCTGGGGCTGGAATTACAAGAACAGTTTCTAGTCCTGATGGAGAAAATGGGAATTGGATTACGCCATTATTTATGAATAGCGATAGTGAATTATATTCTGGGTTTAGCAAATTATATAAGCTTGAAGCTAGTGGTTGGGTTGCTGTGTCTTCTTCTTTTGGAGAAAATGTTGATGTATTGGAGATAGATGATCTAAACCCGAATAATGTATTCGTGAGTACAGGTAGAACCTTAAGAAAAAGTACTAATAGAGGGGTTAGTTTTGTGAGTTTACCAGTATCTGCTTTTGTCCCTAGCATCCCTTCAAGCAAAGGCATTACTTCAATAGAAGTTAATACAGAAAATAGCGATATTATATATGTTACTACCTCTGGTACAACAGGCTTAGTCTATAAATCTATAAATGGAGGTCAGAATTTTACTAGTATTTCCAATGGATTACCAGGCGTCACTAAAAATAGTATTAAACATCAAGCTTTGCATTCTAAAAACCCGTTATTTTTAGGGACTAGTTTAGGGGTTTATAGATATGATGATGATAGTTTAGCATGGGAATTGTTTAATATTAATTTGCCTAATGTTACTGTAACCGATCTTGAAATTAATACGACAGATAATAAGATTACTGCAGCAACTTATGGTCGTGGAATATGGCAATCGCCATTACCAACAGAATTGGCGGCTACCGACGTTAGGTTGGTTAATGTTACAGGAATTGGAACAGCAATAGATTGTAATACTAATATTACACCAGAAATTATTATTGAAAATAATGGCGTAAGTACAATAACGGCCGTGGATGTAATATATACAGTTGATGGTGTAAATACAAACTATAATTGGTCAGGGAGCTTAACTTCAAATCAAACAACAACGATTGTATTACCTCAAATTTCACTAGCAAAAGGGCTGCATACATTTTCGGCAATGACTACGACTACAAACGATGCGTATGCAACGAATAATACTTCAGAAGAAAAAGTAATTTATGCTAATGCGCAAGATGCGGTACAGGTAGAGAATACTTTTCAAAACGATACAGATGAATTGTTGGTTATAGATCAAGACGGGACTACTCAATACTGGGAAAGAGGCTTGCCATCGGGAACTATTTTAAACGATACGGCAAACCCTTTAAATCAAGTTTATGGAACCAATTTAAACGGGAATTACGCAGATAATACTAAGAGTTATTTGCTTACAGGGTGCTATGACTTAACAACGATGACGGGGCCGAAAATAAAATTTGATATGGCATTCCAACTAGAGGAAAACTGGGATGTTGTATATCTAGAATATTCTACAAATCAAGGTGTAGATTGGACTGTATTAGGAACGGCATCAGATCTTAATTGGTATAATAGTGATAGATTGCCAGGGGCAGACTGTAATAATTGTCCTGGAGCGCAATGGACAGGTCAAAATGCTAGTTTAACAGAATATAGCTACGATTTAACCGCATTTACAGGAGAAGCAAGTATAATGTTTCGATTTGTATTCCATTCCGACCAAGCTGTAAATCAAGAAGGTGTAATTGTAGATAATTTGATAATAGAAGAAGGCATATTGAGTATTAGTGAGTTCGAAACTGCTAATTTTATCGTTTTTCCTAATCCTTCAAAAGGCATTTTTAATATCAAGACTAAAGCAAATACTAGTTTCAATATTAATGTATATGATGTTACAGGGAAACGTGTTTTAGAGCAAAATAATATAGAGGCTAATAAAAAGGGATACCAATTAAATATTGGAGGGTACGATTCAGGAATTTACTTTTTAAATATTTCAACAGAAAAAGGAAAAGTAACCAAAAAAATAATCCTTAATTAAATTCTATAAAATTCAACATTACAAAAAACACATTCATTAATTTGAATGTGTTTTTTTGTTAAAAGTATGTAGAGAAGTGTTAATTTATTTTATGCTTAAAAATATCTAACTAAATTACGTAATTAAAAACCCGTCAAAAAACTACCAATGAAAAAACTACCACTTATGGGTACTATAGCTTTATTAAGTTTGGTATCATGTAAAGAAGACCTTAAAAAAGAAACTGCGGAAGCCGTTGTTGAAGAAGCCGTACCAGGAATTAATTTAGATTTTATGGATACGTCAGTAAAGCCTAATGAAGATTTTTTTAAATATGTAAACGGAAAATGGTTAGAAAGCAACGAAATCCCTGATGATAGAACTTCATGGGGAAGCTTTGCTGAATTACGTAAAAAAACAGATGCAGATGCTTTGTCAATATTGAAATCTGCAATGTCTAATGATAAAGATATTGAAAGGATAGCAGTACTTCCTGGTTCAGATCAAGAAAAAGCCGTGCACTTATTTCAAACTATAATGGATACTATTGGAAGGAATAAACAAGGTTTAGACCCAGTTAAACCTTATTTAGAGAAAATAGATGCTATAAAAAATATAACAGATTTACAGGCTTTTTTAATAGAAATGGAACCCAAAGGAGGAGCTGGTTTTTTTGGTTTTGGCGTAGGTTCCGATCCTAAGAATAGTAATAGAAATGTAGCCTATTTAGGTGCGGGAGGTTTAGGATTACCAGATAGAGATTATTATGTGAAGGATGATGAAGATTCTAAAGAAAAGAGAGCTAAATATGTTGCGCATATTACTAGAATGCTACAATATTTAGGAGATACAGAGGAAGAAGCACATAAACAAGCAGAACAAGTTTTGGCATTTGAAACGCGTTTGGCAAGACCTAAGATGGATAAGGTAGATCGTAGAGATGCTCGTAAACGTTATAACCCAAGATCTATTGCAGATTTACAAAAAATGGTGCCTGCAGTAAACTGGAAAGATTATTTTTTAGGAATTGGAGTAAAACAATTGGACACAGTAATTGTAAGTGAGGTAAAATATTTTGATGCCTTACAAGATATTTTAGCAGAAAACAATGTGTCAGACTGGAAAGCATATTTGCGTTGGTCTGCATTAGATAGTGCCGCAGGATTACTTACAACGGAATTAAATAAAGCTAATTGGGACTTTTATAGTAAAGAATTGAGTGGTGCTAAAAAGCAACGCCCTATAGAAGAACGTGCGCTGCAAACATTAAATGGAACTGTAGGTGAAGCTTTAGGTAAATTGTATGTAGACAAGAAATTTCCACCAGAAGCGAAAGTAAAGGCAGAAAAAATGATTAAAAATGTCATTTTAGCTTTTGAAAAGCGAATAAATAAGCTGGATTGGATGAGTGAAGATACTAAGAAGAAAGCTATTGAAAAGCTTAGAGCTACCAAAGTGAAAATTGCATACCCAGATAAATGGAAAGATTATTCAACATTAGAAATTAAAGGTGTTGAAAATGGAGGTTCGTATCTTCAAAATATACTAAGCGCAAGGGCATGGAATTTTAAAGATGATTTAGATAAATTAGGCAAAGCCGTAGATAAGAGTGAATGGTTTATGGCCCCACAAGTCGTAAATGCATATTTTAATCCTTCTTATAATGAAATTGTATTTCCTGCAGCCATTTTGCAGCCTCCTTTTTATAATTATAAAGCAGATGATGCTGTAAATTACGGAGGAATAGGCGCTGTTATTGGACATGAAATATCACATAGTTTTGATGACTCTGGCGCACGTTATGATAAAGATGGTAATTTGAATAATTGGTGGACAGATGAAGATTTAAAGCGATTTGAAGGTCTAGGAAAAGCATTAGCAGATCAATACAGTGCTATAGAAGTCTTACCAGAGGTAACAATTAATGGAGAGTTTACATTAGGAGAGAACATAGGAGATCTTGGCGGAGTTTTAGCAGCGTATGATGCCTTACAAATGAGTTTTGGTGATGAAAAACCCGCAGCTATAGATGGTTATACACCAGAGCAACGGTTTTTTATGAGTTGGGCAACAGTTTGGAGAACAAAAATGAGGGAGGACGCTTTAAAAACAAGGATTAAAACAGATCCACATTCACCAGGAATGAACCGCGCAGTACAACCTTTGTTAAATGTTGATGCCTTTTATGAAGCATTCGGTATTAAGGAAGGCGATAAAATGTATATTGCTCCAGAAGATAGAGTTAGAATTTGGTAATAAGCAAAGATCTAATTTTTAAAAAAGCGTCTAAAATTAATTTTTAGACGCTTTTTTTATTGGGTATCTATATCCACAAATATTTATTGTTGTTTTAAGTGAACTTATGAGTAATAAAATAATTTTTTAGTATTCTAAAATCGTATTGAACTTTGTTAAGCTTTAAAAGTAACAAAATAATTACGGGAAAAACCGTACTTTCTAATGAATGATTTTTTTTAATAGCACATTTTATCGAAAACTAATATTGAATACTCGTTCGGTATTGCTTTAATACTTTTATTGCGCTGCTAATAAAAAATTAATTAAATTATTAAAGTATTTTTATGAAAAAAACAATTACCCTATCATTGTTTAGTTTCCTTTTTGTTTTCACTCTTTTTGCTCAAGAAAGAGGCTGTGGAACAATGGGAAATTTAGAATTTCTAAAACAACAAGATCCAGGCTTAGAAAGGCGTATGGATGAGATTGAAGCTTTTACTAAAACAAAGGTTGAACAAATGGAAGCCACAAGTAATAGAATTGTTGGAGACATTATTACAATTCCTGTAGTAGTACATGTTCTGTACAGAAACGCTACAGAAAACATTAGCGATGCTCAAATACAATCTCAATTGGATGTATTAAATGAAGATTTTAGGAGAACCAATCCTGATGCTGATAATACTTGGCCTCAAGCAGCAGATACGCAAATAGAGTTTTGTTTATCTACAATAGATCCTAATGGGAATGCTACAACAGGTATTACTAGAAAATCCACAACACGTCATGATTGGGGAGCAGATAATGATGCAAAGCGCTCGTCTGATGGTGGAATTGATGCTTGGAATACCGATGAGTACCTAAATATGTGGGTAGTACCAAAAATGACAACTGTATCTGGAGGAGAGGTTATCAACCTTTTAGGTTATGCGCAATTTCCTGGAGGCCCAGCCTCTACAGATGGATTGGTTATGATTTATAATGCTTTCGGTAGAGTTGGAGCTGTTTCAGCACCTTATGACGGAGGAAGAACAACAACACATGAAATTGGACACTTTTTAAATTTACGTCATATTTGGGGAGATAGCTTTTGTGGAAATGATTTTGTAAGCGATACGCCTACACATCAAACGTCAAATGGCGGGTGTCCTGTTGGAAAAGAATCTTGCTCGTCTGTAGATATGGTTCAAAATTATATGGATTATACTAATGATGCTTGTATGAATTTATTCACATTAGGTCAAAAAAACAGAATGAGAGCAACATTGCTTAATGGAGGGCCAAGAGCAGCTTTAGCAGCATCAGACAAATGTGGTGCAGTAGCGCAACCAACATGCTCAGATGGAATTCAAAATGGAACAGAAACAGGAGTAGATTGTGGCGGTTCTTGTGCGCCTTGTCAAACAGGAAATCAATATTGCGCATCAGCAAGTACAAATGTTAGCGATGAGTATATTAGTCGTGTGCAATTAGGAGGAATTGATAATAATTCTGGGGCACAGTTTTATTCAGATTTTACTTCTATCTCAACAGACTTGTCTAAAGGGGCTGAATATACTATTAGTGTCACTCCAACTTGGCCAGGAACTGTATATAATGAAGGTTACGCGGTATGGATAGATTATAACAATAATGGAAACTTTTCAGATGCAGGAGAATTAGTATGGTCTAAGTCACCAAGTAATGTAACACCTGCTACAGGGACTTTTAATGTGCCTGTAAATGCTACAACAGGAGCAACAAGAATGCGTGTGGCATTACAATATGAAGCCATTCCAACATTATGTGAAGAAACTTTTGAATATGGTGAAGTAGAAGACTATACTGTTAATATTACAGATGGTTCTTCGGCAGGATGTACAACAGGCGTGAGTTCATTCCCATACACTGAAGGGTTTGAAAATACTTTAGGAGATTGGTCTCAAGAAACTGAAGATGATTTTAATTGGACGCTAAAAAGTGGTAGTACAGCATCAAATAATACTGGGCCATCTAGTGCTAATCAAGGAAGTTATTATATCTATATGGAATCTTCTGCTCCTAACAATTCGAGAGACAGAGCGATATTAAATTCTCCTTGTTTAAACTTAGCTGGTTTAGGGCAAGCAACAGTTACTTTTAAATACCATATGTATGGTGCTAGTAATATGGGAAGTTTAGCATTAGAGGTAAGTACTAACGATGGTAGTTCTTGGACTAGTATCTGGAGTGAATCTGGAAATCAAGGAAATTCATGGAGTACTGCTAATGTAAGCTTAAATAGCTATGCAGGGAATAGCAATGTGAAATTAAGGTTCAATGGTGTTACTGGTGCGACTTGGCAAGGTGATATGGCTATAGATGGACTTTCAATTACAGGAAGTTCTACAGCTAGAGAATTAGAGTCTGTGTCCGATGAAGTGTTTAACCTGAGTATTTATCCTAATCCTGTTAAAGAAACACTTTATGTAAAAGCAACAAAATCTTTACCTTATACCGTGGTGAATATGATTGGTCAGCAAGTGGCTAAAGGAAATACTACAACTAATGGTATAGATGTAAGCGATTTAAAATCTGGTTTATACATGATTCAGTTTAATGCGAATAGTAAAATAATTACTAAAAAGTTTATTAAGCAATAGTATAAAATTAGCTAATTAAATTTAAAAGCCTCGATGAAAATCGAGGCTTTAGTTTTTTATATAGTGTAATTTAATTAGGTAGGTTTATGTGATTTTTTTAAGAGCTAATTAAACGTGAATAATTTCATCTTCATCTAGAATGGCGTCACCACGTAACCTTAAGAATATTTGAGCGACAGCAATAGTATCTTTTTCGCAATAGGTAACAATACGATCTATTTCATTATTTTCATAATACACGCTGTAAACTTCACTACCATCTATATCATCTTTTGGAGAAGGAATTCCTAATACATTGGTTAAAAGTTTAAGCGAAGTGTAGCTTTTGTAATCACCAAATTTCCATAAATCCATTGTATCTAAATGTGGGACTTCCCAAGGTTTTTTTCCAAAGAGATTGAGTTTATGAGGTAATTCAATGTTGTTAATAATCATACGTCTTGCAATGTACGGGAAATCAAACTCTTTTCCATTATGAGCACAAAGCAAGTGTTTTGCTTGGCTAAAGTGGGTAAGTATTAAATTTTTAAAATCTTTTAAAAGTTTTTCCTCTGCTCCAAAAAAAGACGTTGTTCTAAACAATCGTAGGTCATTATGCGTCGAAAAATAACCAACAGAAATACAAACAATTTTTCCAAATTCTGCCCATATTCCAGCACGCTCGTAAAATTCTTCAGCAGAGAAGACTTCCTTTCGTTGGTATTTAGATTTTAAATCCCAAAGGTCTTGTTTGCTTTTGCTTAATTCTGAAAAATGTTGCGTTTCAGGAACGGTTTCTATGTCAAGAAATAATATGTTCTCTAAATTAAGTTTAGATATCATAGGTTTTTATTTTATTGAAAAGCTGTATTGATTTTGAGAAAAAGAAAACAGAGTTTTACAAAAAAAAGCTTAGCTCAAAAAAATTAACGCTTAGCGTTTAACATTTTATAGGCTTCATCTATATATATGGAAACGTCTTTGGTGTATTCTCCAACACTGGCTTCTGGTGATTTTTGATGTCCTAAGCGAACAATGATAATATTATCTTCAGGTTGAACAATAACATATTGTCCTAAGTGACCTCGCATTAGTTTAAAATTTCTCTCATTTTGTGTTTTCAACCACCAGCCATATCCATAAGCATCACTAAAACGTGGGGTTAAGGATTTTGCGACAAAACTAGAGTCTAAAATCTGGTTCCCGTTCCATTTTCCATGGTCCTTATATAATTTACCAAATCGAGCAAAATCTTTGGCATTACTCGCAATACAGCAATAAGCTTTTACCAAGTCATGGTCTTTGCTATCTACCTGCCAAAAAGCATCGTTTTCAGCTCCTAATGGTTTCCAGAAACTCTCTTCCATATATTTATATAGCTTTTTTCCTGTTGCTTTTTCAATAACCATAGCTAGCATTTGTGTGTCTCCACTAGCATATTTATATGCCTGACCTGGCTCGTCTACAACTTCCAGACCTAACATTACCTTTTCTAAGTCATCATCAAAATACGCTCGTGTGGTGATCGATAATGGGGAATAATAAGCTTCATCCCAATTGGTTCCTGAAGACATTGATGATAAGTCTCCAACAGTCATTTTTGCAGCTTTACCTTCTTTAAATGTTGGTAAAAAATCTCCAACAGGCTGGTCCAGACCTTTTATATAACCTTCCATAATAGCTTTGCCTAATAAACCAGAAACATAGCTTTTGGCCATCGAAAAGGAGTTGGATTTTGAATTAGCGTTATAACCCTCATAATAGTTTTCAAACCAGATGCTATCATTTTTAATAATTACATAAGCAATAGTACCGTATTCTGTATTAGCTTTTTGTAGGGCATCGGTTTCTTTTACAGTATTATAATTTTTGTGATTAGGCCATGGCTGAGGGGTTCCTTTTTCAATAGTTCTATTGTCGAATTTATGGTAATCATCTAAAAAAGCTGTTGTATAACCTTGCATATAAATGGTACGAACAGCCTTTATTAAATAATCAGTATCTGTAGCATATAGCAAAACAATAGAAAATAAGAAAAATAGAACTACAATCTTAAGTAGTTTTTTAAGAAAAGTCATAGAAAAAGATTTTAAAGGATTTAAAGATAAGAAAATAAACCTCGTATAAGGACACTAAAATAGTGATTGTTGTTTATAAGGGCTTTCATGTTCTAAAAGCCATTGCTTTCTATGTAAGCCGCCTGCATAGCCTGTTAGGCTACCGTCACTCCCAATAACTCTATGGCAAGGTATAATAATCCAAAGTGGGTTTTTGCCATTGGCATTAGCTACAGCTCTTATGGCTTTAACATCTCCTAATTGCTTTGAAAGCGAGAGATAAGAGGTGCTTTTGCCATAAGAAATGGTTTTTAAAGCGTCCCAAACACGTTTTTGAAAAAGTGTGCCTTTAGGGTTTAGTTTTAAGTTGAAATGCTTTCTTTTGCCTTCGAAATATTCGTTGAGTTGTTGTACGCAATCTTTTAGAACCTCAGGAATAATTTTTGAAATAGGAGTGTTAGGGTTGGTTAAGATAGAAACGGAAGTAATGCCATTACAGTCACCTTCAATTTTTGTAACTCCTAAAGGTGAGTTGATAAAACAGCTTTCCATTGTTTAATCTTTTTTGTTTTCGTTATCTATAATACCTAGTTTTTTTGCTCTAGCTTCCCAGTTTTTTCGTGCTTGTACTTGTAAATCAGAAACATTATCGCTTTCATCCATAATCTCTAGTCCCAGTAGGGTTTCTATAACATCTTCCATTGTTACTAAACCGCTAACGGTACCATATTCATCAACAACTAAAGCCATATGATTTCGGGTTTCTACAAGTTGTTCAAATAATTTAGGAATAGCGATGTCTCGATTTACTATAATAATATCTCGTTTTATTTCAGCAAGCTTTTTCGAGCCATTACCTAAAGCCATTTCTTTAAAAATTTCATCTTTTAAAACAAGCCCTTTAATATTATCTTCCATATTGGAATATAGGGGGATTCTAGAAAAACGAAGGTTGAGGTTTTTATTAAAAAAATCTTCAACAGTTGTCGTTTCGCTTTCTGTTTTCATAACCGTTCTGGGGGTCATAATATGTTTTGCTACAATGTCTTTAAACGTTAAGAGGTTTTTTATAACCTTACTTTCGCTCTCTAAAAACACTCCTTCTTGTTGTGCCATATCTGCCATTACATGGAAATCTTCACGACTTAAAACACTGCCGTGGTGTCCTTTACCTCCAATTAATTTTGTGGTTAGTTGTAAAAGCCAAAGGATTCCTGTCCATCGTAAGGGAAAAATAAGCACTTTAAGGGCTTTGGTTGTAAATTTTGCTAAGCTTTTCCAGTAGGTTGCTCCAATGGTTTTTGGGATAATTTCTGAAGCAACTAATATTAAAATAGTCATTATTGAAGAAACAACACCTACCATTACATCTTCAGTGAAGCTTATTCCTAGAAAGGATTTTGTTTGGCTGCCATATAATTCTGCATATGCTATTTTAGCTTGTACTCCTACAAGAATGGCACCAACAGTATGTGCTATTGTGTTTAAGGTTAAAATAGCAATAAGAGGTCTGTCTACATCTTTTTTAAGTGTTTCTAGCTCGTTTGCAAAGCCTTTGTTTTCCTTTTTTTTAACATTTATAAATGTTGGTGTAACACTAAGTAAAACAGCCTCAAGTATAGAGCATAAAAAGGAGAAAAAAATTGATATGAAAGCGTAGAATAATAGTAAAGCCATCCAGAGTTTTTATTTGATGCTAATTTAATTAATTTTTTTGATCCTTTCGGTTAAGTGGTCTTAATTGCGTAATCAATTTTAGTATCGCATCTTAAGAAGGTTTAATAGGGATAATATTTATTTAAAAGCATATTACTTTCCTGTAAAAACGTAACATTTGCAGTGGTTTCTTAAGCAAAAGAGTTGTATCGTGTTTTTAGCGAGCGTATTTTTTTAAAACTAAAATTTAAAGTATAGTCGTATTTAATTTAGTTATTATAAATACCTTGTATTGGGATTGTCTTAAGTTTTTTTAGTTCTCAATTTTACAACTATTACTAGGTGTCTTAAAAAAACACCTCGATATTGATTACCTTAGTAGAAAAGGGGTTAACTTAAGTTGTGATAAGGAAAGCGTAAACGACCAGACTTTTAAAAGGAATACTATAAAGAAAGTAGATTGTGAAAAATGTAACTAACTAGATAAATAAACACTTGTGTATTGCTATTGAAGCAAAATAATCTCTTCAAAGAAAAAATAATAATACAGCTATAACCTAAAATCAATAATTATGAAAAATATTATTAACAAAATTAATTACAATGTAACCCCAGGAACACGTTATTATTTGACTATTGTTTTCGGCAATGGACAGATAGGTAATTCAACTTTTAAAAGCGTTAGCGGGCAATACCACACGGGAGCGATTATGAATATAGATATAGGAACTGGAGCCCAATTGGAAGCGCAGTCTATTCTTATAGGATCTTTGGTAACAGATACCAACCCTTTAACTAATATGACAAGTGTTTCTTACTATATTAATACGGAAGAATTAAAAACCTATGAAACAGAGGTAGAAGAGTCTAATGCGTCCATTTATTACACAACTAAAATTTATTTCAAATAATTATGAAACCAAAAATTATACTTATCGTTTTTTTTGTTTTGAGTATCACGCTTTCATATGCTCAAGATATAGACCTTACTGAATTAAAGGCGCCCACGTCTCCAGCCTTTACTATTTTAGGAATACAACCTACAGAGATTGCAAGACCAACGACTTTTGATGCTTTTAAATCGAGTTTGTTTAATGATTTTTCTGATGATGATGGATTTAGTTTACCTCAAAATTTAGCCTTAGAATTTACGCCATTTTGGTTGTTTTCACATAAGAATTTGACTTTTGAAAACATACTAGAATCTAATAATATTGGGAATAATATTTTGTATAATTCTTCCTTTTCTGTAGCAACTATAGACATAAAGGATGAAACGGATTCTTTAAAAATAGGGACGAGAATGGGGATAGGCTATAGAACAATGATTTTTAAAGGCAGTCCTTCTAAAGCTAATAAAGAAAAAATATTAGAAGCTGTTGAAGAGGTGAATAATATACAGAGAGCAGCCACTGGTGTTATAAACCCGCTGCAGCAATTAGCATCAGACACTTTAATTACGAATTTAGACGATTATATTAAGCAAGTTCCAAAAGAAATGGAGCAATATTATGATAGTGAAGGCATAGGTGAATCTAATAAGGAAGCGGTTAAAACAGCCGTAAATGAAACTATTATGCCCTGGTTGAAAGCACAAGATGCTTCAGAAATAAATACCAATGAAAAAGTTCAAGAATTAATAAATACGAGCTTGTTAAATACGGTGTATGCTAAGGATAGTAAAGTGAGCACTCTTATTAAAACGCTTTCAGAAAAAGCAAAAATGGTAGATAGTTTACTGGATGCTTCTAAAACTCCTTACAAAGGGTTTTTCTTAGAATTTGCGTCCTCTATTGCGTTAGATTTTGAAAATGATAAATTTAATGACAGTAAAATTCCTAAATGGGGAATTTGGTTAACGCCTTCCTATCGTTTAGAAAATGAGACTTTCGAATTTTTAGGCGTTTTACGTTATCTTAAGAATGAAGTATTACAAAACACGGTGTCTGATAATATAGATTTAGGGGCGAAGATTGTTTTTCATAAAGATAGATTTTCGCTTTCAGGAGAGTTTATACAGCGTTTTCAAGACGCCGATTTTATGGATAATTCCGGAGAATCAGAATCAAAAAATGATTTAAAAGCGACGTTGAATATAGAATATAAACTAACAACTAATATTTTGTTGACTTATACTTTTGGTGAAGATTTTGATATTAATACGGAAACAGAAGGGAATATTATTTCTACGGTAGGTTTAAGTTATGTTATTGGTGGAAATACAAAATCAATAGCACTGTTTGACTAATATTGTATATATAAATATAGTATAAAACTATCACATTGAATAACTTATTTTAAAAAGGATATTCGATGTGATAGTTTATTCAAAAATATAATGATTTTTGTTTTAAGAAATTAATTTTACAACATCTTTAGCAAAATAACTTGCAATTACATCTGCTCCAGCACGCTTAATAGCTGTAATTTGTTCCATCATTACTGCATCATGATCTAGCCAACCTTTTTCTGAAGCTGCCTTTAACATTGCATATTCTCCACTCACTTGGTAAACGGCAACAGGAACATCGATTTCATTTTTTATTTCACGGACAATATCTAGGTAGCAAAGTCCAGGTTTTACCATAACAATATCTGCGCCTTCATCAATATCCATTTCAGTCTCTCTAATGGCTTCAAAACGATTAGCGTAGTCCATTTGATAGGTCTTCTTGTCTTTTGGAACGTTTTGAAGGTCGGCAGGAGCAGAATCTAAAGCATCTCGAAAAGGGCCATAGAAAGCAGAAGCATATTTTGCAGAATAACTCATAATTCCAGTATCTGTATAGCCTTCATCTTCTAATGCTTCACGAATGGATATAATACGGCCATCCATCATATCACTAGGGGCTACAAAATCGGCTCCAGCCTCAGCATGTGACAAGCTCATTTCGGCCAATATTTCAACAGTATCGTCATTTGCTATTTTGCCATTTTCAACAATGCCGTCATGACCAAAAGAAGAGTATGGATCTAAAGCAACGTCCGTCATTACCAACATACCTGGGCAAACAGACTTTACTGTTTTAATAGCGCGTTGCATTAAGCCTTTAGGGTTTAATGCCTCTGTTCCTTTATTGTCTTTTAAATGCTCTGGAACCTTAACGAATAACAACACCGATTTTAAGCCCATTTCCCAAAGTGTTTTGATTTCATTTTCAAGTAAATCTAAGCTATAACGGTAATAATTAGGCATAGATGCAATCTCTTCTTTTACAGCTTTACCTTCCGCCACAAAAAGAGGAACTAGAAAATCGTTAGGAGAAATTATCGTTTCACGAACTAAGCTTCTAATCGCTTGACTTGTTCTTAGTCTTCGGTTTCTTTTTATTGGATACATTTTATTGATTATTAGGTTATTGGTTAAATTTAGTTATTATTTGTGGTCGTGAGGGACTTCTTTTTTTATTTTTTTTAAGCGACTCAAAATGAGTTGATTCCTTATTTATACGTTTGCTTTTAAATAATCGAAGCTTCATTTTATTGCTATGGCATAGGTTTTTATAACCCATTTTTTCGATTATAAATAGGATCCAATTTATTCTAAGTTACGAATGAATTTTTCAACATTAATTTCAACATCATCTTCTCCTTGTTGATCAAAAGGGTTTTCTAAATGTGATTGAATATTGTCTAAAGCAACTAAAATTACGCTAAATAAAACAGGGACAGCATATTGTAAACCATAATTGAAATTAGTTGCATTTTCAGCAAAGTGAGGTCCGTAAATAATAGGTAGTATAATTATGAAAATATCGCTATATGTTCGTAATGTTCTTGGTGTTCTGTACTGGTAGATGTGCTTGATGCGTTCAAAGGAAATCATCATTTTACTTAGAAATTGATTGGAACGCGAAGCTTCTCCAGACGGTAAGCCATAACTTCGCATTTTTTTTATAAACAGCGATAATTTTCTAAAACTATTGTATACTTCTTTCTCATTGTATTCTAATTCAGCAACAGAATGTGTAAAGATTTGTTTGCAAGAATTTAATAGCTCTGAAAGGTGTTCTTTTAGCTCCGTTTTTAATTCTTGAGGTGGGTTTTCTAACCAATCGGATACAGCAAAATATAAAGTTCTGCCATGGGCTTTGATTGCGCCATATTCGTCTAAGGCGATCTCTCGACGTTTGTATGCACCTCCAATAGAAAATACAATAGGGAAAACGATGGCTGTACTAATTAATGTAAGTGGAAAATTAGCTTTGATATGGAAATGTAAGCAAAATGCTGTCGATGCAATTGCGAGGCTGGTGATGATTAATGTCTTCCAATTTATAATTAAACCAATACGTTTAATACGTTTTAACATGTTTGCGTCATTTTTAATTGCTTAATCCTAGGTATTTCCATTGCTTGTTTTCTTTAACAAAAGCCGATTTTTCATGAATGGTATCTGCTTTTCCGTTTTCAAAAAAATAAGCATTAAATGTTACTGTTCCATGAGTATCATTTTGAGAGCCCTTAGTTGTTTCTAGTATTTCTAATGCGATCCACTTGACAGATTTTGCCCATTTAACAATGGCTTTTTTTTCTTTTATTGAACGTGTTTTTGAGTGGTGACTTTCCATTAAATAATCACCATCAGCCAATACAAAAGCGCTATATCTCGAGCGCATTAACTGCTCGGCGGTTAATGCGTGATTAATATTTTTATGAATTTTTTCACAACAATTAGAGTATGCTTTTAGGCTTCCGCAGTAACAATTCATTTTAATAAATTAAATCCAATCTTTTGGGTTTTGTAATATGTTTACCAATCGTTCTTCTTCACTTCCTGGCTCTGGGGTAAAGTCGTAAACCCATTGTACATGTGGTGGTAAACTCATTAATATGCTTTCAATTCTTCCGTTTGTTTTTAAGCCAAAAAGGGTGCCTTTGTCATGAACTAAATTGAATTCAACATAACGACCACGGCGAATTTCTTGCCAATCGCGTTGTGCTTTAGAATATTCTAGATGCTTTCGTTTTTGAACAATAGGGACGTAGGCTTGTAGGAAACTGTCTCCAACCTCGGTAACAAAGGCATACCATTGTTGCATGCTCATATTATCTGAAGCTTTGCAATAATCAAAAAATAGTCCTCCAACACCACGACCTTCATTTCTGTGACTGTTGTAAAAATAGTCATCACAACGTGCCTTGTATTTAGGATAAAAGCTAGTGTCGTGTTTGTCGCAAGCAGTTTTACAGGTTTGATGGAAATGTGACGCGTCCTCATCAAATAAATAATAGGGTGTAAGATCTTGGCCGCCACCAAACCAGCGGTCAACTATTTTTCCAGTGTCATCATACATTTCAAAATATCGCCAGTTTGCATGTACCGTTGGAACCATTGGACTTTTAGGGTGGATCACGAGACTTAAACCGCAGGCAAAAAAATGCGCATCTTTAACACCGAAATAATCTTGCATTGTTTTTGGAAGTTTTCCGTGTACACCAGAAATATTTACGCCTCCTTTTTCTATGATATTTCCATTTTCAATAACGCGAGTTCTTCCGCCTCCGCCTTCAGGACGTTCCCAAAGGTCTTCTTTAAATTTAGCTTTGCCGTCTATAGCTTCAAGTTTAGCTGTAATTGTGTCTTGTAATTCGTGTATGTAATTGAAAAATTTATCTTTCATGAGCTCTTAAATTTAAAAAAGGAAAAACTAGAATGTTTATACCATTGTTTTGTTGCAGTATGTTGCTTTTTCGAAGTCTCTAATATTTATAGATAATATAGGGACTTTAGGGAATAGGGCCTTTAGTTTTTCTACCATCAATTTTGAAAGGTTGGCTTTTTGTTCTAGTGTTCTTCCTTCCATAATATTAGCAAAAATATGTATAAAATCATCCTTTTTACCACCGACAAGATAGTGTTCGGGGAATGTGTTTAAACGAACTTTTATATCCGATTCTTCAAATAGTTTTGAAGATACTGCTGTGTTGTGTATTTCTTCTAGTATTGCTTCTGGTTTTACAAAGCTTAGAATCGGTTTTGAGCAGTCTATTACAAAATGTGGCATATGTTTTTTTTAAGATCTTTTTTATAGCGGAAAGCGGTTTACTAGTAAAAGTGAAATTAGCTTATTGTTTTGTTAATTGAAAATGCAGCTTGTTTTTCTGCTTTTATTAGTTCTAACGTTTTAATAGAGGCTGCGGTTACAGAAAACGGTAACACAATGATAATTCCTATAATGGGAATTAAAAGGAAAAGTATAAATACAATACCATTTCCAATGGCAATACCTTTATATTTCTTAACAAATAAAATACTTTCTTTGTATTTAAAATGGCGTTCTAGTGTGTAATCCATATTTCCAAAACCAGCATAATACGCTTGAATCAAAAAGAGAAGTAGTGTTGATAAGATTCCTATTAGGGGAATGAAGCTAATAATTAAAAGCGGTAGACTAAATAAAAGCTCTTTGCATAAATTTCTGCCATTAATTCTAAGGCCTCTCCATAATTGTGCTTTCAGTGAGGTTGATTTTACGGCAAGCTGTTTTTCTCCGTAAAAATGGGCTTCTATTTTTTCTGAAACAGGACTCATAAATGGCGCCGAAAAAGCCATTACAATATGCTTGTAAAGTATAAAACCTAAAACAATTACAATTACTCCGCCAATAAAACTGGAGATGGTGGTAAATGTTTCCTTTCCAGTCTCCCATATCCAAATTTTAGTTATAAAATGACCAATATTATCAGATAATCCGTATGCTGTAACCCCAATAATAGTAGCTGTTAGAATACTAATAATAATGGGAATTAAAAAGAACCTCCAAAGGTTTAATTTAGAAATTAAAGCAAGCGTTTTAGTATAAGCCTTTATACTGTTAAGAATGTTCTTTATCATGCTGTTATTTTTGGGTTAAACCATACTTAAAGAGTGTAAAAACCAATTTTATGTTACTTAAAAGAACCTCATTAAAATGAGTTATTGCGCTTTATATTCTTTTACAGCATCTATAAATGCTTTAGCATTATCTAATGGGATATTGGGCAATATACCATGTCCAAGATTTACAATGTATTTGTCTTTTCCAAACTCATTAATCATTTGATGTACCATTTTTTTGATTTCTGAAGGAGGGGAAAACAAACGTGTGGGATCAAAATTTCCTTGAAGTGTTATATTGCCTCCTGTTAAGTAACGTGCGTTTCTTGGAGAACATGTCCAGTCTACACCAAGAGCAGCGGCACCAGATTTAGACATTTCATTTAGAGCAAACCAACAGCCTTTACCAAAAGCGATAACAGGAGCATGCTCTTTTAAAGCATCAATGATTTGCTGAATGTACTGCCAAGAAAACTCTTGATAATCTACAGGCGATAACATACCTCCCCACGAATCAAAAACTTGGACAGCATTAACTCCTGCTCTTACTTTTTCTTTTAAATATGCGATTGTAGTGTCTGTTATTTTTTGCAATAATTGGTGGGCAGCTACTGGGTTTGTAAAACAAAATTCCTTAGCCTTGTCGAAGTTTTTACTGCCTTGTCCTTGAACACAATAACATAAAATGGTCCATGGAGATCCTGCAAAACCAATTAAAGGGACTTCATTGTTTAATTTTTCTTTTGTTGCTTTTATTGCTTGATATACATAATCCAAAGTACTCGTTACATCTGGAACAATAACCTTATCAACATCTTGTTGTGAGCGTATAGGGTTTGGCAAATATGGCCCAAAGTTTGGTTTCATTTGCACTTCTATATTCATTGCTTGGGGAATTACTAAAATATCAGAAAAAAGAATAGCAGCATCCATGCCATAGCGACGAATGGGTTGTACCGTAATTTCACTTGCTAATTCAGGAGTCTGACAGCGAGTAAAGAAATCGTACTTTGCTTTAATTTCCATAAATTCTGGAAGGTACCTTCCCGCTTGACGCATCATCCAAACTGGTGGGCGTTCTACAGTTTCTCCTTTTAATGCTCTTAAAAATAAATCGTTTTTCAACATATCTTTATGTGTTATCCCTACGGTGTAAGGTTTTTTTAGTGGACTTCCTTTTGTAAATAATAGTGATTTTAGCTCTTTATATAGCTAAAAAATTATATGTAATGCTCATTTACCAATTCAATAACACTTTCTACAGTTGGTAATTTTGCAATTCGTATATCTTTAAAGTGTTTTTTTGCCTCTTTAGCAGTAGATTCTCCAATACAAAAAGCAATCATATCCTCTTTAACATTATTCTCTTGTTTGTAACTCTTAACTGTTGAGGGACTATAAAACATAACGCCTTCAACATTCTCGTCAATCTTTACTGCATCAAACTTCGTTTGATAAGCTTCAACTTCATTGACTTTTATATTGTTCTCGGTAAGAATATTCGGTAAATCATCTAACCTTAAATCGCTACAGAAATATGAGACTTCATTACCTTCCATAAACTCTACGAGATGCTCTGCTAATTTCTTAGCATTTTTTTCAGTATGTAAAACCGGCCCTATTTTTTTTTCAACTAAACGCTTCGTTCGGCGACCAACACAATAGATATTTTCAAATTGTAATTCTGTAGCCGAATAGTTTGTGATTAAGGATTCAATCGCATTTTTGCTAGTAATCACTACATTCTGAATTTTATTCTTTAAATGACGTGGGTGAATCCTGTTTAAGTTTATTTTTATAAAATCTGAACTTTCTGGGACTACTTTTTCGTGAAATAACAGCCGTTGATCCTCTGTAAAGGATTTTGTAGAATAAACATTCGTTTTTCTGTAAGCATTTTTAATGTTATCCATTAAGCGTTTACCGCCTTTTTCGATAATATAGTCGGCAGAAAAAATAGCTAAGTCGTTGTGTTCTCCTAATTTTTTACTTCTTTTTATTTCTATTTTTTTAGTCCCATCAGGACTTAAAAGAATACCATGGAAATGAACCTCTTCGTCTTTTATAAATGCCAAGGCTCCTATGGGAGCAGTACAACCGCCTTCTAACCTATTAAGAAATGTACGTTCTATTGTTGTACAAATTTCAGTTTCTTCATGATTGATTTCTTTGCATATCGTTAATATGTCTTCATCTTCAGCTAAGGCGGTAACCATAATGGTGCCTTGTCCTGGTGCAGGAACCATCCAGTCTAAGTTAATGGCTTCTTCAGGTCTTAAGTCTAATCGGCCTAAACCAGCAGCGGCAAAAATAGCGCCATTCCAAATATCACTGTCTTCTAGTTTTTGTAAACGCGTATTTACATTCCCACGGATATCCTCTGTGGTATGTGTAGGGTAACGGTTTAGCCACTGTGCGCGGCGGCGTAAGCTGCTTGTTGCGATAACACCTTTTCGAGAGCCTAAAAACTCTTCATTGTGTTTATAGACTAAAGTGTCTCTAACATTACCACGCTTTATAACTGCTGCTTGTACGATTCCTTTAGGTAATAACGTTGGGACGTCTTTTAGGGAATGTACAGCAATATCAATGTCGTTATTTAGCATCGCTATGTCTAAGGTTCTGGTAAAAATACCCGTAATCCCTAGCTCGTAAAGTGGTTTATTTAGAACAATATCTCCAGTAGCCTTTACAGGAACTAAAATAGATTTATGACCGAGGTGTTCTAATTGTTTTTGTACTATGGTAGCTTGCCATAACGCTAATTCGCTATCGCGTGTACCAATTCTTATGGTTCTAGACATTTTTTGATTGTTCTAACTGAAACACTTTCTTTATAAGTTCAAGACTATCATTTGTAGAGATATTATCGTCTTTTAAATGATGGGCAAAGTGATTGGTTATTTTTTGAATAATATTGTTGCTTATCAATTCGGCCTGCTCTTCGTTAAAATTGGAGATTTTTTTACGTTGTGTATCCAACTCTGCAGTTTTAAAATCTAAAAGCTTGTGTTTTAAGGCTTTTATTGTAGGAGCAAATTTACGGGTTTCTAGCCAGCCATTGAATTCGGTTTTTACGTCTTCAATGATGCTTTCGGCTAAAGGAATATGAGCTTTTCTGTTTTCTAAGGTTTCATCTGTGATTTGAGATAAATCATCTAAATGAACAAGAGTGACATTATCTAATTCTGAAACGTCTTGGTTAACGTTTTTAGGAATAGATAAGTCTAATATAAGTAATTTTTTTTCAGATTGGATTAAGTATTTGTCTATTGTAGGGTTTTGAGCACCTGTAGCAACAATTAAAATATCTGAGGTGTTTATTTCCTCTTGTAAATCGGCATATTCTTTTACTAAAAGATTAAACTTTCCAGCAATAGCTTCTGCTTTATCTTTGGTTCTATTAATTAGGGTTATATGCTCGTTTTTGGTGTGTTTCACCAAGTTTTCACAAGTATTTCGACCTATTTTACCAGTTCCAAAAAGTAAAATATTTTTTTCTGAAACATTTTTAACTTGTTTTAGAATGTATTGAACCGAAGCAAATGAAACTGAGGTGGCACCTGAAGATATGTCTGTCTCTGTTTTTATACGCTTACTCGCTTGTATTACAGAGTTAACTAAACGTTCAATAAAAGAATTGAGTAATCCGTGTTTTCTAGACAGCTTAGCGCTTTTTTTAAGCTGGCTTATAATTTCAAAATCACCTAGTATTTGACTGTCTAAACCCGAACCTACACGAAACATATGTGAAATGGCATCTTTGTTTTTGTAAACATAAGCTACTTTTTGAAATTCTTCTATGGTCCCTTTTGTATTGTCGCAAAGTAATTGTATTAATTGAAAAGGATGCTCTGCAAAACCGAAAATTTCAGTTCTGTTACAGGTAGAAGTCACTATTAGACTTTCTATCTCATTTTGGTTTGCTTGGTTTAATAATTTTAGTTTAGCCTCTTCGTCTAAACTAAAATGTCCTCTAATCTCTGCATCAGCTTTTTTGTAACTCAACCCAATGGCGTAGAAATATGTACTTTTTGTATGTTGCATTATTTAATTTGCGAAGCTTATCATTACAAGGAACAAAAATATGCTTAGTCATCAATAAAAAATAACGCTTAAAGAACTTTAAGTGTCGCTATGTGGGTTTTAGGCATGTTTTAGCCGTAAAACGGTTAAAAACACCTATTTTTGTAGTGATAGCAACACTTTTAAAATAATTAATTTAGAATGAATCTAAATAAAAGAATTGATAATACTAATAATAATACTTCTAAAAATGTCGCCAAAGGTTCTTTTAATGAAACCGAAATCGACGAAGAGGTTTGTGTTTTAACCTATAAAAATGAGACGAACGATTCTCAAATAATTGTTAGAGAGATTGATAGTAGCTTTATTCAATTTCATTTTTGTGTTAAAGGGAAGAGTGCGTTTAATTTTAATAATGGACGGTATACTTTGGATGTACAGGAAGAGCACTCCTTATTATTGTATAACCCGCAGAGAGATTTGCCTATTAATTTAAAGGCCAATGAGAATACGTGGTTAATATCTGTGCTTATTTCTATAAAGAAATTTCATAGTTTGTTTTCTCAAGAAGCAGATTACATTACTTTTTTAAGTGAAGATAATAAGGATAAAAAATATTATAAGGACGGCAAAATTACGCCTTCTATGGCAATAGTACTTAATCAATTAATTAACTATAATTTAAATCAGTCAATTAAAACCCTTTATTTTAAAGGGAAAGCATATGAATTGTTGAGCTTGTATTTTAATAGAAATGAAGATGCAAATGTAGAGCAATGTCCTTTTTTGATTGACGAAACTAATGTGATAAAAATTAGAAAAGCGAAAGATATTGTGATCGCTAGAATGTCTGAGCCACCAAGCTTAAGTGAGTTAGCAGATGAAATAGGATTGAGTCTTAAGAAATTAAAGGAAGGCTTTAAGCAAATTTATGGGGATTCTGTTTTTAGTTTTTTATTCGATTATAAAATGGAGTTTGCTAGGAAATTATTAGAATCAGGTGAGCATAATGTAAATGAAGTGGGATTAAAAATAGGGTATAGTACTTCGAGTCATTTTATCGCTGCTTTTAAAAAGAAATATGGCACAACTCCAAAAAAATACATTCAGTCTATAATATGATTTTAAATTTTAAAAATGGGCTTGTCTTATTGGAGAAGAGAAGTAATCGTATTTTTTTTAGGGAGTGCTTTTTTGTAAATTAAAGAGGGGCTTTATGCGTTTTATAGCTCTAAAGAGCAGCCTTTAAATTGCTTTTAATATTGAGTGTATGATTTTTAAGCCTGTTACAAATTAGAGTTGTATTTTTGTTTAATTAAATGTGATTGATTAAAATGAAAAAAGGAATTTTACTAGTAAATCTTGGTTCTCCAGAAAGCCCGGAGCCTAAGGATGTTAAGAAGTATCTGGGTGAGTTTTTAATGGACGAGCGTGTTATAGATGTTCCGCTATGGGCAAGGACCTTACTTGTAAAGGGGATTATTTTAAATACAAGACCCAAACAATCTGCAAAGGCTTATAAAAAGATTTGGTGGAAAAAGGGTTCTCCGCTAATTGTATTATCGGAAGAACTTCAAGAAAAGGTGCAAGATCAGGTGGAGTTTCCTGTGGCTTTGGCTATGCGGTATGGGAGCATGACTATCAAAAAAGGATTGCAAGAATTGGTAGATAAAGGAGTGGAAGAGGTGATGTTAATTCCTTTATATCCACAATTTGCAATGGCTACAACAGAAACAATTTTGGTTTTGGCTGAAGCAGAGCGAAAAGCGCATTTTCCAAATCTAAAAGTAGAGTCCTTTCCAGCATTTTATAAGGAACCAGAATATATTGAGGTGTTATCAAATTCAATACAAAGGCATTTGAAAGGAAAGAAGTATGAGCATTTGTTATTCTCATATCACGGTGTGCCAGAGCGTCATATCCGAAAAAGTGATATAACAAAATCACATTGTAAAATCGATGGGAGTTGTTGTAAAACAGCATCTAAGGCTCATGAGTTTTGTTATAGACATCAATGTTTTGAGGTTACAAGGTTAGTGGCAGAGAAATTAAATTTAAATGAAGATGCTTATTCTACCTCTTTTCAGTCTCGCTTAGGTTTTGATCCGTGGTTATTACCATATACAGATAGAACCATTGAGCGTTTAGGAAAAAAAGGAGTCAAGAATATGGCTATAGTTACCCCTGCGTTTGTTAGTGATTGTTTAGAAACCTTGGAGGAAATAGCAATGGAAGGTGAGGAGATTTTTCATGAAGTTGGCGGAGATGAGTTTACAACAGTGCCTTGTTTAAATACAGATGCTGCTTGGGTAGCGCTTATTGTAAAATGGGTTAAAGCTTGGGCTGAAAAAACGGTAGCAGTATAAAAAAACATGGCGTATAATTACATAAAGTCTTTACATTTAATCTTTGTGATCACATGGTTTGCAGGGTTATTTTATATTCCTAGACTATTCGTATATCAAATTGAAGCGTTTCATAAGGCGTCACCAGAGAAAGAGATTTTAGGAAAACAGCTAAAATTAATGGCAAAGCGATTGTGGTTTATTATCACATGGCCATCGGCAATATTAGCCATATTGTTTGCGGTGTGGCTAATAGTATTAGTGCCGACGTGGTTGCAGCAACCTTGGATGCATGTGAAATTGGGGTTTGTTGCATTATTAGTCCTTTATCAAATTCAAACACATATTTATTTTAAACAATTACAAAATGATATCGTAAAAAAGAGTTCTAACTTTATGAGACTGTGGAATGAAGGGGCTACTTTTATTTTATTCGCTGTTGTGTTTTTGGTTGTTTTAAAAAGCGCTATTAATTGGGTTTTTGGTGTTGTCGGTATTATTGTTTTGGGAATTTTATTAATGCTTGGATTTAAAATTTATAAACGTATTAGAGAAAGAAACCCTGAGGCATAAGTTGTTATTTAAATAGTGGTTCAGTTGTTGATGGTGTAGTGCTAATGCGATATAATAAAGAAACAATTAAATGAGGTTAAATAAGTTGTCCTTAAGGGTTAGAATATTTATAGCAATGATATTGTTGGTTCTGTTATCGTCAATATTAACGGGAATGCTTTCGGTTATTCAGAAAAACGAAGAAGCACAAACCTATAATAATGAGCGTTTGGTGCGAAAAGAAAGAACGGTAATAACACGATTTAACTATATAATAAAGGAAACATCATATCCTGTTGTTACCGAAAAAGTACCATTGATTTTTAAGGATAAAATTCAAGAAGTTGCAGAAATTCATAATCTATGTCTTCCTGTGGAGCTTTACGATTTAGAAGGAACTTTTCTTATTTCTTCAAGATCAAAATTTGGATTTGAGAATAAAAAAGAATGCCTCGATGTTTCTATTTTAAATGCGTTGTTTAATACGGCCGAACATCGTTACGTAATAAAGGGTGTTGAGAATGGAGAAGCCTTTAGGTCGTCTTACAATTATATAATGGATGGAAGGGGTAGGCCTTTAGCTATTATTAATTTGCCCTATCTTGAAAAGGACGATTTTTTTGAAGACGAATTACAATCATTCTTAGGGCAGTTGATTCTTACGACATTTGTAGTTTTCTTAATAGCGATAGCATTAGCCTTTTTTGTTTCAAAGTATATAACCAAATCGCTAAAGGCAATAGGCGATAAAATGCGGACTACACGTTTGGAGCAGCGTAATGAAAAAGTGGTTATAGAGAATGTGAGCGAGGAAATTTCAATTCTTGTAAATTCATATAATAGTATGATTGATGAATTGGAGGAGAGTGCGGTTAAGTTAGCGACAAACGAAAGAGAGCAGGCATGGCGAGAGATGGCGAAGCAAGTTGCTCATGAAATTAAAAATCCGTTAACTCCTATGCGATTAACGGTGCAAAGCTTTCAGCGAAAATTTAACCCTTTAGATGAAAATATTACACAAAAATTGGATGAATATAGTAAAACTTTAATTCAGCAAATAGATACCATGAGTACTATTGCTGAAGCTTTCTCTAATTTTGCAAAAATGCCAGCACAGCAAAATGAAATGCTTAATGTTGTTGAGGTTGTGGACTTGTCTCTAGAAATTTTTAATGAGAACTACATTACATTTAAATCAGAAAAAAATAAGCTTATCGCTAAATTTGATCGTACGCAATTAATTCGTGTGGTTACTAATTTAATTAAAAATGGAATTCAGGCTATTCCAGAGGAGCGTACACCAGAAATATTGGTTGCTGTTTCAGAAGAAGGAAAGATGGTGAAAATTAAGGTCTCTGATAATGGGATTGGGATTTCCGAAGAGAATAAACCTAAGGTGTTTGAACCTAAATTTACCACAAAAACTAGCGGAATGGGATTGGGGTTAGCTATGGTTAAAAACATAGTAGAAACCTATGGTGGAAGTATTACTTTTGTGTCTCAAAAAAACGAAGGGACAACATTTACTGTAACATTTCCAATGGGATAGTTAGCTAAAGAGGTAATGAAATTTAATAATTAGAATTTTAAAAATTAATAAAAAAGATTCTCGTTTTTGAGAATCATAAAATATATTTTAATGGATTACGAAAATATAATAACAGAAACTCAAAATGGAATAACAACGATCACTATTAATCGTCCTAGTAAATTAAATGCTTTAAATAAAGCTACAATTAGTGAGTTGCATTATGCTTTTAAGACAGCAAATGACGATGCGGGAACGAAGGTGATTATAATTACTGGAAGTGGTGAAAAGGCTTTTGTTGCTGGTGCAGATATTAGTGAATTTGCAGACTTTGATGTTGAAAATGGAGGTAAGTTAGCGGCCGAAGGGCAAGCGTTATTGTTTGATTTTGTAGAAAACCTATCGACTCCAGTTATTGCAGCGGTTAATGGTTTTGCTTTAGGAGGTGGACTAGAACTGGCAATGTCTGCTCATTTTAGAATAGCAAGTGTAAATGCTAAAATGGGGTTGCCTGAAGTGTCTTTAGGGGTTATTCCAGGTTATGGTGGGACACAACGTTTGCCGCAATTGATTGGTAAAGGGCGCGCTATGGAAATGGTTATGACTGCTGGAATGTTAGATGCTAATACAGCATTAGACTACGGTTTGGTTAATTATGTTGTAGAGCAGTCGGAGTTAATTCCATTGGCAGAGAAAATAGCAAGTAAGATAAAGCGTAATTCATCTGTTGCGATAAGTAAGGCTATAAAGGCTATAAATGCGAATTTTAAAGATGGAATTGATGGTTATAGTGTAGAAATAGAGCAGTTTGGAGCATGCTTTGGTACCGAGGATTTTAAAGAAGGAACGACAGCCTTTCTCGAAAAGCGTAAAGCGGATTTTCCAGGGAAATAAAATAAATTGTTTTATTATGTAGGTGTAAATGAAAAGATACAATTAGTTTGTGTCTTTTTATTTATGCTTTTCCATTCCATTCTGCATAAAATTGATCCAGAAATCCTAGCATATATTTATGCCTTTCAGCAGCAATTTTTCGACCAGTTTTGGTGTTCATTTTGTCTTTTAGTAGCAATAATTTTTCGTAAAAATGATTTATTGTAGGGGCTTCAGAAGCTTTGTATTCCGCCTTGCTCATTTTTAAATTGGGCTTAATTTCTGGATTATAAAGTGACCTGTTTTTAAAACCGCCATAGTTGAAGCTGCGCGCAATGCCTATAGCGCCTATAGCGTCTAAGCGGTCTGCATCTTGTACAATATCTAGTTCTAATGATTTAAATTTTTGGGGCTCGTTTCCGCCTTTAAAAGAAATGTTTTCAATAATCAGTATCACATGTTCTATTATTACTGAATCTATGTTTAGATTGAATAAGAATTCTCGGGCTATTCTTGGGCCTACAGTTTCATCGCCATTATGGAATTTGCTATCTGCAATATCATGTAATAAAGCTCCAAGCGCAACAATAAGTTTATCGGCATTTTCATTTTTGGAAATAAGGAGCGCATTTTTGTAGACGCGTTCTATATGAAACCAATCGTGTCCACCTTCAGCATTTTTTAATTGGTTTTTTACAAAAATTATAGTTTGATCTATGTATGTTGTTGTTTTCATAAGTGGCTTAAAAATAAAAATTCCTTTTCAATTGAAAAGGAATTTTTATTCATAATATTTTAGTGTTTATAATTTGGCTGGCTCCACCCATTTGAATTGAAAAGAATTCTCAGGAACGGTCATTCTGTCTGCTAAGCGCATCATTCTAGCAGGAAGCTTCATTAAATAATCTCTTGCTTTTTCGGCTTCGTCTGTTAGGTTTGTAACTTTATCTATCTCCCAGCGTTTAATAAGTTTGCTTAAAATGTCTACATAATCTAAAGAGGTGTAAACGCCAATACGTTGTGCTGTATTAGAAAACTCTTCGAAAGCGGTACTTATTTTATCTCCAGATTCTCTTAGGAAATGAGCAGGCATCGCTATTTTTTGTTTCATCATATAGTGAAAAGCCATCATCATTTGGCTAGGATCTACTTTGAAGATACGTTCTACAAATTCAGAATAGGCATGATGGTGTCTCATTTCATCACCAGCAATAATTTTGCACATCTTAGAGAGTTGCTTGTTGCCTTTTTGTTTGGCTATTTTAGCAACTCTATTATGAGAAATGTAAGTCGCTAGTTCCTGAAAGCTTGTGTAAATAAAATTTTTATAAGGATCGCGATCTGTTCCAATATCAAAACCATCTGCAATGAGGTATTGTGTTGTTTTCTCGATCTCTTTCATGTTTACTCTGCCCGACAAGTATAAGTATTTGTTTAATACGTCTCCGTGTCTATTTTCTTCGGCAGTCCAATGTCTTACCCATTTGGACCACCCATTACGCTCTACTTGTCCTACGCCTTCAACATCCATTAACCAGGATTCGTAGGTTGGTAGTGCTTCTTCGGTGATCATATCGCCTACAAGAACGACCCAGAAATCATAAGGGAGTTCTTTAGAGAGTTCTCTTATTTCTCTAACTTCTTCAAAAAAATTATCTCCTTCAGAATCTGGCAGGAAATCTGTAGGTTGCCATATTGTTTCTATGGGTATGAGATATTTTTGTATTAATGCGTCCACGTCCTTTTCCAAAAACTGCATTACTTCCAATCTTACATTTTTTAATGACATCGATTTATTATTTATATGTGAATATTCTGTTTTATTGTTTTTTCAATAGTCTCTAAAAGGACATCTTTTTCAAAGTCACTAACGTTTAAAGGCTGGTGTGCTGTAAATTTTAAATGAGCGCCAAGTCCCATAGGAAACTTTCCGTAGGCTAATGTTTTCCATGAATTATTTATAGAAACAGGTACTATCAAAGCGTTTGGGATATATTTTATAAGGGTTTCTAGTCCTTTTGTTTGAAACTTTTTAGGAACACCATCTCTACTTCTGGTGCCTTCAGGGAAAATAACTGCTGCTCGATTAGTGCGTTCTATGTATTTAGCGAATTTTTTAATAGCAACAATAGACTCTCTAGGGTTTTTTCTGTCTATTAATACAGAGCCGCCATGGCGTAAATTGTATGATACACTAGGGATGCCTTTTCCTAATTCTTTTTTACTTATAAATTTTACATGGTGTTTTCTAAAGAACCATATTAAAGAAGGTATGTCACTCATACTTTGATGATTTGCAACGATAATAATGGGTTGGTCTGTTGGAATATCGTAAGGGTTGGTAAAGGTGTATCTTGACCCTAAGATGTTAAGGCAACGCATTAGAAAAAATTGAAGTGCATCTACACTTTTTTTATGAGCGTTATATCCAAAAACATTGAGACAAACCCATTGAATGGGATGAAACACTAAAAGTGTCAAACCAAAAAATAGGAAATAGACAATGGTTAATGGGTATGCTATAAATTTAATCATCACAAAATATACTATATCTGGTCAAAAATACGTATAAAAAAAACCACAACAAGAATATGAAGTGGCTTAAATTGCTTAAAGTAGTATTTTCTTTAATAAATTATTAGTCTTAACAGTGCTCGTTATAAGCATCCATAAGGTTTTCTGCAATCAATTCTGCTGGGCGCCCTTCTATATGATGGCGTTCTAGCATATGAACTAATTCTCCATCCTTAAATAACGCGATACTTGGTGAGCTTGGAGGAAAAGGAACCATATGTGCTCTGGCTTTGTCTGTAGCCTCTTTATCTACTCCTGCAAAAACAGTTACCAAGTTATTGGGGTGTTTTGCGTTTTTTATACTCATGGTAGCTCCAGGTCTTGCATTGGCAGCTGCACAGCCACAAACTGAATTTACAACAACTAAAGTTGTGCCTTCCTTTGCAATAGCATTATCTACAGCTTCTGCTGATTGTAACTCTTCGAAACCTACTTTAGTTAAGTCTTCTCGCATAGGTTTTACTAATTCTGCTGGATACATGTTTTTTGTTTTTTACGTTTAAAATTATAATACAATACAAAGTTAATCAAAAACCGTGCAATTATCATTTAAATGCGCCTTTATAACAGTTATGATGTCATAAGGGCAGTCTATAACGTTGTTTTTTTAAGTGTTTGAGCATAAGTGGGAACGCTGTTAAAAATATGTAAATAAATTTTTTAAGGTGTAACGAAAATGTTAATACACCAACTAACAAAATGGTATATTTGCGAACATTTAATAATTAATAAAATACGTATGTTAAAATGGATAGGCGCTACTTTAGGCTGGTCTTTTGGAGGGCCTATAGGGGCAATAATAGGATTAGCATTAGGGAGTTTAGGGGAAACGTTATCTTCTGGCAATAAGAGTCCTTTTTTAGATGATCAGGATGTTAGATCTGAAGGTAAAAGAACAGGTTATGAACAGTATAACCCCAATTATGGAGGCGGGTCAGATTATCGGTCACAGTCTCAGCGCCGTTCACAAACGAGCTCTGGAGATTTTGAGGTGAGCTTATTAATTCTAGCCTCTATTGTTATTAAAGCAGATGGGAAACAGGATCAGCGAGAGTTGGATTTTGTACGGTATCAATTTACAGAAATGTATGGTAAAGAGAGGGCAAATAAGGCTTTTCGGTTGTTTAAAGGCATAAATAAACAATCTAATATTTCTACGCGTCAAGTTTGTTTGCAAATTAAGCATATGATGGATCATTCTTCGCGCTTACAATTACTGCATTTCTTGTTTGGTATTGCTAAAGCAGATGAAGTCGTTAGTGAGGATGAAGTTCGTCAAATTTATACCATTGCTGGATATTTAGGAATTAGCTCTCGCGATTATGAGAGTATAAAAGCAATGTTTTATAATAGTAGCGACAATGCTTATAAGGTTTTAGAAATAACTAAAAGAGCAACACCAGAAGAGATTAAGAAAGCGTATCGAAAAATGGTGAAAAAATACCACCCAGATAAGGTTGAACATTTGGGAGAGGAACATCGAAAAGGGGCTGAGAATAAGTTTAAAGAAGTGCAAAAGGCCTACGAACAATTGCAAAAAGAGAGAGGGTTTTAGGAATGCGATTAGACTGTTAACTTTTTTTGATTTTAAATAGATAGTATTAAATTATATGTTTTTAAAAGATATAGAACGGTTAGTATTGGTATGGCTAAACAGCAAGAAATAACTAAGTACATAAAATTGCCTTTTGAGTTTGATAAGAAAAAACTTGTTAAAGAGCTTGCGTTGATTGTTGATGATAAGTGGGTTTCACACTTTAATACTAATGGGTATACAGGTGAATGGAAGGCTATTTCATTGTATGCTAATAATGGTGATGAATCCAATATTTTTGCTTCACCAATTAATAATACGTCATTATTGGAAACTCCAATTATAAAAGATTGTAGCTATTTTAAAGAGGTTATAAAAACGTTTAAATGTCCTATTCTGTCAGCGCGTATTTTGCGATTGGGTGTTGGGGCGGAAATAAAACCACATAGAGATTATCAATTGGGATATGAAAATGGGTGTTTTCGTTTACACATTCCCATTATTACTAATAAAGATGTGCAATTTATTTTAGATGGGAGTTCATTAATGATGTCTCCTGGGGAGTGCTGGTATACAAACGTGAACTATATGCATTCTGTTATTAACAACGGAACAATAGATCGCATGCATTTAGTTATCGATGGCAGCAGAAACCAGTGGTCCGATAATTTGTTTTTTTCATTAGCTCCTAAAGCGAGTTTTTTAAATTCATCAGAAGAAAAAAAATCTGTAGAAACGATTAGGCGAACTATAGAGGAATTGGAGCGACATAATAGACCGGAAAATAAATTTCTTATAGACCAAATGAGAAGAAAATTAGAGAAGTAAGCTGCCGAGAATAGACAAGTAGACAGCATTTCTAATGTGTTGTTTTTTTTTGAATAAAAGGCTGTGAAAATACCATTACAAAATTTATAAGTACATAAAGTTGTTTTAAGTGTAAGCATTGGTTTATAATGCGACTTAGAAGAACTAATAAGATATTATTTAATACAAAAAAAATGAATACAAAATTACACAAAACATTAATTATAGCTGTTTTAGTTGCAGCTTTTAATTTTGTGACAATTAATGCACAGCAGCTTCAGAATGTTGGAAATACTGGAATTTCGGATGTAGAGATAGCAGAACAAAAAATAGTTTTCGATTTAGATGACAATATATATGCGACTTATACGGACCGCTTAAGGCGAAAAGTTTCAGTGGTTAGGTTAAATACTAATACAAATGATTGGGAATTTGTAGGAAATGAAGAGTTTTATGATATCGGTAATGGTGTTATATTAAATGTTGAGATAATTATTGATACTAATAAAAACATTTATTTAATGGTACAAACGACTCAAAATACAAACGTTTTACGATACAATAATGCGCTAGCTTCCTGGGATACTACAAATATTAAAACAGTAGAATCTTTGAGTACATTCGATAGTTATATGATTCTATCTCCATTTGATGATTTAAATCCAGATGCGGAAAGAATAATTTATGTTTCTTATTTAGAAAATTTAAACGAAGGCGCTTCGTCTATACGAAGAAATACAAGTATTTCTAATCCTATTTCCGAGAATTGGTCTTTTGAGCAAGACACAAACACAAGTGTTACTTTTCAAAATAATACTGACGGACATTTTATGCCTATTTATTTTCAAAATACATTTAGAGCATATATGGCTTATCTTCATGAAATGCAGGATGGTACCTTTAAAAAAGTATTGTACCGTGCCAGTGGAAACGGTTGGGATGAAGAGAATGCTTTTAATAATGCCTTTTTAAATGAGCGTATCGGGAGTTTTGATTTTAGTATTACTGCAGCTAACGACGCTTTTTTTGTGGCAACTTCTTCAAATAAAGATATACTAATAGAATTGCAAAAGGTGAATAATAACTATACTCCTATTGAAGTTACTAAACAAGGCTTGCCTCTAAAAGCAGATAATTTAAAATATGCTACGGATAGGAGTTCTCATTTCCTAGCTATTTATCAGGCTAATGCAGTTGCCGAAATGCAAACTTCAATTTATGAATTAAAATCAAATGCAATAGAATGGACTTTATTAGGAAGTAGTAATGGGGATTTTGAGGATTTTTATTTAGATAGCAATGGCGATCCTTATGTGATTTTTAAAGACAATGTAGTTAAAACAGTTGGTGATGGTCTTTTAAGTGTAAGTAATGATATTTTATTATCGGGAATGGCTATTTATCCTAATCCAACAAAGAACAAGATTCATATTGAGCTAAAAGATAGTGGTGCAGTTTTAAAGAATGTGAAGTTGTATAATGTGTTAGGAGAATTAATAAAGGATAATACAGTGGCAAATCAATTATTAACAATGGATCTAACTGGCCTGAATAAAGGAGTGTATTTATTGAAAATAATAGATGATAAAAATAAAACAACAACAAGAAAAATTATTAAAAATTAAAAGATTTATCTTTTGATTTAGACATGAAAAAAAAGCTTTGAAGTTTTCTTCAAGGCTTTTTTTATTATGGGTAAAACTAAGTGTTGTTAGTTGTTTGTTTTTTAGCGGGTTGTGTGGTTGGGTTAGAGGTGAAATACTATTCTTAAAACAGGAGATTAAGATTAGGAGCTAATTAGTAAACTATTTTAAAGCTTTTAAATATTTGCGTTGGTTTAAGTTTGATTTATTTTAGCGTTTTTAACCTTTATTTTAAATACCGCTATTATGAGATTTTATTTTTTATTTTTATTATGTTTTTTTAACTATGTTGGTGCATTTTCGCAAGTTACAGATGTTGTAACAGGTCTTCAAACTCCAATGGGTATTACCCTTAGTGGTAACGAGATGTTTATCATAGAAGGCGGGGCAAATGGAAAAATATCTAAGATAGATATAACAGCAATAAATCCTCTTCCTGAAGTTGTTTTTTCAGTTAGTAACATATACGATTTGGCAATTAAAGGCAACGACTTGTATTTTTCAAGATTCAATGAGGATAAAATATCCAAAATAGACCTTACAGAAGTAAACCCTGTAGCTACAGATGTTGTTAGTAACCTTAATTATCCAAGCGCATTGGTTTTTAAAGGAGATGAGTTGTTCTATGCAGAACGTTATTCTTCTAAAGTATCAAAGATAGATGTAACAGCAGCAATGCCAAATCCTATAACTGTTGCATCTGGAGTAGGGCAGCCAATGGGATTGACTTTTAATGGGGATCATTTATATGTTTCAGATTATAATTCAGGAAAAGTTTACGAAATCAATACATTAAATGCAAACCCTTCTCCGGTTATTAAAGCAGATTTAAATGGAGATCAAGTTTTGGGATTAACATCTTATAATAATAATATATATGTCGCAAAGCCAATGAACTTTACAATCATTAATTTTGATGCGACTATAGCTGCTCCTGCGATAAATGAACTTGTTGGAAGCGTGAATAGGCCAAGAGCCTTATGTGTTGTGGGAGAAGATTTATATTTTACTCAAGAAATTGGAGGTAAAATTTCAAAAATAAATATAGGCGGTACTTTAACTGTAAATACAACTGTTTTTGATGAAGTCTATGATGTTTATCCCAATCCAGTGCAAACCGTTTTAAAAATTAAAGGGGTTTCTTCTCCTGTGCAGTATACTATTTATTCAATGTCAGGGCAAGCGCTATTAAAAGGAGAGACTACGGGAGCGCAAGAGATTTTTGTAAATGAACTAATAGAAGGATTGTATATTCTCCAAATAGAAGGTTTTAGTATCAAGACTTTTTCTAAGTTTCTTAAAAAATAAATTTAGAATTAAAAAGTGATAAAAAAGCAATGCTTAATTAAGCATTGCTTTTTGTTTAAATTCAATTTTAGTCAGTGGAATATAAAAAAGATCTTCTTAAATTTGTAGAATTATAATGGTTAATTAAAAATTAGACCCCTATTTAAATAGGATATACGCATGAGAAAAGATATAGATATTCCAGAGGTTAAAGATGTTTACATTGCTGTTGTTAATGAGTACAATGAAATCTATAAAACACAAGATTGGAATGCTTATATTATAAATGAAAAGGATGTTGATTTAGATGTTGTTATAATTGTTACAGAAGGATATTCTGATGCTAAAATAACCACTACAATGCGTAAAAAATTAGATAAACTTCCTGCTAAAAGCTATGCGAAAATAGAATTAATGCAAGAAGCTCTTTTTGCTCTAAATAATCAATTTAAAGTTTCTTTTTTTGAAGGGAATCAAATGTATGATAAAACGTATTTATTTCGAAAAAACACGATTAATTTAAAAGCATTACAGCCTATCCCGTTAATGAAATCTAGAGGTGTTTTAGTTAAGTAATAATTTATTTTCGACCGAAATCGGCTGGTATTTCTCCCCAAGCTTTGGTTTCCCATTTTACAATAGTTGTAGTATAATTATTAGTTTTAAGCCACAGCACAGCTCTATCTACTAAATCAAAAACAGGTTTGTTTTTAGCGCTGCGTTTCAATTTAGAATTACATGTTTTTTTTCGAACCCAACTCATTGCTGTTTTTGAATCGGTATATAAGATTCGATCACTATTGTGTTTTTTAAGAAAGCTTAGACCATGCACTAGTGCAAGGAATTCCCCTATATTATTGGTGCCTTGTTCAAAAGGACCTTGAATAAATAATTGTTTTTTACTTTTAGTATCTACGCCGCGATACTCCATAATACCAGGGTTACCGCTAGAGGCTGCATCAACGGCTATAGAATTGTAATTAGGAACTCCTATTTTTTGTAATTCGAGTGGGCTCAATTCACTTTTAGAGGTTTTGTTTTTTCCTATAAAATCAAAATAATTACCTTCTAGTGCTTTTTTTGCTGCATCCAAAGAATCGAAAGATTTATATTGTGCGCCTTGGTAATCTTTAATTTGTTTTTTACAAGCATTCCAAGTTTCAAAAACGCCCGTTTTATGCCCTTTCCAAACCGTATAATATTTTTTCTTTTTTGTCATTTTCGTAAGGCAAGAGGTTTTTAACCCTCAGTTGTTTTAGAGAGTAGTTCGTTTACTACCAAAGGAAAATGTTTCATCTCTAACTTATGGATTTTAGCCGCGACATCTGCAGGGGTATCGGATGGTGAAACATCGCATTTAGCTTGAAAAATAATAGCGCCCTCGTCGTAGTGTTCATTTACATAATGGATCGTAATGCCTGTTTCTGTTTCTTTATTGGCAACGATAGCTTCATGAACATGCATTCCATACATGCCCTTTCCTCCAAATTTTGGGAGCAATGCGGGATGTACATTTATAATTTTATTTTGAAACGTATTAATTATAGATTTAGGGAACTTCCACAAGAAACCAGCAAGTATAATTAAGTCTGGTTGCGTAATTTTTAAGATCTTTAAAAGATCATTTGTTTTTGTAAATGCAACTCTATTAAAAGAAAATGCGCTAACCCCTAGTTCTTTGCACCTATTTAATACTTTTGCCTGAGGGTTGTTTGTGAAAACTTGAATAACAGAAGCATTATCTTTATCTTGAAAAAATTTAATTAAATTCTCAGCATTAGTGCCGCTTCCGGACGCAAAAATTACAATACGTTTCATTTTTACAGATTATAAAGTTCTAATTTTTGAAGCAAAAAAAAGAATAATTATTAACAATTGAGGGGTAAAAACCAATTACTTAAACTTTTATTTATTAAATTAGAAACACATTTTTACAGTAAAGGGTTGTTTTAAAATAAAGTTTTTTATTTTTGCGTCTTAATTAAAACTAAAAAATTAAAATTATGTCAGACATTGCATCAAGAGTAAAAGCGATAATCGTAGACAAATTAGGAGTTGATGAAAACGAAGTTGTAACAGAAGCGAGCTTCACTAACGACTTGGGAGCAGATTCTCTAGACACTGTAGAATTAATAATGGAATTTGAAAAGGAATTTGATATCCAGATTCCAGACGACCAAGCAGAGAATATTGCAACAGTAGGTCAAGCAGTATCTTATATTGAGGCTGCAAAATAAGCACTAAAATTTATGGAACTTAAGCGAGTTGTAGTTACAGGACTAGGAGCACTAACACCAATTGGAAACACCAAGGATGAATATTGGGATGCTCTAATAAATGGAAAAAGTGGCGCTGCGCCTATAACATATTTTGATACTGAGAAGTTCAAGACAAAATTTGCTTGTGAGTTAAAAAACTTTACCGTGACCGATTTTATTCATAGAAAAGAGTCACGTAGAATGGACAGGTTTACGCAGTACGCAATGGTCGCTTCAGATGAGGCCATTGCGGATGCTAAACTAAATCTAGATGAAGTTAATAAGCTTCGCGTAGGAGTTATATGGGGCGCAGGAATTGGAGGTCTAGAAACATTTCAAAATGAAGTATTGAATTTTGCCGAAGGTGATGGCACTCCAAAATTTAATCCTTTCTTTATTCCGAAAATGATTGCAGATATAGCGCCAGGAAACATATCTATTAAGAATGGATTTATGGGGCCAAACTATACGACCGTATCTGCATGCGCGTCTTCAGCAAATGCAATGATAGATGCTCTAAACTATATTCGTTTAGGTCATTGTGATGTTATAGTCACGGGAGGAAGTGAAGCTGCTGTAACTATTGCTGGTATGGGAGGCTTTAATGCAATGCATGCACTGTCTACCAGAAATGAAAGCCCAGAAACAGCTTCTAGACCTTTTGATGGTACTAGAGATGGTTTTGTATTAGGAGAAGGCGCAGGCGCAATTATTCTTGAAGAATATGAACATGCTAAGGCTAGAGGAGCTAAAATATATGCAGAAGTTGTAGGTGGTGGATTATCTTCAGATGCTCACCATATGACAGCACCACACCCAGAAGGAATAGGTGTTGTTGCAGTAATGGAAAACTGCTTAAAAAATGCAGGATTAAAACCAGAAGCAGTAGATCACATAAATACACATGGAACTTCTACTCCTTTAGGAGACGTGGCAGAGTTAAAAGCGATATCTCAAGTATTTGGTAGTCATGCAAAGCATATAAGTATTAATTCTACAAAATCGATGACTGGTCATTTATTGGGGGCGGCTGGAGCTATAGAATCTATTGCATCAATATTAGCAATAGAACATGGCATTATCCCGCCAACAATTAATCATACCACAATCGATGATAAAATAGATCCAGAACTAAACTTAACTTTAAACAAAGCTCAAAAAAGAGAGGTTAAGGTTGCTATGAGCAATACCTTTGGTTTTGGAGGACATAATGCTTGTGTGTTATTTAAAAAATTAGATTAGACTTCGAATGAAAAACATTCGAAACATATTCAGTTCTCGTTCTAAGGAAAACGAGAACTTTTATATGTCTGTACATAAAATTTTGGGCTTTAAACCCAAAACCCTAAAGCATTACCAAACGGCGTTTACACATCGTTCTATGAATATAAAAAACAGTATGGGACATACTGTGAATTATGAGCGATTAGAGTTTTTAGGCGATGCTATGTTAAGTTCAGTTATAGCACATCACTTATATATAGAGGTGCCAAGTGGCGATGAAGGTTACCTTACAAAAATGCGCTCTAAAATAGTGAGTAGAGAACATTTAAACGAGCTAGGTAAAGACTTAGGTCTTATAGACTTAGTGCAAAGTAAAATTCCTAAAGGCCAATTTGGCGATAATATACATGGTAATCTCTTTGAAGCTTTAATAGGGGCTATTTATTTAGATAGAGATTATAAGTATTGTGAGAAATTTATTTATAGACGTGTAATTACGCCTTTTGTAGATATTGAAAAACTAGAAGGAAAAGTAATAAGTTATAAAAGTTTACTCATAGAATGGTGTCAAAAAGAAAAGAAGACATTCGATTATAATGTTTATGAAGATACGGGAAACGATAATATTCGGCATTTTTCAGTAAAACTCTCCATCGATAAAAAAATAGTTGCAAAAGCTAGGGCAACTTCAAAGAAAAAAGCAGAAGAAAAAGCATCGAAACGCGCATTCTTTGTCTTTCAAAATCAAATTTCCAAAACACTTTTGCTGTAAAATAGGGATTCACTCTATAAAGCTTATCCTTTTATAATTACGCTACAGCGTTTTCAAAACTATTTCAATAAAATAATATATCTATAAGGCTTTTTAATACTATATTTACATTTAATTCTAGTAGCAAATGGCTGTTCATAAACTCATTTTAGATGATTTTTTAGAAGTAGAGCGATTTTCTTTAATAGGCATACATTGTGTTATTAAAGATTATAGGTTAGCGTATCTTCTAAACAAAGCATTAGAAATTAGTCTTAAACGAAAGGCTAAAGATATAGGCAATGAGGTGTTTAAGACGAGCTATTCAATCTTTGAATGGGAAGATCCAGCATTACTTGCTAAATGGCAGCTGGTTTCTAATAGTTGCAAAGTTAAAAGCAATCAAGAGACTAACGCATCGCATTCGTTATTTAGTTTAGAGCAAGCCAAAACTAAAACACATCACTTAGTACCAGAGTATAAGAAAGTAAATTATTTACTTAAGATAGAAAATGAGTTAAATGAAATAAAAGAAAAACTCATTTTAAGACATATACTAAATATATCGCAAGTCGTTACTGCATACGCTATAGATGTAGAGAAACTTAAATCAAAAGATAATTTAATATTCAGCTAATGTTAAAAAGAAAAAAAACCAAGATAGTAGCAACATTAGGCCCAGCTACAAGTACAAAAAAAGTATTGAAGGCTATGTTGGATGAGGGGGCCAATGTGTTTAGAATCAATTTTTCGCATGCCGATTATGACGATGTCAAGGAGCGCGTGAAAATGATTCGTGAACTTAATGATGAATATGGATATAACGCTTCTATTTTAGGGGATTTGCAAGGGCCTAAATTGCGTGTAGGAGTAATGAAAGGTGAAGTCGTTGTAAATTCTGGCGATGAGATTACTTTTGCAACTGGTAATCGTTTTGAAGGGACAAAGGATCGTGTATATATGACTTACGATAAATTTCCGCAAGATGTGAAACCTGGAGAGCGAATTCTTTTAGATGATGGAAAGCTTATTTTTGAGGTTGTTTCTTCAGATAAAAAAACGGAAGTAATCGCTAAGGTATTACAAGGAGGGCCTTTGAAATCTAAAAAAGGGGTTAATTTACCGAATACTAATATATCGCAACCCGCTTTAACTCCTAAGGATATAGAAGATGCTAAATTTGCCTGCGAATTACAAGTGGATTGGATAGCCCTATCTTTTGTGCGTCATGCAGAGGATTTAATGGAGCTTCAGGAATTAATCAAGCAACACAGCGAACATAAGATTCCAATCATTGCAAAAATAGAGAAGCCAGAAGGTGTAGAAAATATAGATAAAATAGTTGCTTATTGTGATGGTCTAATGGTTGCCAGAGGTGATTTAGGGGTAGAAATTCCTGCTGAAGAAGTCCCATTGGTACAAAAAGAACTAGTATTACGTGCGAAACGTGCGCGGATACCTGTAATTATAGCTACACAAATGATGGAAACTATGATAAGCAGTTTAACGCCAACCCGTGCAGAAGTAAATGATGTGGCCAATTCTGTAATGGATGGCGCAGATGCCGTAATGTTATCTGGAGAAACGAGTGTCGGGCAATATCCTGTACAAGTGATTAAACAAATGGCAAATATTATTCGTAGTGTAGAAGATTCAGAGCTTATACAGGTTCCAGAATCTCCACCACATATTCGTACCAACCGTTATATTACAAAATCTATATGCTATCATGCGGCACATATGGCAAATGAAATTGATGCAAAGGGGATTTCAACCTTAACTAATAGTGGTTATACAGCATTTCAAATATCAGCTTGGAGACCAAAATCACATATTCTCGTATTTACATCAAACAAGCGTATTTTAACACAGCTAAATTTGCTTTGGGGTGTTAAAGCTTTCTTTTATGATAAATTTGTAAGTACAGATGAAACTATTGAAGACGTTAATAAAATAGCACAAGAAAAAGGTTATCTTGAAAAAGGGGATATGTTAGTGAGCTTGGCAGCAATGCCAATACAAGAAAAGGGAATGGTTAATACACTTAGAGTTACAGAGATATAATTAGAGCCTTTTTTTAAATAATACAATGCTACCAGCTACTCAAAATAGCTGGTTTTTTATGCTTTATAAATTGATTTTTAAGAGATATAAAAAGGCGTTTGGTTATATGTTAAAGCCTATTCTAAATAGTGTAAAATGTTTTGAATTTGTTAAAAACACGTCGGTTTTAGTTAAAAAAGCGCTTTAAATGTAATTATGAAGCGGTAAATGCTACTAAAAATTAAAAATAAAGCATATGAAAGGACGAGATGTAGAAGCTATAGAAAAAGAAGAAATAAAATTTTTAAGATTTCCAAAAGAAGAGGTGTTAAACTCTAAAACAGAACAAATAGAGCGTTGTTTAACCGTAAAAAGAGCTATGGTTTTAGGGAATTTAGAGCATCAAAAAGTAAAGATATTATTTATAGATAATGATGGTTTTAAGAAAGTTGAAACAACAATTTGGGGCGTGACTGATAAATCTGTAATACTTAAAAAATCTACCGTTATTCCGTTAGAACGTATTTTACGGGTGTCATAAAAGGTAATATTGTTTGCGACTTTATTTAAAAATTATATTTGATATAATAATTCTTGAGAGGAAATAAGTTGTTGTTATAATGATGAGATTTGCTATAAGAAAATGAGGTTTAAAGCTCGAATTTTAATTGCACGCTAACTGTTTTTTGTTTCACATTTTTAATCGGTTTTTCTGTATTTAAATTTGATAACGAAACACCTAATAAACGGACAGAATTATTTAGTTTTTCTTGATATAGTAATTCTTTTGCTGTTTCTAAAATTAGGGCTTTATCACTAATAAAATACGGTAGAGTTTTGCTTCGCGTTTGTAGAGTAAAATCACTATATTTAATTTTTAAGGTTACCGTTTTTCCTGCTACTTTGCTTCTTTTTAGACGTTTAGAAACTTCTTCAGTGATATGGGTTAATTTCTCTAGCATAAAAATTTCTGAAGATAAATTTTCAGTAAAAGTACGTTCTGCTGCTAATGATTTTCTAATACGGTTGGGTTTTACTTCGCTATTATGAATACCTCTAACTACAGCATAATAGTATTTTCCTGATTTTCCAAAATGTGTTTCTAAAAACGCTAATGTTTTAGACTTTAAATCATTTCCTGTAAAAATGCCTTTCTGGTACATTTTTTCTGCAGTTACTTTACCGATTCCATAAAATTTTCGAATATCTAAAACTTCTAAAAACTCCAAAACCTCTTCGGGATTTACCGTTTTTTGCCCATTAGGTTTATTATAATCACTAGCGACCTTGGCTATAAACTTATTTATAGAGATTCCAGCAGATGCAGTTAATCCTATTTCATTGTGTATACGAGTTCTTATTTCTCTAGCGATAAGAGAAGCGCTTGGGTTGCCTTTTTTGTTTTTGGTAACATCTAGATAGGCTTCGTCTAAAGATAAAGGTTCAACTAAATCCGTGTAATCATAAAAAATAGCTCTAATTTTTTTAGAGATCTCGTTATAGCGGTCATATCGTGGACGGACAAAAATTAATTCAGGACAAAGGCGTCTCGCTTTTACACCACTTATAGCGCTTCGTACTCCAAATTTACGAGCCTCATAACTAGCAGCACTTACAACACCACGAGTGCCTCCGCCTCCAACGGCTAGTGGTTTTCCTTTAAGTTCAGGATTATCCATTTGCTCGACAGATGCATAAAAGGCATCCATATCCACATGAATAATTTTTCTTATTGCTAAATCACTTTGCATACTGTAAATTTACAATATTATAAGGTTGTCAAAAACAATTCATAGCCTTCCTTTACAGAATAACAATATGATAGAGATTGAACGCAAATTCTTACTGAAATCGATCGCCTTTAAAAGTGAAGCATATCGCAGTACGCGAATAATTCAAGGGTTTTTAAGTACAGATAAAGAGCGAGTTGTACGAATAAGACTCAAAGGAGATATTGGGTTTTTAACCATAAAAGGAGCCTCTACAAGTAACGGGTTGTCTCGTTTTGAATGGGAACAAGAACTTCCTAAAGCCGATGCTGAAGCCCTTTTAAAGCTTTGCAAAAAAGGAATCATCGATAAAATACGCTATGAAGTAAAAATTGGTGATCATATTTTTGAAATAGATGAATTTTTTGGTGAGAATGAAGGATTAATTGTTGCAGAAGTAGAGTTAAGCTCAGAAACCGAAAGTTTTCCTAAACCAGAATGGTTGGGTAAAGAGGTTACTGGAGATGTTAAGTATTATAACTCACAATTAAGTAAAAAGCCATTTAAATTATGGAATAAATAGATGGCTTAAGAATTAAAAAAGCAACATCTGATTTTTTACTAAATGTGTATATAATAGTATGCCAGTAAATTATGATTCGTATGGTAAAACAGATATTAAATTAATTGGTTATAAAAAAGCGATGTCATCACAACATTATTCATCCTCTCCTTCTCCCATGCTGTCATAATTGTAATCTGGGTATAAAAAATGATTATATGGAAAACGTGTAATATGGATTTCGCGAACTTCATTGTAAACCCGTTTTTTAAAATCTTCAAGATTCTTTTTATTTAAAGCAGAAATAAATAGAGCATTATCTCCTATTTTGTTCATCCAAGTATTTCTCCATTCATTCAAACTATAATGTAGTTTTGTACGTTCAGCAACGAGATCGGTTTCATCAAAAGGTTCAGCTTTATAGGCATCAATTTTATTAAAAACCATTATAGTGGGTTTATCGCTACTGTCTATTTCTCCTAAAATTTTATTTACAGAAGCAATATGGTCTTCAAAGTTTGGGTGTGCTATATCGACTACGTGAAGTAGCAAATCGGCTTCGCGAACTTCATCCAAAGTACTTTTAAAAGAGTCTACTAGTTGTGTTGGCAGCTTACGTATAAAACCAACAGTATCCGACAGTAAAAAAGGTAAATTTTGAATAACAACTTTTCTAACAGTCGTGTCTAAGGTTGCAAATAGTTTATTTTCTGCAAAGACTGCGCTTTTGCTTATGGTATTCATTAATGTTGATTTTCCAACATTCGTATAGCCTACTAGTGCTACGCGTACCATTTTACCTCTATTGCCACGCTGTACAGACATTTGTTTGTCTATAGCTTTTATTTTATCTTTTAATAAGGAAATACGATCGCGAACAATACGTCTATCTGTTTCAATTTCTGTCTCTCCTGGACCGCGCATTCCAATCCCTCCTTTTTGACGTTCTAAGTGTGTCCACATTCCTCTTAATCTAGGAAGTAAATATTGGCATTGTGCTAGTTCTACTTGCGTTCTTGCATAACTGGTTTGTGCGCGTTGTGCAAAAATATCTAAGATTAAGTTGGTTCTATCGAGGACTTTACATTCTAAAATTTTACTTATATTTCGTTCTTGTGAAGCCGAAAGTTCATCATCAAAAATAGCGGTGCTAATGTGGTTGTTTTCAATAAATTGACGTACCTCTTCCATCCTACCAGTTCCTATGTATGTTTTAGGGTTTGGCATTTCCATTTTTTGGGTAAATCGTTTTAAAACGGTTCCACCTGCTGTAAAGGTCAAGAATTCTAATTCATCTAAGTATTCTTTAGACTTTACTTCGTCTTGTTCTTTTGTAATAACCCCAATCAATACAGCTTTTTCTAAAGCGATGTCCTTTTTTTCTAGCATAAATAAAATTAAAGCACAAAGTTACACAATTGAAAGCAGATTAATTTCCCTATTTTTAACCTATAAACGGAATTCATTGTATGTTCAATTTTTTTAAATCTAAATCTATAAAAGACACCATTGCATTTTACAATATTGAAAACCTGTTTGATGTTTATGATGATAACTTTACACGAAATGATTTTAACCCAAACTCCGAAAAAAAATGGGATATAAAGCGGTATGAAAGTAAGTTGAAAAAAATAGGGTATGTGATTTCTAACATTGGTAAAAAAGAAACCAATAAACCGCCAGCCATTATTGGTTTAGCTGAAGTTGAAAATGCACATGTTCTAAAGGATTTAGTGAGTTCTAAGCATATTAAAGCATTTAAATATAAGTTTGTACATTATAATTCGCCAGATGAACGCGGAATAGATGTCGCTTTGCTATATGATGAAACTGTTTTTAAAATTATTAATTCTGAAACATTTTCTATACCATTATATGAAGAGAATGGAACGGTTGATTATACTAGAGACATCTTATTGGTAAATGGGCTGTTTCGGGAATTAGAGCTTTATGTTTTGGTAAATCACTGGCCTTCCAGACGAGATGGGTATAAAGAAACGGAATATAAACGTATGGAGGCCTCTCAAAAAGTTTCAGAAATTATCACAAATATAAAAGACCAGAAACCAAACGCTAAAATTATAATAATGGGCGATTTTAATGATGATCCTGCTTCTAATAGTATAAATAAACTGGAAGAGAATCACAATTTGTTTAACCCAATGCATCTGTTACACTCTACAGATAGAGGTAGCACCCGTTATCAAAATAAGTGGAATTTATTTGATCAGTTTATTATTACGCCTAATTTTTTCGAGCGAAAATTTAATACGCTTCGTTTTCTTAAAGCTAATATTTTTGATGAAGATTTTTTAAAGTTATATGAAGGAAAACATAAAGGAAGTCCTTATAGAACTTATTTAGGAAAGCAATATAAGGGCGGTTATAGTGATCATTTTCCTGTGTATATGTTGGTGCGTAAAAAGTAAATGTTTGGCTAGTACTGTTTGTTTATACGTTGTTTTTTATAAGAACTTAAGCCCTAAGCTTTCTTTTTCACTTAGAGCTTAAATTTTTAAAAGATATTATTGTTTACTTAATAGTAACAGCTCATTAATCACAATTTCTGTGGTATAACGCTTCATGCCATCTTTATCTTCCCAAGTACGTGTTGTTAGTTTCCCTTCAATAGCGACTTCTTTTCCTTTTTGTAAATATTTTTCAGCTATGCTTGCTGTTTTTCCCCACGCTATTACATTGTGCCATTGCGTGTCTGTTATTTTTTCTCCGTTTTCATTTTTATAACTTTCATTTGTGGCAATGGAAAATTTAGCAAGCATTTTACCCGATTCTAAATTAATAACTTCAGGGTGGTTGCCTAAGTGTCCGATTAACTGTACTTTGTTTCTAAGTGAGCTCATAATTTTAAATTTGTATTGTTAAACTATTACTTTGTTGTAGAACCAATATCGATTCCGCATTGCAAATGTTTAATATGTAAGCGTATTATAAGGTTGTTTACCACTTAATTTCGTTTGTAGTCGTTTGTAGTCGTTTGTAAACGGGTATTATATAGAAATCCTTAACAAGTGTAAGGATAATCCTTATCTTTTTGAAAAATGATTTTTTTAATTTTAAGGTTCTAAAATTTTCTTTTTTTTGAATACTTACTATATTATAGATAATAAAAGTGGATTAGATCATAATCTTAGCGATGTATTAGCAGATTACCCTGTTTTTAAGTCGCTAGGAAGCTCATCTAATTATGAGGAAGCGATGAATATTATTTTAAAACGCAAGCCTGATATTGTATTTTTAAACTTGGATAATGTTTTAGAGAACACTTTTCAGTTTGTGATTGAGCTAAACACCTATTTGGAAAATTCCCCGAGTTTTATCGGGATTTCAGAGTCTAAAGGGTTTGCGTATCAGGCCTTAAAGCATAATTTTACAGATTACCTGATTCGTCCTCTTTTAGAATTAGACATAAGAAAATTGGCTTTAAAATTAAAAAAAAAACATACGGCCTCTTGCAATAGTAGAATGCTGTGCTTAAAATCGTATAATGATTATCAATATATTAATATAGATGAAATAATATTTCTTAAAGCAGATAATAATACGACAGATTTTTATACTAATAACGGCAAAGTAATTAGTGCATATAAAACCTTAAAAATATTTGAAAATACACTTCCAAAAAACTTTTTAAGAATCCATAAAAGTTATATTGTTAACAAAGATTATATTTCTAGAATTAATTATGGAAAATCAAGATGCACAATAGATCATACTTCATATAAAATCCCCTTTACAAAAACATATATTCATAATATTGAATTTATAAAAGATTGCTTGGCTAGCACTTTTACTTCCAGCTTAAATTGAATTTAAACATTTTAATAAAGACTAATTTATTACTTAAAGGATCTAATAATTTACAGAAACAATTATTATTTGCCATTCATATGCCTGTACTTAAAATAGTGTGTGTTCTTTTTTAATTTTAAAATTTTCCTTTCAAAAATGGAGTGTTTACTCACAGACAGACGGTATACACTAAATCTGCGTTTTTTTTTTAGGGTATTGCTACTTATCAAAGTAATTTAGCGGTATAAGCAAGCTTCACTTATTAAAATGTTAAGGCCAAATTTAAGTTAACTAAAACCTTAACGCATTAAAAATCCATTCCCAATTTTTGGGGTTAACTATTAGTACAATTTAAAACCACAATTATGAAAACTACAAATAAACTAATTGCATTATTATTTTTTACAGCTTTATTTTACTCCTGTTCTGTTGAGGACATCAATGATACCAATTCAAGTGATACAGAAACTCAAAGGGTAGAAAATGCGACTGGAGGTGAGGATGCAGCTGAAACAGATGACGATATGGATCCCAATGGGGAATAATCAGTAACAGAAAAAATATAAAAAAAAGCTTTAAATATATATTTAAGGCTTTTTTTTTTAATTTTGTTTATTTAAAGGACCAGGCTATTTTCAAAATCAAATCCCATACCAACCACTATTTAGGTCTTATTATAATAAGTGCTATTATATGTGGCTGTACTGGTAGTAAAAAAAAAACATCAAGGGTTTGTAAAATACAAAAAGAAAATCTAGAAATTAAACGTTTACATGATAAAGCCTATGCCTTTTTAAAAGAGAATGACTCCACAGCTTTTAAACGTCTAAATAAAAAAGCTTTTCGAGCGTCACTAAAGCTAAACGATACTTCGGGTATTGCTCAAGTATATTGGCGATATGGTGCTTATTACTCTAAAAAAGAGGTGTTTGATTCTTCTTATTACTATTATGATAAAGCTTATAAGCTTTACGAGGCTAAAAAAGATACTTTTTTTTCAGGTAAAATGCTTTATAATATGGCATTTATACAGAGCCGGTTTAAAGATTACATAAATTCTGAGGAAAAATTATTTGAAGCCATTTCTAAGTTTGAAATGTTAAATAAAAATATTTCGCTGTACAGATGTAATAGTCTTCTTGGGATTATATATAAAGAGTTGGAGGAGTATGAGAGTTCTATCCGTTATCATAATAAAGCTTTAGATTATCTAAAAAAAAGTAAAAATAAAAAAGATTATAAGGAATGGACATTAAATAATTTAGCAATAACTTATCAAAAGAAAAAGGATTACGATAAGGCTATAAGTTATTTAAAAAAAGCCCTAGAATCTAAAGATCTTAGTGAAAAAAACTTGAAATTATATGCTAAGATCATAGATAATCTAGCCTATACGCGATTTCTAAAAAACGATAGACTTAATATTAAAAGGTGTTTCGATGTATCTTTAGGAATACGGAATGAGATCACAGATATTTCAGGTATGGTTATAAATAAGCTGCATTTAGCAGAGTATTATATGGCCATAGAAGATACAACAACTGCTATTGCTTATGCTAAAGAAGCCAATGAGTTGGCAAATTCGATTAAAAATAATAGAGATATTATGTCTTCTTTGCTTTTGCTTTCTAAAATCGATTTAGATAAGTCTGCAAATTACTTAAGCGAATATGTTCGTTTAAGAGAAGCATTAGAGCAGAAAGAACGAAAAATAAAGAATAAATTTGCTAGAATTCGTTTTGAAACGGATAATTATATTTATAAAGCAGAAATACTGTCTTCGCAAAAAACCATAATAACCATAACAGGAATTGCGATGACTTTTATATTAAGTTTGTTAATTTATATAAGATCAGAACGTTCTAAAAAACGAGAATTAATTTTAGAAACAAGGCAAAGGCAAGCTAATGAAGATATTTATAAATTAATGCTAAAACAGCAATCTAAATTAGAAGAAGGCCGTATGAAGGAACGCAATAGAATTTCAGAAGAATTACATGATGGCGTGCTTGGGAAAATATTTGGTACAAGAATGGGCTTGGGATTTCTAGACTTTCAAGGGAGTCAAGAAAAGAAGGACAGTTATATAAACGAATTGCAAAAAATTGAGCAGGAAATAAGAAATATTTCTCATGAACTAAAAAACACAATTCTTCAGTCTAGACAAGATTACATTACACTTATTGAAACACTGGTAGAAGAACAAAGTAAATTAGGCGGTTTTGAATATACTATAAATACTGCCGATGGTGAATTGTGGAATGAAAGCAGAGATAGTGTTAAGATTAATTGCTATCGTATTGTGCAAGAGTCTCTTTTAAACATCGTTAAACATGCAAAAGCAACACTTGTTAATATTACCTTTGGATATACAGATGAAAACCTTAACTTTACTATAAAAGATAATGGTGTCGGGCTTAATGATAAAAAAGTGAGTAAAGGTATTGGTATCTCAAATATACACTCTAGAGTCAAAACAATAGATGGGACTTATTCTTTAGTCTCCCAAAAGAATAAAGGCACAAAAATAACGGTAATAATTCCTTTTAAAAATAGAATAGAATAGAATAATAAATGAAATCCATTAATGTATTAATTATAGATGACCACCCTATAATTGCAGATGCTTACAAAAGTGCAATGTCAAAAATAAGCACGGATAATGAGGCTTATACCTTTAACATTAAAGAAGTAAATACTATTGATAGTGCAAGCTATGAACTTAATAAAAGATCTAAATCGTCTTTTGATATTATTTTTTTAGATATAAAATTACCAAAATCTAAAGACGGTTCTTTGTTATCTGGTGAAGACTTAGGTTTAGAGATAAGACGTATTACCCCTAAGTCCAAAATAATTGTAGCAACCACATATAACGATAATTATAGATTAAATAATATTCTTAAAAGCATAAACCCAGATGGGTTTTTAATAAAGAACGACATTTCTTCTGGAGAATTAGTAGAAGCGATCAATACTGTAATCGAAAACCCTCCTCATTATAGTAAAACTATATTGCAATTACTGCGTAAACACATTACTAACGATTTCGTATTAGATAAAATTGACAGACAATTATTATATGAGTTATCATTAGGAACAAAAATGGGGGACCTTCCTAATATGATACCGATGTCTATTGGAGGGATAGAAAGAAGAAAACGTCAATTAAAAGAAGCGTTTAATGTCTCTAAAATGGATGATAAAGCATTGGTGGAAGTGGCTAAGCAAAAAGGTTTTATATAACTACACAGAAAAACCTTACTAATTGTAAGGAAAAACCTTACTCGTCATTCTTTTTTTTTGTGTAGATTCGTAATGTACTCTTTTATAAATAAGAGTTTCTCCCCCAAAGATATTGAACAAGAAACATACTTAAATACAGGTTTTAAACATATTAAGTTATTGTTTGAGGTTATCTTTTAAATAATAAAATAATGTACTCAGCACATTTCTTTCTGTACGCAGAATGAATAACGTAAAAAGCGATAAGTTTAGTATCGAAGAGTATTTGTTTTTTTTAAATTCTTAAATATATATAACAATGAATTTAACAAATGTATTTGAATTAGAGGAAGCTCAAGATTATGATGGCGCGTATTATGCGTATCAAAAAATGATGACAGGGAATAAAAGGAATTTTGAATTATGGAAACACAATTTTTTCTTTTTATGGTACATGTTGGATACCGTTGAAGGGCAATTTACAATTGATGTTAATTTAAGAGAAGCTTTAGTTATAGAATTAAAAAAAGGGCAAAAAACGTATGCTAACATAGCAGAATTTAATTTTATAGCAGGTTATGCTATTTCGATAGTGCCTTATGAGTTTGGTAACTGTACAAAATATGAGAAATTGGCCATTAAATTACTAGAAAAGGCAACAGTATTAGAACCAGAAAATCCTATTTATAAAATGATTTTACTAGGCGCACAATGGGATTTTGGAGGTCAGGAAAATAGATATAATGAAGTTTGTGCTAAATCTAAAGAAATCATTTTACAAGAGTACAACGGTAATGGATTAATTAATAAATACTTTGCAACAATTTTGAGCAGATATGAAGAAGTGTTAGTGTAAAAGTTTCCTTATAAATGCTAAGGAGTTTCCTTACAAATATGTTAAAGTATTAATTTATATTTACTGTAATAAATTGGAAGACAAAACAATAGGATTTTATTGTTTTGAAAAGAGTAAAATAAATTTAATCTAACTAGCTTAGAGAATTATTTTGATGGGAGCAAAAATAAACGATCAAGTTAGTTAGGTTTTTTGAGTAAAAGTGTATTTAATAATTTTATGTAATTAGCCATTAAAATCAATTAATAATTGAGCAAAGATAACCAATCTAACTGATGAGAAATCACTTAAGTGTAGGGACTTACAGTAGACTAAATCAGTTAGGTTTTTTTAAAAATTAGTAACCAGCTATTTATGTCAATTAATCATTGACCAAAAGTAACCAATCTAACTGATGAGAAATCACTTAAGTGTAGGGACTTACAGTAGACTAAGTCAGTTAGGTTTTTTAAAAAAATTAGTAACCAGCTATTTATATCAATTAATCATTGACCAAAAGTAACCAATCTAACTGATGAGAAATCACTTAAGTGTAGGGACTTACAGTAGACTAAGTCAGTTAGGTTTTTTAAAAAAACTATAGTAATCAGCTATTCATATCAATAAAATAGTGATTAAACATAACGAATCTAACTGATGAGAAACCGCTTAAGTGTAGGGGCTTGTTAGTAGGCTAAATCAGTTAGATTTTTTCTAAAGATACTTAAATTTTTTAAGCAAACTCCAAAAAGGGCTTTTTTTTATTTGCAACCGCCTCATTTTCATATGTGAAATGATATAATAATTATAGCAAGTTTAGTATATTAGACTCTTTTATTGATAAGGTTTTAAGTTGTTTAATTTTTTTTCTACTGTATCTATTCGCTTTTTGATTCATTTTTATAGCAACGCATTCCTCTTTAATTTAAAATTATGGGGTTTTTACGAAATACTAATAATGAACTTTTAAGCAGTTAAGTGTTGTAATGAAGGTTGTTTAACCAATAATATAAAACGACAGATGAGCATTCATATTGAAACAGACCGTTTAATTTTAAGAGAATTACAGGAAAGTGATAGAGACAATATGTTTACTCTCGATTCCGATCCCTTAGTCCATAAATATTTAGGTAATAATCCTATTAAAACAAAGGGAGAGGCTATTGTTACTATTAAAGGAATACAACAACAGTATAAAGAAAGAGGTATTGGTAGATGGGCTACTATACTTAAGGAAACAAACGAATTTATTGGATGGTCAGGACTTAGGCTTTATACAGATGAAATGTTTAACAACACAAGCAATTTTTATGATGTTGGATATAGGCTGATGCCTAAATATTGGGGACAGGGATATGCTACCGAATCAGGAAAGGCTGCCATAGCGTATGCTTTTAAAGAATTGAAACTTAAAACAATATATGGTATTACAGAGGTAGAAAATATAGCTTCCCATAAAGTACTTTTAAAAATGGGATTGCATTATATAGAGCATTTTTATTTTAAAGAGGACAATCTAACATTACGATGGTATCGCATTAACAACCCTAATAAAGTTTATGGAAAAGAAATGTTTGGAATGTGAAGCTAGAATTATAGGAAGAGTTGACAAGAAATTTTGTAATGATCATTGTAGAAATGCTTACAATAACAAAATTAATAAAGACGGGAAGAATTTAATTAGGAATATTAATAACAAACTTCGTAAGAATTGGAGGATTCTTGAAGCTTTAAATCCTATTCAAAAAACCAAAACGACTAAGGAAAAATTAACAGAAAAAGGGTTTGATTTTAATTATTTCACAAGTACCTATACCACTAAAATAGGAACGGTTTATTATTTCGTTTATGATCAAGGTTATTTACCTTTAGAAGACGATTTTTATGCTCTTGTAAAACGAAAATAAATGAAAGTGTATCGTTTAACTAAAAATGCCTTGAGTGTTAATTCAAGGCATTTTTAGCATTCATTTTATTAATTGTTTTTAGACTATTAAGGAGTATAAATAACCAATAACACTGTTAGAAAGCACTTTTAAATTGTTCTAAGAAGCGAACATCATTTTCACTCAATAAACGAATATCACTTATTTGATGCAAGAGCATTGCTATACGGTCGATGCCTACTCCAAAGGCAAAACCAGAATATTCATTAGGGTTAATTTTACAATTTTGTAAAACATTAGGATCTACCATGCCACAACCTCCAATTTCTAACCAACCGGTCCCTTTGGTAATTTTATAATCTGTTTCTGTTTCTAATCCCCAATAAACATCAATTTCAGCACTAGGTTCTGTAAAAGGGAAATAAGAGGGGCGTAATCTAATCTTAGACTTGCCAAATAACTCAGTGGTGAAGTATTGAAGTGTTTGCTTTAAATCAGCAAAACTTACATCTTTGTCTATATACAAGCCTTCTACTTGATGAAAAAAGCAATGTGAACGTGCCGAGATAGCTTCGTTCCGATATACTCTTCCTGGTGAAATAGTACGAATAGGAGGTTTGTTATTTTCCATATAACGTACTTGTACAGAACTCGTATGTGTACGTAATAATATATCTGGATTTGTTTGTATAAAAAACGTGTCCTGCATATCTCTTGCAGGGTGATATTCTGGTAGGTTTAAAGCCGTGAAATTATGCCAGTCATCTTCTATTTCAGGGCCTTCACTTACGTTAAAACCAATCCGGGAGAATATCTCTGTAATTTGATTTTTTACAAGTGAAATGGGATGGCGTGCACCTAACGAAATAGGTTCGCCAGGACGCGACAAATCACCAAAACCTCCTTTCTCTTCTTCTTTGGCTTCCAATTCGTTTTTTAAAGTGGCTATTTTATTTTGTGCAGTATTTCTTAATTCGTTGATGATCTGCCCAAAATCCTTTTTCTGGTCGTTAGCAACAGTTTTTAATTCTGCGTAAAAATTATTAAGCAGTCCCTTTTTTCCCAGATATTTTATACGAAAAGCCTCAACCTCTTCCTTAGATTGTGCTTTGAATGCTTCAGCTTCAGTAATTAGCTCTTTTATCTTCTCTATCATAATTTCATTTCAAAAATGAAATGCAAATTTAGTGATTTTTAAATATAAAAAAATGACTTATGTTTAAGGAGTTTTTAGTTTTCTAATTTTTAATAAAGACTTGTTTAAAAGTATAGGTTTCCCCTTGTACAATTTCAATTTCTGTTACAGAGAAAGTATTGTCTTCAAAAATGACTTCATTAGTTGAAGCTGTGTCATCAATTGTAATGGTATAATTATTATTTCCCGCATTTTCCCATGTCCCTAAATCCGTATCTTCTAGCTCACAGTTGTCAAGAACATCATCATAATTACTAACCTTATAGGTGTTGTCCGAATTAAACTCTAGGGTATTTTGCTTTTCACAAAGGTTTAAATCTTGCTCAATATCATTATAAAAAGCTTTATGAAAAGTCCAAGTTCCTATAATGGGATCTATAGACGTTGTAGTGTCATCATCGCTTTCACAGCTTGTAAAAATTAATAAAATAATACTTAAAAATAGTCCTGTTTTTTTCATTTTTTGTTTGTTTTATAATTGTTTATTAAATTAAAGTTTAATCAATATAATGGGTTTCTATAAAATAGTTAACAATGGCTTCTTTCATTAAAACGCTCTGCTCACCAGCTTTTAAGTGTGGTAATTGTTCTTTTACTTTATAGTGTGGCCAGCCATCGTCATCAACAAAATCGAACTCATAATAACCATAAGGTTCCAATAGTTTACATATGGCAATGTGCATTAGATCTAATTTGTGATCCTTTTTAAACCTACGGTTTAATTGGCCTAATTCCTGCACGCCAATAAGGTAAATAATGGCGTCTAAATCTAAGGTGTCTCCTTCTGCAAATTGATTAGACAATTTTTCTACCACTAATTCCCAACGTGCTTTTAATTCTTGATCTCTAGACATAATAATTTTAAAGTTGCAAAGTTAACTTATATTTACACATAAATTTATTCTTATGAGTGTTATTGATATTGTTTTAGCTGCGCTTTTGTTATTTGGATTGGTTCGTGGTTTTATGAAAGGTTTTTTCGTAGAAGTAGCCTCGTTAGTTGCGTTAATAAGTGGTGTTTATGGAGCTATGCATTTTAGTAATTTTGCAGCCTCTTATTTGGAAGAAAAAACACAATGGAGTGAGCAAACTATTAATGTTACAGCATTTGCTATTACTTTTATTATTATAATTATCGTTATTTCCTTGGCAGGAAAAGCGCTAACAAAACTTGCTGATTTTGCGGCTTTAGGCGTTTTAAATAAATTACTAGGAGGTGTTTTTGGAGCGCTTAAAATAGGGTTGATTTTAAGCGTTATTCTTATTGTATTTAATAAAATGAATAATACAATTACTTTTGTAAGTGATGAAAATATAGAGGATTCTATACTCTATAAACCTGTAAAATCTTTGGCTCCAATGATTTTTCCTAGCATCATAAATAACACTGAAGATTCAGAAGAAAATCAAGCTTAATTACTATAGCTCCTTAATATCTTTGTTTGATATCCAACCTGTTTTACCATCTGCAATTTTAATTTTCTTCCAGTTACTCACGGTATCTAAAATTTGAACTTTGGTACCTTCATGCAATGTAAAGGCTTCATCACTTCTTAAATTTGGTTCGCTTTTAACGAGGCTCTCTTGAGCAAAAATAATAGCAAATTTATTTTTTTGTGCTAAATTATAATTATGAAAAGTCAAAACGAGTGTGAAACAAGCTAAAAATAGGGCTGCTAAGCTGCTTACAAAATATAAGCGTTTTATTGTTGTAGAATACGTAAAGTAATATAATAAAAATAAAACTACGAATCCGATTACCAAAGCCACAGAGAAAATAGCCCAGGCATCAAAACTTAGACTGTTTGTTATTTTTTTTACGAACTTTTTAATCCCTATTTCTGGGAGAGTGTTTATGGCATCTATTCTCATATTATTAGCAAAAGCCATATTATTTTTTATATCTGCATCATTAGGCGATAATTGAATTGCTTTTTCATAATAGTATATACTAGGAGCTATATGATTGAGTTTGTAATGTGCATTGGCTATATTGAAATATAATTCTGCAGAATGTTTGTCTCCTTCTAGAATTGTATTGTATTTATCTAAAGCTTCAGCAAACTGGCCTGCATTATACAATGTGTTTGCTTGTTCAAAAAGGACATTATCTTGCGCAGAAATAGAACTGCTTAGAGTTATAAATAGTATATATATTAATGTTTTCATTCTTAGCGTATTTGTTTATCAATTTGATTGATTGTCTGTGCTGCTTTGTTGTAATCTTGTTGCATTGTAACCGTTGTTATAGGGGTGTATCGTGCTAACTCACAGCTTTCCAAAATACTGTTAAATTCAGAAATAATGGCGGCATCTACGTGTCGTTGCGCTAATAAAGGGTTTATTTTTTCTTTGCTTAAGTCGCTGGTTTCTATATTCAGTTTCGCTTTTAAGTAATTGTGTAGAGCTTTTTCTAATGCAACGTAAAAGGCTTCTTTTTGACCTAATGCTTTTTTAGCTTTTCCTAAATAGCGCTTTGCTAATTTGTCTGCTTTTCTTAGTTTATTGCCTACAACATCTGCATCGCGTTCTGCTTTCTTTCTTCTAAAAATAATAGCTAATGGAATAATTAAAAATGGCGCAAATAAACTTGTCCAAAAGGCTGTAGATTTAAAGAAATGCTTGGGTTGCTTTAAGGAGAGGTTGGCATTAGTCTTTACAAAAGCAAATTGATCGTTATTTAGTATAACGGGTTGTTTTTTTGTTTCTGTAGTTGCTATATTATCTTTAGAATCACCATGATTAGGACCGTTTAGAACATTAATAACTATTTCTTTAGAAGAAATACGTTTGTAACTTTTTGTTTTTAAATCAAAATAAGAAAATGAAATACTAGGGATGGGATATTTTCCTTTGTATTGCGGGACTATGGTGTAACTATCCGAAATACGTCCTTGCATTCCTCCTTTGCCCGTTTTTACAGATTCGTTGTGTTCTGGTTCGTAAATTTCTAATGAGCTAGGGGCGTTTAATTTAGGGAGTTCAAATAGTTTTAAGTTTCCTTTCCCTGTAACTTCTACTTTTGTTTGTAGGGATTCTGAAGTGTTTAATTGTGTTTTTGAAGACGTTACATTAAACGAGAATTCACCAACAGCTCCTGTAAAATCGAGGGGTTTACCTTTTTCGGGTAACGGTTTTACATTAATGGTTCTATTTCCAGCAGAAACGGTTCTGTGTACTTGAGTCATTAAGCGACCTCCAAAAATATCTCTCCGTTTTGTAGGTACATCAATAGTAATATCCAGACTTAAAGGTTCGATGTTTAATTTCCCTGTTTTTTGAGGGTACAAGACCAATTTACGTAATACGACATAACGGTAATCTTCGCCTTTGTAAGTGCCATTTTGTATTTTAAGACCTTTAATGTCTATGTTTTGACTCCAAAAATCAACAAATTTTGGATTGTCAATTTCTCTCCAGTTACTAACGCCTGTATTTGGGGAAACGTATAATTTATAGACTACGGTTATCGCTTCGTTTAAGTAGGGTTTTGAGTTAGAGATTTCGGCCACTAAATGAATGTTTTCTTCGGCTAAATACTCTGCGTTATTACCGTCCTTGGGTTTGTCTACAGCTTTGGTAACTGTAACCGTTATCGGAGATGTTTTATAAACGACTTCATCCACCGTTATTTTAGCCTGTTTTATTGTATAGCGGCCTCTTTTTTTAGGTGCTAAAAAGTAACTATATGTTTTTTGGTAAGACCTTTTACCGTTAATCCATGAGGTACTAACAGATTGATTGGGGCCACCAACAACAGTGAAATTCTCAAAATTTGGTGGGTTAAAATTATCCCCATCCTTATTCATTTGGAAATCTACACGCAAACGTTCGTTTATTCCTAATTTTTTCTTACTTACTTTGGCTTCAAATTTAACTTGAGCAGATAAGATGCTTGTGCTAAAAAGTAGTAATAATATGGAGATGTGCTTTGTTAGTTTCATAATGATTAGCGAACAGCGATAAGGCCGTTAAATTGTTGTTTTCGAGGCTTTAATTTTCGTTACAAATATTAATATTATTTGGTCGAATGTATTTACTTTTTTATTTTTTACTAAAAAGAGGTGTTTTAAGTCTTATTTAAAGTTTAGATTTTCATTATTTAAGCGAAAACAATGAGAATAAGTGTCTGTAAATTATCCTTTAGTCACAAACTAGATAGGTTGGTTTACCAGTCTTTTTCTGTTTGTATTTTAACTCCTTTAGTTTTTTTAGCATTTATTTTTTCTTGAACTTTCTGTTCTTGATTATTGGTTGCTTCCAATAAGTTTTTTATTCTTTGGGGAGATAATTGCCCTGGTTGTTGTTTGGGCTTTTGTTGTTCTTCCTTTTTATCTCCTTTGTCTTTATTTTCTTTCTCGTCTTTGGGTTTTCCTTCTTCGTCTTTTTTGTCCTCGCCGTCTTTTTTATCTTTATTGTCTTTGTTTTCGTCTTTTTTGTCTTTATCCTTTTTATTCTCGTCTTCTTTTTTGTCTTTATCCTTGTTGTCCTTATCGTCTTGTTGTTGTTGGTCTTCTTGTTTTTTTGCGCAGTCTTTTGCTAATCCTAAATTGTAGCGAGATTCGTTATCTGTAGGGCGGTTTCTCAAGGCGTTTTTAAAGGCCTCAACCGCTTGTTTACATTTTTTATTTTGCATAAGAATATTTCCTATATTATGAAATGCCTTATGTTTTTCTATTTTGTTTGTTGCGTTTTTTGCAGCTTGTTGATTGCGATACAGGGCCTCTTCATAATTGCCTTTTTTATAATAGGAATGGGCAAGGTTATATGTGCCAGCAACACTTGTAGGGTTTTCGGATAATGCTTTGCGGTATTCCATTTCTGCTGAAATAAAATTGTCGTTATTAGCTAATTCATTCGCCTGATATACTAATGTGTTCGCTTTTTCTGTGGCTACAGATAAAGCCTCGTCTTTTTCTTGGGCAAAGGTGGTTATGGTTGTTACTATTAAAAGGTATGTTATGATCTGTTTCATCTGTTTGTTTGCTTTTTTTTATGGTATTCAGATGCGATTTGCATAATTAAATATTTTAATGTGAAATAGAAACTTTAGACACAGTTTTAGTTATAAATATATAAAACTCCTATGTTGTTCTGAGTTAAAGGTTTTATAAAAAAGCTTCTATTTACATTGCGATTATAGCTGTAGCAATTTATTATTTAGATAAAAACTAAAAGTTCTCATTAAATAGGTTTAATTTTTTTAACCAGGCAGTTTTTCGTTCTAGGAGAAAAATATCTAGAAATAATAAGAGAATTCCGAGACCTAAAAACCATTGAAATTGATCTTCAAAATCGGCAAATTGTTTGGCCTCAAATTCCGTTTTATCCATCTTGTTAAGAATGTCCTTTATTTCATTGACAACGTTGTCTGTTTTTCTTCCGTTTATATAGGCGCCATTGGCTTCGTCTGCTATGTTTTTTAGGGTTTCTTCGTTTAGACGAGTTATAACCGTTTCACCTTGTCTGTCTTTTTTATAATTAAGGACTATGCCATTTCTTTTTATTGGGATAGGCGCTCCTTTGCTATCTCCTACGCCAATGGTGAAAATTCTAATGCCTTCTTTAGCGGCTTCTTCAGCGACACTTGCAGAAGACGCTCCATGATCTTCACCATCGGATATAATAATGAGCACACGATTCGTCTGATTATCGTCATCGTAATACGTTTTTGCTAATTCTATAGCTTCATCTATTGCTGTTCCTTGGGAAGACAGCATATCTGTATTCATATTTTTAAGAAACATCTTTGCCGATGCATAATCTGTTGTTATTGGTAATTGCGGAAATGCTTTTCCTGCGTATGCAATAATACCGACGCGATCGCTTGCTAAATTATTAACAATTTGGGTAACTAATTGCTTTGATTTTTCTATTCTGCTAGGAGCAATATCTTCCGCAAGCATACTTTTTGAAACGTCGATTGCAAAAACAATATCGACCCCTTCGCGTTTAACGGTTTCTAGTTTAGAACCGTTTTTGGGGTTTACCATAGCTATTGTTAGACTCGCAAAAGCCAAGCATAATATTATTATTTTTAATACAGGTTTAAATACAGACTTATTAGGGCTTAACCTGTTTATTATTTTAGTGTTGGCAAATTTATTTTGAGCCCTACGTTTCCATATTTGAAGTACCAAAAAAAGTACTACAATTGCTGGCACAATTAGTAATGCCCAAAACCAAGCTTTTTCTTCTAATAGATCAAACATATTTATTTTCCTGCTTAGACAGGAAGTTTTTAGTTATTTTAATTTAAATTTTTTTGCTCAGTAGTTATACTGTTGCTAAAGTCTTTAATTTTAGTACTTACTTCTATAGGAATGGTGTCGCCTTCAACCCAAGTGTGTAGGTATCCCTTGTATTGCATCCCTAAGTATTTTGCACTTTCTATGAAGGGTATTGCGAACCCTTCGAACATTTTATTTTCATTACTACAACTAAGTACAGCCATTTCGATTCCTCTTAATTGTTTGCCATAGTTTTTTTCTTTATATAGAAAATCGGAAATTCTATCTAAAAAAACCTTCAATAAACCACTCATAGTGTACCAATATATTGGCGTTGCAAAAATAATGACTTTATACTTTTTAACGATATCTTTGAATAATAGGTTAAAATCATCATTTTGATTTTTAAATTCGTAATCGAAATGCCCTATTGTTTTTTTACTTAAATCGACAACATCATAATTTGTGTGCGCTTGTAAAAGAGATACAATATTACTTGTATTACCTTTACTTCTTGAGCTTGCTTGTATAATGATTCCTTTTTTCAATTGATTGGATGGTATTGTTTAAATAAAGCTTCTAAAAATGGTGTAGCGTAACAAAAACTCAAAGATTAATAAAAGGCCAGCGATACTTACAAACCATCTGTATTTTTCTTCATAATTATAGAACTTAAATTCTTCAATTTCTGTTTTTTCAAGCTTGTTTATCTCATCATATATTTCGGCTAACTTTTTGTTATTTGTTGCTCTAAAATATTCTCCTCCTGTTACCTGGGCTATTTCTTTTAATAATTCTTCATCTATTTCTACTTGTATTCTTCCATATTTAAATTGGCCATTAGATTTTATAGCCATAGGCGATAATGCCATTCCATTTGTGCCTATACCAACGGTATAAACTTTAATACCAAATTCTAAAGCTAATTCACTTGCTATTTTGGGATTTATAGATCCGGAATTATTAACGCCATCTGTTAGCAATATAATAATTTTACTTTTTGCTTTACTGTCTTTTAAGCGGTTGACAGCTGTTGCTAGTCCCATGCCTATTGCTGTTCCCCCTTCAATTATAGCATTGTACTTTATGTCGTTTAAAGATCTTAGTACTATTGCTTTATCGCTAGTTATTGGAGTTTTTGTATAGCTTTCTCCTGCATATTCTACCAAACCTATTCTATCGTTTGGTCGTCCTTTTATAAATTCGGAAGCAACATTTTTTAAAGCTTCTAAGCGGTTGGGCCTTAGGTCTTTTGCGAGCATGCTCGCAGATACATCTATAGCCATTACAATGTCTATTCCTCTAGTTGTTTTTGTTTTAGAAGAGACATCTACTGTTCTTGGTCTTGCCAAAGCTGTTATTAAAAAAGCTAATGCAACTAAACGTAGTGCAAAAAGTAAGTGTTTTAGTTTGGGGAGCCAGGATTTGGTTGCTTTAAAACCTTTTAAACTTGAAATTTTTAGTTCTGGGGTTTGTTTGTTATGCTTAAAGATGTACCATAGCAGAGCCAATGGTAACAATAGTAGCAACCAAAAAAACGACTTGTTTAAAAATTCTATGCCTTCAAACATTATTCTTTTTCTGGTTTTAATTCTAGGGAGTTAATAATTCGTTCTGTTATTTGGTTTGCATAAACATCGTCTTCCTGCCATGTTAATACAATTTGTTGTAATATATTTTGAGTGGTAAAACTTAGGATGGTAAATTTACCTTTTCTAGATTGCGCTTCAACCTTTGATGGGAAATCTCCTGTTCCAAAAGTTTTTAAACCTTCTGCTCCGTTTGGAGTAGTGAATTTCTCTTTGTTTAAAACAATGTTTTTAACACCGCTATTTTCCCACATCTTTATACTACTATCTGCAGCTTGATTAAGATCTATTTTGTTTTCCCCTTGATTAGCTTGATCTTGTTGTGGCTCATTATTGAGAGTAGTTGTAGCTAGTGCTATGTTTAATGGGCCTAAGAGGCTTCCATAAGTAAATAGAGTGATTTGTATTTTACCTTTCATCTCCTCAGGAATGTCGGGTGTTGTGCGTTTTAATACTTTTGGAGTACTAATGGTAATCGGAGGGTAACCATATTCACTAGTGACCCAATGTGTCTCTAGTAGTGTTTTGCTTTCGTGGCCTATGATAGTATCTTTAACGTAGCTAAAACCATATTTAATTGAAAAACCAATAAGTGTTGTTATAACTAAAAACGTTGCTATAGCTACGGTAAGGATTATTTTTTTGCGTTTTTGTTTTTTGGCCTGCGCTTCTTTGTATTGATGATCTAGTAATTTCTCTTCTTCAGTTGGCTCAGGAAGTGCTTCTTTTACTTGATCTATCTCTATATCAATGGTGTTTCTGTCGATTTCTGCAAGAGCAATATCGGGGGATGATTTAGCAAATTTAACCAAATCGGCACGTTTTAAAATAGATTCTATATTTCTAATATCTTCTTTACTTAGTTCTATTTGATTGCCTTCTTTTAAGAGATTTAGTCTAGAGATTAGTTCATTTGTAGTACTTTCTAAAGCACGATCATAAACTTTTTCATTAAGGTATTTTCTAATAATAAAAGTTAATTCAGAATAGTAATTCTTTAGGTCTTCATTTTCAAGATAGTTAGATTCATCTAATGCCTTTAATGCTAACTTTGCCCTATCGTATGGGGGGAGCAAAGCAATCTCTTCTGCTTTGGTTAACGGCTTTTTACGCCATATAAACCAATAGAGAGAAAACGCAGTTATTCCAATAATTAGTAGAGCTATTATTATGTATTTCCACCAATTTCCAGTACTTTTATTTACTTCTATAATAGGTTTTATATCGTATAACCCTTGTTTTGTAGTGTCTATAACAACATTTTTCACCTCTACTTTAAGTGAATCTGTAAAAAAAGATTTATTGCCAATAGTTATTTTTTGCTTTGGAATAGTATAAGCTCCTGAATCGAATTGTGTTAATCCGTATTTTTTTATAAGGTTATATTTTGCATCATATTTTGTTGTGTCTATTTTATACGATTCTATTACTTCTAAAGGGCGAAAAGTTTGCCCTTCAGGGAAAACAACAATTGCGGTTGTGTCGGTTTCAACTTCTATTTTGTAAGTGATTTGTTCTCCTATTTTTATAGTCGTGGAATCTATTACCGCTGTTATTTGCGAAAAAGATAATGAGGACACAAAGCAAAAAACAAAAGTTAAGACGGGTAACGATGACAATTTTAATATTGAAATCTTATCGTGTTTTTTAATTGTGTTAAAAAAAGTGAAATTGTTAGTCATAAAATTGGTATTCATTTTAACCTCTTCGTTTAAAATAACCTAAAAGTTTTTTTACATAACCCTCATCTACACGGCAGTCTATTGAGCCCGCTCCAGATTTCGCAAAACTATCCTTATAATATTCTGCTTTTTCGTGATAGAATTTACTATAATTAGTTCGTGTTTTTTTTGATGCTGTATTAACCAGCATTAATTCTCCAGACTCTTCATCTTGCATTTGAACCAGCCCTAGATTAGGTATAGACTCCTCGCTTTTATCATAAATTCGTATGCCTGTTACATCGTGTTTCCCAGCGACTATTTTAAGTGTTTGCTTGTAGTCGTCTGCAATGAAATCTGATAATAGAAATACAATTGCTTTTTTCTTCATTACATTTTGCAAGAACTTTAAAGCTTCAGCTACATTTGTTTGCTTGCTCTTAGGATCAAATTCTATGAGTTCACGAATAATCCTAAGAACATGTGAGCGCCCTTTTTTGGGAGGAATGTAAAGCTCTACTTCATCCGTAAATAAGATTAAGCCAATCTTGTCGTTGTTCTGTGTGGCAGAGAACGCAAGGGTGGCAGCAATTTCGGTTACTATTTCATTTTTAAATTGTAAATCTGTACCAAACAGTTCTGATCCTGAAACATCAACGACAAGCATCATTGTAAGTTCGCGTTCTTCTTCAAAAACTTTTATATAAGGTTCGTTATATCGTGCTGTTACATTCCAATCTATATTACGAACATCGTCACCAAATTGGTATTGTCGTACTTCACTAAAAGTCATACCGCGACCTTTAAAGGTAGAATGATATTCTCCTCCAAAGATGTGATCAGATAAACGTCGTGTTTTGATCTCAATCTTGCGTACTTTTTTTAGTAATTCTTTAGTATCCATTTTTAGTAAACAGTTTGTAGTTTTAAGTAAATGATTAAAAACAATTGTAAGGGGTCGAGCAGGTTTTTAACTGCAGAGACACTAACTAATAATAATCATTGACTATGGTACTTCTATTTCGTTTACAATTTTATTAATAATATCTACAGATGTAATGTTTTCAGCTTCAGCTTCATAAGTAATGCCTATTCTGTGACGTAAAATATCGTAAACTACAGCGCGAACATCTTCTGGGATTACGTAGCCTCTTCTTTTTATAAAGGCGTAACATTTTGCTGCCGTAGCTAAATTGATACTTCCACGAGGGGATGCTCCAAATGAAATTAATGGTTTTAAGTCTGCTAGTTTATATTTTTCTGGGTAACGTGTAGCAAATATAATGTCTAAGATGTATTTTTCAATTTTCTCATCCATATATACTTCACGAACAGCTTCTTGAGCTTTTATAATTTGAGAAATGGAGACTACTGGATTTACTTTTTCGAAAGCGCCTTTTAAATTCGCTCTCATAATTAGTTGTTCTTCATTTTGCTTAGGGTAATCAATTACCGTTTTCAACATAAAACGATCTACTTGCGCTTCAGGTAAAGGATAAGTTCCTTCTTGCTCCACGGGATTCATTGTCGCCATTACCAAAAAAGGCTTGTCTAAAATAAAGGTGTCTTCCCCAATAGTAACTTGTTTTTCCTGCATGGCTTCTAATAAAGCCGATTGTACTTTTGCTGGCGCTCTATTAATCTCATCCGCTAGTACAAAATTTGCAAAAACAGGTCCTTTTTTTATAGAGAAATCATTATCCTTCATGTTGTAAATCATCGTACCTACTACATCTGCAGGTAATAAGTCCGGTGTAAATTGAATACGACTAAAGCTACCATCTATAGCTTTTGATAAGGTGTTTATTGCTAGTGTTTTTGCTAGTCCTGGAACTCCTTCAAGTAATATGTGTCCTTGACCTAATAAACCTATTAACAAACGCTCAATCATATGTTTTTGACCTACAATGACTTTATTCATTTCTAAAGTTAGTAAATCGACAAAAGCGCTTTCTTTTTCAATTTTTTCATTAATAGATTTAATATCAACTGTACCTGTACCTTCCATTATTTTCAATTTTTTTAGCTCACGAATTTAACATTCATATTTCGAAAGTGCAAATTGTTAATTTTTTCGATGATTCGTTGTTAATAATTGGTTAAAAATTTAACATGTTAACACACGTTAACGTTATTTTATTTGCTGGTTTCAAGCCTTAAAAAAAGTAGCAATAGTTTTGTTGTAATAAAAGTAAGCCGACTTGAAATTGATGGCGTTGTAAGTGTTTACAGGGAAGATATACAGCATAGGGATTATAAATAATAATGAGAGTAAAAAAAGATTTTCAATCTAAAAAATGATAGATTTGAAGCTAGAAATGGTTTTCGTTTTTTATATGGTAAATAGATTGACTGCTTATTAAACGATAGTTATAAAAAAAAATAATTTAAAAAAGAACTTGCTTTTAAAGCTAAAAAGATGAAAGAAAAAATTGCATTAATAACAGGAGCGACGAGTGGTATTGGTAGAGCAACAGCTTATGAGTTTGCAAAACATGGCATTAAATTAATATTATGTGGAAGACGAGAAGCGCGTTTACAGACTATTAAAAAAGAACTCGAGGAATTTACAGCGATTCATACTTTGAATTTTGATGTGCGAGATAAAAAAGTTGTTTTTGAGGCTATTAACTCGTTGCCAGAAGCGTTTAAACAAATTGATATACTTATAAATAATGCTGGTAATGCACATGGCTTAGATCCTATTCAAGATGGAAATTTAGAGGATTGGGACGCAATGTTAGATATAAATGTTAAGGGGTTACTTTATGTTAGTAAAGCGGTTACCCCTCAAATGACGGAGAGGTGCTCTGGGCATATTATAAATATTGGTTCTTCAGCAGGAAAGGAGGTTTATCCAAAAGGGAATGTATATTGTGCGAGTAAGCACGCAGTAGTTGCTGTTACCGAAGGCATGCGTATAGATTTAAATCCGTTTGGGATTAAGGTGGGGTCTGTAAACCCAGGCTTGGTAGAAACAGAATTTTCTCAAGTACGTTTTAAAGGGGATACTATAGCAGATAATGCGTATAAGGGCTATAAGGCATTGCAGCCAGAAGACGTTGCAGAGGTTATTTATTTTGCGGTTTCGCGACCTGCACACGTAAATATAGCCGATGTTTTAATGTTTTGTACGGCACAAGCAACTGCTACTATAGTGAAAAGAGAATCATGATCGATTGGCTAAAAAAAGAATGGTACGAATTGGCGTCTTTATATATAAAAGAGGAACGCGTAATTGCGCGTTTTTGGGAAGAGATAGCAGGTGCCTATAGTGATAAAAAAAGATATTATCATAATTTGTATCACATCTATAATATGCTAGTTCATGCAAAGCAGATTAAAAATCATTTTGTTGATTTTGATAGTGTTTGTTTTGCTATTTGGTATCACGATATTGTTTATAAAGCAACAAGAAGCGATAATGAATTGAAAAGTGCTGTTTTTTCAGAAAAACGATTAAAACTACTGGGTGTTGAAGCAGAGAAAAGAGCACGTATTGAAAAAATGATCGTATCGACCCAAAAACATAATGTTTTAATTACAGGGAATAATGATAATGGTTATTTATTAGATTTAGACCTTTCTATATTAGGAGAGGACTGGGATGTTTATAAGGGATACGTTAATAATATACGAAAGGAATATAATGTTTACCCAGATCTGATATACCGTAACGGAAGAAAGAAAGTTCTGAATGCTTTTTTAGGTCGTGAGAGTTTATATTTTTCTACAGTTTTTAGAGATAATCTAGAGCTTAAAGCAAGAGAGAACTTAAAAAGAGAACTTGGTTTGTTGTGCTGAATGAAGAATGTTTTATCTATTGTTTTCTTATGTTTTATAAAACATAATGCTCTGTTTACATAAAGCGCCTTAACTATAATGCCCTTTTTTGATCTTTAGATCTGTGAAAAATAATGAAATTTAAAGGGTTTTAAAATAAAAACCCTTAAATTAACGTAGCCAATAAAAATAACATATCGTGAAAAAGCGTTCGTTTTTTTATAAGGGTATTTTTTCGTGTAAGTGGAGTGTGATAATGAGAGGTGTTTAGTTTGAGGTAATTAAAGCTAAAATAGATAAAGTTATTTAACGCGTATTATTTTTGAATTAGTATTGATGAAGCTAAATAATAATCAAGATTTAGAATAGACTATTAAATTATGATTAATAAGCGTCTTTTGATAAAAAACTTATTGGCTCATAATGATGAGAATAGTTTCTATGATAAAAAACGCAAAATAGATATTGGACTAAAAGAAGGTAAGGCTAAATTCTTAAAACATGTCTGTGCATTATCAAATAGCAACCCTCAAAACAATTCGTATATAGTTATAGGTGTAGAGGATGAAGATAATAGCGTTGTTGGTGTAGATTTTTTCGATGATAGTAAAATACAGAATCTTATTAATGCATATCTTTCTAACCCGCCAATAGTGCAATATGAAAATGTGCCATTTCCGCATTTGCCAGATCATAAAGTAGTAGGCTTGGTTACGATACGACCTATAAATAAATTAACTTCACTGCGTAAAAATATTTGGAAGTATTATGGAGGCGCCTTCTTTTTTAGAGATGGTAGTATGAGTATGCCAAAGATTTTCGAAAGTGAAATTAAAGATGTGAATTCGGAAATTGTAAAGGCTATAGAAAACCATTCACAAAATAATATTGAATATACGTTAGATGGTGTTTTCGATTTTATGAAAAACAGGAGAGATTATGATCCTCAATATAAGGTTTTTAAAGAGTATTTTGTGGTGTGTTGGTCAGGACGAAAAAAGAAAATTAAAGAGGAGGTTTTTTATTCTAGAGTGGATATCGAGCTTATCAACGAACGTGTACGTTTGTTTTTCTCTGCATTAGATGAGGTTTCTATAATGTTGGATGATCATAGTTTTAAGATTATTGAGTATGTGAATTTGGGACTGCAAAATACCTTTAAATATTATCCTTTAGAGGAAACTATAATCCATTTTAGTAATAACGCAAGTTATAATATAGATACGCGGTTGATCTTTGAAGCGCCTCAATTTGATAAAAAAATATTGCATCATATTTATAATGCAAATAATGCTTTACTAGAGAAATTAAAGAAAGGAAGTACACTAAATAATCAAGAGGTAAAAGATTTGTTAAACCTCCCAGTAACTTATTTAATATGTTATCTTAATTTATTTCATAAGGCTATAGATCGGTTGCACGAAGCGAAACCGTTATTAAAATCGTATAGTGATGAGGTGTATATGAGATATAAAGAGGCGGTTCGTATTTTGAGAAAAGTTAAATATAGTTGATGTGTTTTGAGATATAAAAAAGACAACTCATTTGAGTTGTCTTTTAAAATTACTAATTTTACTTTCCACCATCAAGTGTATCTTGCCAATCTTTTAGTTTTTGCCATTTGCCTTTCGATGCTAGCAAAGCTTGTTTTGGCCAAGAGTTTGGTTTGTGAATTTTAAAACGTTCGCCTTTGCTGTCGAGAATTGTTTGACACTCTTCTGTAGTGCAATTAGCAAGGGTATTCCATGTGTTAATATGGTGATTGTGAAATAATTATTTAATCTTTGGACCAATACCTTCTATTAAAGTTAAGTCATTTTATTTGATGGATTTACCAAATATTGTTTTGACTTTGGCGCTGTCAAAAGCGGGCTTTTTAGAAGTTTCTGGGGTCATTATTTTTGAGCCGATGCCTTCATTTCCTGCTCCAGAAGCTATCTTATGTTTAGAATTTTTATTTATTATCTTAGATGCTCGTAGTTCCGATTCTAGTATTGTAATTCTGTTTTTAAGAATATTCGAATCTACGTTGTGCTTTTTTGTATTTGTGATAAGCATTCCTAATACGTATCCTAAACTAGCACTAAGTACCCCTCCTATTAACGGGATTAATACACACCAATTCATATTTTTTATTTAGTTAATGCTTACTATTATTCTTCTGTTTTTTGCTTGTCCTTCTTTTTTGCTGTTGTCTGCTATTGGTGTATCAGGCCCTTTAGAAAATGTTTTTATCTTAGATTGTAGAATGCCATTTTCTATAAAATAATCCCTAACAAAATTAGCTCTGTTCAGCCCTAGTTGAATATTACTTGTTCTATCTCCAATATTATCTGTGTGACCTGTAATTTGTATGAAAGCCCCTTCTGTTTTATCTATATATTTTGAGATTTTAGCGAATTTTTTACGTTGATCTAAGGTTAGATTAATGTTGGTATTTCCTATTTCAAAATACAATATCAAAGGGTTTGTCTTGATGTCTTGTTCTAGGTTTTTTTGACTATTCTTAACCGAAGTGTGTTTTGAGTTAATGGTATTCAGTTTATAATCTGTTGGGCCTAAATAGGTGTCTTTATTGTCCGGGGTTAAGCTGTTTTTTAGTTTCCCATAAATGTTAATGGCTTTAGAAGGTGCATTATTAGCAACAAGGTAATTCTTGATTGCATTAGCTCTTGCTAGGCCTAAGTTTGGAAATGCAGTCTTGTTCTTCTCTTTAATAGTGTAATAGCCAACAATATCTAGGGACTTATTAGCATTGTTACTTAGGTAACTTGTTAGTTTTTTTATTTCAATATTGAGATCTTCTGGAAGGGGTTTTACGATTATGCTTTTAGAAGATTTAAAGTTGAAATTATTATCATTTTTAAATGCAATACCACTTTTTTGATCAATGATGGAAAAAGTCGTTTTCGTTATTTTTTTAACCTCAGTTGCCTTTGGTACTTGGTTTTTAGCTTCAGTTGCTTTATTTGTGTTAGCATAATAAGGACTGTAGCATAAATAATAATATAGAACTGTTCCTGCGGTAATGGTTATCAGTATTCCTAAGAGATAGTAGTTTTTTGTATTCATTATGCTGTTGGTTTTTAGGTTAATAGTCTTTTAAGTTATTAAATTAAATGTTAAATAGTAGTGTTTTACGTGTTTAAAATTGCATTCTGTTAAAATATGACTATAGCGCGTTGGTTAGCTATCCTATAAAGGGTACTCTTTAAGTTTTATTTTTTTGTAATATTCTACGATTATTGGTAGTTAAATGCACTGTATTTCAGTCTTTTGATTACGGTAAAAGCCGTAATTCTTCGATAAATCTTTCTTTTTAATGGTATTTTATCGAAAAAAGCAAAAAACCGACGAATCATTCGGTATTGTTTTGGTACATTTATTACGATTTCATTAATAAAAATCTTAAAAAACAATTAATTAATTAAAAAACAAGTGGTATTATGAGAAAAAAAGTACTTAAGACTTTTGCTTTGATTACGCTTTCGGCTTTAATGAGTTCGCAAAGTTATGGTCAAGAACAAAGAGGTAATTCGCAAAAAACGAATAAGAAGAATGGACAGCCAGGGCTAATAGAGCTCAGTAGGACTTCTGCTTATAAATTGCAAGATGTAAATTCAATTTTTGTGAATGAATTAAAGGTGGGTAAAGCAGATAGTTATTTGCAAACGAAGTCTGAAGTAGATGATTTAGGGTTTACGCATCAAAAATATCAACAGCAATATAAAGGTGTTAATGTGGAGTTTGGAACGTATACATTACATGCTAAAAATGGAGTGGTTAAATTGATGAGTGGTGAATTTTATAAAGTAGGAAATGTAGATGTAAGTCCGTCAATAAGCAAGGCACAAGGGCTTTCGAGAGCGCTAAGTCATATTGGAGCAGAATCTTACTTATGGGAAGATGCTAAAATGGCAGAGGCACTTGGTTATGTTAAGCCTAAAGGAGAATTGGTGATCTTGCCAGATTTTGATTCTGAGGATTCTAAAGGAGAAATAAAAGTGTTTAATTTAGCTTATAAATATGATATTTATAGTACTTCTCCAATTAGTAGAGGCGAACTTTATATCGATGCGCATACAGGAAAGGTGTTATTTTACAATAGCATAATAAAACATGTTGGTGAGCATGCTAATTCTTCAGTAAATTTAGGGTCTGTTGAGGCGCATTGTGAAAATTCAGAAAATGAGTCCGTTGCGTTTAGGGCAACAGCAAATGCAGCTACACGTTATAGTGGTACTAGAACGATTACTACAAGGACTGTTGGTGCTAGTTATGCTTTGAGAGATAATACAAGGGGTGGAGGAGTTAATACTTATAATAGCCAGCGTCAAAATAGTTATGCTCAGGTTAATTTTACCGATGCAGATAATAATTGGACAGCGGCAGAGTATGATAATGCAAATAAAGATGATGCGGCATTAGATGCGCATTGGGGAGCAGAGCAAACGTACGATTATTGGTTATCAGTTCATAATAGGAATAGTTTTAATGGTTCAGGGGCAGCAATAAATAGCTTTGTACATTATGATAATATTCCAGGTGGTGTTGGTTATGATAATGCCTTTTGGAATGGGAGTGTAATGACATATGGAGATGGTTCTTCTAATGGTAATGAAGGTAATGGTGGGTTTGATGCTTTAACCTCTATAGATGTAGCGGCACATGAAATAGGGCATGCAGTTACTTCTAATACTGCAAATTTAGCATATCAAAGAGAATCTGGGGGGTTAAATGAAGGGTTCTCAGATATTTGGGGAGCAGCAGTAGAGCAATATGCAAAAGGAAACGGAAGCGATACAGCACCTAGTGCTGAGGTATGGTTAATTGGTGATGAAATTGATAGACGAGCAGGATCTTCTGCACTTAGGTCTATGAGTAATCCAAATTCTAGAAATCAACCAGATACTTATGGTGGTACATTTTGGAGAAATCCTAATTGCGGTGTGCCCACTCAAAGTAATGATTATTGTGGAGTACATACTAATTCAGGGGTGTTGAATTTTTGGTTTTATTTAGCAGTTGTAGGAGGAAATGGAACTAATGATATTGGGAATGCTTATAGTGTTTCAAGTATAGGAATGGATAAATCTGCAAAAATAGCTTACCGAACTTTAAATGTTTATTTATCTGCTAATTCTACATTTGCAGATGCGCGATCAGGGGCTATTCAGGCAGCTAAAGATTTGTATGGAGCTGGGGGAGCTGAAGAAATTACAGTAACTAATGCGTGGCATGCGGTAGGAGTAGGTGATGCGTATGTACAGGTTTGTAGTTTGGGAGCACCTTCTAATTTTGCATCTTCAAATATTCAAGATACAGCGTTTTCATTAGCATGGTCTGCGGTATCGGGTGCTGTATCGTATGATGTGAAGATAGGCAATGCGTCTGTGGTTAATGTCTCGGGAACAACTTATGATGCCGTTGGATTAGCAGAAGGAACGACATATACCTGTACGGTTTTAGCAAAATGTTCTACAGGAGGAGAAGGTGTTGCGTCTAGTTTAAATGTAACAACAACAGGTACTGCGCCTATAGTATATTGTGATTCTAACGGCGATAATACGAACGATGAGTATATTAGTCGTGTGCAGTTAAATACAATAGATAATATTTCAGAAGCAGGGACTACTGGTACAGGTTATTCAGATTTCACATCTATTTCTGCTAATCTTATCAAAGGTGATGAAGCTTCTATTAGTGTGACGCCAACTTGGACAGGAACTCAGTATAATGAGGCTTATAGTGTTTGGATCGACTATAATAATAATGGTGATTTTACCGATGCCGGTGAACAAGTGTGGACAAAAGTGGCTTCTCAAGATACGCCAGCAACGGGTACGTTTACTGTTTCAGCTGATGCGCTTACAGGTGTGACTAGAATGCGGGTTGCCATGAGGTATAATACGCTTCCTGTTTCGTGTGGATCATTTAATTATGGCGAAGTCGAGGATTATACAGTTAATATTATAGGAGATGTGGCCGATACTACTGCTCCTGTTATTACCTTAGTTGGAGATGCTTCTGTAAGTATGACTCTTGGTGCTGCTTATACGGATCCAGGTGCTTCAGCTATAGATGATGTTGATGGGGATTTAACATCGAGTATCGTTACTACGGGAACAGTAAATAATAATGCGGAAGGAACGTATCTTATAAGATATAATGTTAGTGATGCGGCTGGAAATGCAGCTCAAGAAGTTGTTAGAACGGTTGTTGTTGTCGAACCAACCCCAGTTACATATTGTAGTGCTAACGGGAATAATACTAATGATGAGTATATTTCTAGAGTTCAGATGGAATCTATAGATAATGCTTCGGGCGTGGGGACTACAAGTACAGGTTATTCTGACTTTTCTGCGATCTCTGCAGGTGTAACAAAAGGGGCTTCTGTTTCTATTACTATAACTCCAACATGGACAGGGAGAGCTTATAATGAGGCCTATAGTGTGTGGATTGATTATAATAATAATGGAGAATTTTCAGATCCAGGTGAGCAAGTATGGACAAAATCTGTATCGCAAGATACTTCCGTTAATGGAACATTTGTAGTGCCAGCAGATGCTGTTATTGGAGCAACAAGGATGCGTGTTGCGATGAGATATAATGCTATTCCTGAATCTTGTGGGGCATTCAGCTATGGTGAAGTTGAAGATTATACCGTAAATATAAATGCGTCTAATAGTGTTTATGGTTTCACTGCAGAACAGCATAACGATCCTGTTCTGTTAGAAATTTATCCTAACCCAGTAAAAGGGAGTCTGTTATATGTGAAATCTAATGAGGGTTTAGAATATGTAATTGTTAATATGGTAGGACAGCAAGTTGCTAGAGGAGTTGCTTCTTCAAACGTTATAAATGTTGGAGGTTTGAAGTCTGGTTTGTATATCATTCAATTTAATGATAGTGATACATTGATAACTAAAAAGTTTATCAAAGATTAATAGTCAGATCTTTTGATTATTGTATGGGCCTCGGTTTTATCGAGGCCTTTTTTGTTGGGCTTTGTGTTTGATTATTTTAAAAAATAAAGAGACTTATTTAAAGCTATTTATGAAAGTACTATTGAATTGATTAAGATTTAAACGAGTTACTAATCGTTTATTTTTGGACTATAAATTATAGTACTATTGAAGGTGCTCTATTAAAAAAAATGAAACTTGATTTATAACTACTAATTTACTATCTTTAGTACGTTTTGAAGTTGAAAATCAATATACTACCTAGGCATTCGAAGTGGCGAACAACCGCTACATTTCTAATAGCGGTATTGATAGGTCTGGGGTTATTTATGGCTAGAGAATCTAGAGTGGTTTCATACATGTCAGATGATCCACAAGCATGCGTTAACTGTCATGTTATGACCTCTGTTTATAATAGTTGGATGCATAGTTCTCATCGTGAATGGGCTAATTGTAATGATTGTCATGTTCCTCATAATAATGTGTTTAATAAATATTATTTTAAGGCTAAAGATGGTTTGTATCACGCTTCTGTTTTTACGGCAAGGGCTGAACCAGATGTTATTAAAATGAAAGAAGCCTCTCAGGCTGTTGTGCAAAATAATTGTATCCGCTGTCATGTACAGCAAGTAACACAAGTAAAATATGATGGTTGGATTGAAGGGCATAGGGAAAATAGAACCAACCGACAATGTTGGAGTTGCCATAAACAAGTACCACACGGTAAAGTTCATGGTTTAACTACTGTAAAGTATAACATTGCGCCATTGCCTACCGATCAAGAAGAATTAGTAATTCCGTCTTGGATGGAAAAACAGATAAAAGACTAAACCGCAAATCAGATGAAAAACAAAGTATTATTTATCGTAACGATTATTGTCGTTTTTCTATTGGGGCTTTTAGCTTCAAGCATTGTAAACAGGAAATCTGAGGCAAAATACAGGTATATGCCGAGTGTAGATATAGTAGAAAATGAGCCAAGAAATGAAGTTTGGGGAGAAAATTATCCTAAAGAATATCAATCGTACTTACAAACGCTAGATACAACATTTGTGTCAATGCAAGGAGGTTCTGCTATGCGAGATGTATTGCATGAAGATCCTAATCTCGTTATATTGTTCGCTGGTTATGGCTTTTCAAAAGATTATAATCAAGGAAGAGGGCATGCCTATGCTATTGAAGATATACAGAATACGTTAAGAACTGGTAGTCCGAAAGGAAAAGGAGATGGTCCAATGCCTGCTACTTGTTGGACTTGTAAAGGCCCAGATGTACCGCGTTTAATGAGTGAAATTGGAATTACAGAATTTTATAATGGTAAATGGGCAGATATGGGGATGGAAATTGTGAATCCAATTGGTTGTGCCGATTGTCATGACCCTAAAAGCATGAAATTGCGTATTACAAGACCAGCTCTTGTTGAGGCCTTTGATGCTATGGGAAAAGATATTAATAACGCGACGCATAACGAAATGCGCTCTTTGGTTTGTGCGCAATGCCATGTAGAGTATTATTTTAATAAGGAGCTTCCTGATAAAGAAGGGGTTCCTTATTTAGTCTTTCCTTGGAAAAATGGTACTACTGTAGAGGATATGGAACGGTATTATGATGACTTGGAATTTTCTGATTGGACGCATAAATTAAGTAAAACACCAATGTTAAAGGCGCAACATCCGGGTTATGAAACATTTACTACAGGTGTGCATGCCGATAGAGGTGTGTCTTGTGCAGACTGCCACATGCCTTACAAAAGTGAAGGTGGGCAAAAATTTACAGACCATCATATACAATCACCTCTTAATAATACGTCTAATGCGTGTCAAGTATGTCATAGAGAAGAGTCTGATAAGTTGATTGCTAATGTGTATGATAGGCAGAAAAAAGCAACTGAAAATAGGTTAAAACTTGAGGATATGTTGGTTAAAGCGCATTTAGAGGCTAAAAAATGTTGGGACTTAGGGGCTACCGAAAAACAAATGCAACCTATATTGACAGATATTCGTCATGGTCAATGGCGTTGGGATTATTCTGCAGCGGCACACGGTGCCTCATTTCATTCTCCAGTTGAAACTAGTCGTGTTATTGGTAGTGGATTAGTTATAGCTCAAGAAGCTAGAGTGAAATTGGCAAGACTGCTTGCTGATCTTGGGTATAATAAACCTATTGAAATGCCTGATATTTCTACCAAGGAAAAGGCTCAAAAATTTATTGGTTTAGATATTGAAAAACTGAAAACTGAAAAAGAAACATTTAAAAAAACAGTATTACCTAGATGGTTAAAGGAAGCTAAAGCGCGTGAGGATAAGACGCCAATTAATTCAGTTTCTTCGGTAACTCATTAAAAACTGTTTTCAACTAAATATTTATACTATATCTCTTTTCAAAAAGTGTATTGAGATTTCCTTTATCTAAATCTAATGAATAAATTATCTCGTTTTCTTGGTTCGCCAATTTTAGCAACATTTTTATTATTGACTTTTGCTTTAGCTATGGCTATAGCAACTTTTGTTGAAAATGATTATGGAACAGCTACAGCTTGGCGTGTTATATATGATGCTTTGTGGTTTGAGCTTGTAATGTTAGGGTTGGGGCTAAGTTTTGTCGCAAATATTTATAAATATAAGCTTTGGCGAAAAGAAAAATGGCCTGTCCTTACATTTCATCTTGCTTTCGTAGTTGTTCTGTTTGGGGCTAGTATTACAAGGTATGTTTCTTATGGTGGTGTAATGAGAATTAGAGAAGGCACATCTTCAAATATAATTATTTCAGATAAAAACGATCTTAATATACATATTTCAAAAGGAGAAACATCAAAAATTGTAAAACAACAATTAGATTTTTCACCACTAAGTAATAATAATTTTAGAATAGACACTGATATAGATAATATTCCAATTACAGTTTCTTATAATGAATTTATTCCTGATGCCATTCCTAAAATTGAAAATGATGATAACAACGGAACACCAATAATTGAAATGGTCATTTCTGATGGAAACGGAAGAAAAACCATATTTATTGAGCATGGTGAAATAGAAGTTGTTGGTAAACATAGTCATAAAATTGGATTTAATGTTTATGAGCCAGGGGTTATAAACATCACTGCGAATAATGGTGATTTAAGTGTAGTCTCTCCTAGGAATTTAAGTACGTTTGCTATGGCTTCACAAATTGCTGGAACTATCAAAAAAGATTCAGTTCAAAGCTTTTCTTTAAGTACGCTTTATCGTGATGGGGATGTGTCTTTTGTACCTTTGTCTTATTACCCTAAAGGAAAAATAACGCTCGTAAGTTCGTCTGTAAAACCAAAAGATAATGACGAGAGAAAAGAGGATGCCTTAGTGGTTAATGTTCGGTTGGGAGAAAGTATTAAGCAGGTGGATTTGCTTTATAGGGAGGGTTTTTTACCTACAACGCATAGTATTGAAATTGGAGGTGTTAATCTGTCTTTGTCCTATGGCGCAGCGCCCATTATTACGCCTTTTTCAATTTATTTAAATGATTTTCAGTTGGAACGCTATCCAGGCTCTACGAGTCCATCAGCTTATGCGAGTGAGGTTGAAATTATTGATAATGATAGTGAGCTGCCTTATAGGATATTTATGAATAATGTTTTGGATTATGGTGGATACCGTTTTTTTCAGGCGAGTTATGATACGGATGAGAAAGGAACAGTTCTAGCTGTTAATTACGATTATTGGGGTACAAACATCACGTATATAGGGTATTTATTAATGATGATTGGGATGTTTTTTACGCTTTTTGGCAAAGCTTCTCGTTTTTCATTGGTTAACAAAAAGCTAAAGCGGTTAAAGCTAAAAAATGCCGCTCTGGTGCTTTTGTTTTTAGGGGGGACTAATATTCTTGTTTCGCAGGAAAAGCGGGCTTCTGTTGACTTAGAATTAATTAAAGCTCTCGAAATAAATGCGCAGCACTCCGAATTATTCGGGAGATTAATGGTGCAAGATTTAGATGGGCGTATTAAGCCTATAAATACGTTAGCTTCGGAGTTTTTGAGAAAGCTTTCTCGTAAACCTTATTTTAAATATACTGAAAGCGGAAAAAGCATATGTTATGATGCTAATCAGGTGTTTTTAGCAATGCAATCAGCTTCAAATATTTGGCAATATGTTCCTCTTATTAAAGTTGATGTGAAAAAAGGAGGAGAATTGTTTAGTGATTTAAAAGTAAGCGAAGATAATTTGTTACCATTTACAGCATTTTTAAATGTTAATGGGGATTATCTTTTAAGCGAGGCTGTTGAGAAGGCAAGTAAAAAAAAACCTGGTGAACGTAGTGAGTCTGATAAAGAGGTTTTAAAAGTTGATGAAAGATTCAATATATTATTTAATGTGTTTGCTGGAAATTATTTAAAAATATTTCCTAATAAAAATGATGATAATAACACGTGGTTTAGTCATGCGCATCATTTTAACGATTTTCCCGAAGAAGATGCTTTGTTTGCAAAGCGGATTATTCCAGCTTATTTTGAGGATGTTAAAGGGCGAAATTGGGTTGCGGCTAGCGAAAAACTGGCTTATATTAAAACGTATCAAGATGTTATAGGAGCAGCTGTTATTCCAAATAGAAAGCGGATAGAAGCGGAGTTGTTGTACAATGCGCTAAATTTAAATTTTTGGTTGTTTCAAGGCTTTTTTGTTACAGGTAGCTTGCTATTGATGTTGGCTATTTTTAAAATTTTTACTCTGCGTAAGAGTATTGATCTAGTTTGGGACGCTTTAGTAATCATGACGCTTATTGTTTTTATATTATTTACAGGGAATATTATATTACGGTGGTATGTCGCTCAACATGCGCCTTGGAGTAATGGTTATGAAATGTTGGTTTTTGTTTCTTGGGTCTTAGCTTTATGTGGATTGATAACTTTTAGAAAATCAGATTTTGCCCTCCCTCTTGCGACTCTTTTTTCTGGAGCTTTGCTTTTTGTGAGTTATTTAGATTGGTTAAATCCTGAAATAACCAATTTAATGCCAGTATTAAAGTCGTTTTGGTTGAAGGTGCATGTGGCTACAATTGTTAGTAGCTATGCACCATTAGCACTTTCGTTTATATTGGGTTATATGGCTTTATTATTGATGATATTTAAAACTAAAAGGACGGCCAAGACGATAGATGTTAAGATAAAAGAGCTTACTTATATTAATGAAATATCTATGACTATAGGTTTGTTTGTATTGGCAGTTGGTACATTTTTAGGAGGTGTCTGGGCTAATGAATCTTGGGGGCGGTATTGGGCTTGGGATCCTAAAGAAACTTGGGCCTTAATTAGTATTATTGTCTATGCTATTGTTTTGCACTTGCGTCTTATTCCAGGAATGAAAAGTACTTATGTTTTAAATGTCGCTAGTATATTAGCGTTTGGAACTATTATTATGACTTCTTTTGGGGTGAATTATTACCTTTCGGGCTTACATAGTTATGCTGCAGGAGATCCTTTACCTATACCTACTTTTATTTATGTGTTAACTTTTATTGTGATTACTGTTTCTGTGCTTGCTTATTTTAGAAAGCGACCTCAAAGAGTTGTAAGAAAATAAGACAATTTATGTAAATAATAGTGTATTCAAAACCTGGTTTGTGTAGCTTTTAATTCAATATTAATGATATTGAATTAAAACGATTTCCTGGTTTAATGATATTTGTTTTTTTACCTGTAGTCTTTTAGGGGTAAACCCTTTTTGTAGTTAGTTTGTCGGGATGACAGGATTTGAACCTGCGACCACACGACCCCCAGCCGTGTACGCTAACCGGACTGCGCCACATCCCGAATTATTAGTTGAAAAAAAAGCCACTATTTCTAGTGGCTTTTCTAAACTTGCTCCTCCTCTTGGGCTCGAACCAAGGACCCTCTGATTAACAGTCAGATGCTCTAACCAACTGAGCTAAGGAGGAGTGTTTTTCGCTATTGCGAGTGCAAATATAGGAGCTTTTTTGAGTTCTGCAAAATAAAATTTAATTTTTTTTTTATTTTTATGCTAACCAATCTATAATTGCCTTGTATAAATCGTTTCCGTTTGCAAATAATACGAGACCTATTAAAAGAAAAAAGCCGACCATTTGTGCGTACTCCATAAATTTATCGCCAGGCTTTCTCCCTGAAATCATTTCATAAAGCAAGAACATAACATGGCCGCCATCCAATGCTGGTATAGGTAATAAATTAAGTACACCAAGCATTATAGATAAAAATGCAGTTAGCATCCAGAACGCTTGCCAATTCCATTGTGGAGGGAATAATTTTCCAATGGCAGCAAAACCACCAAGTTGAGAAGCGCCTTTTTTTGTGAAAATATATTTGAACTGAGCAAAATAATCTTTAACGGTCCAATATCCCATAGCGGTTCCTTTAGAGATGCTTTCTCCAAACGAATAAGACTTATGATGTGATTTTACGTAGTCTTTATCTGTGGGTTTTAAAATGACTCCTATTTTAGATTTTTCATTCGGTTTTATAAAAAGGTCTTTAATGCTATTATTTCTGTTTATTGTAAATTTAACAATAGAGTCTTTACGATTCTTTATTGCGTAATTGTAATCCGTATCATAAACGATAGGTTTATCATTTATGGCAACTATTTTGTCGCCTTCTTTTAGGCCTGCAATAGCAGCTGGAAATTTAGGAGCTATAGAATCTAATGTAAAAGGAACTCTTGCCGCAAAAGCAGGAGCGTCACCATTTTGGAATAATTGTTTACCTATGTCTTCAGGAATAGAAATTTCTTGCGTTTGTCCATTTTGATGCGCAACAGTAACGGTATTTATGGTTCTAAACATTAAATTTGCGTTAATGTTATTAGCGTCTTTAAATGGTATGCCGTCTACACTTATAATTTTGTCGCCTTGATTAAAACCAAGCGCTTCCATTGTTTTTGAGACACCAAAACCATATTTAATATCATCTTTTGTAGAATAGTTGGTTCCCCATGCAAATATCACTAGGATATAAATAACAAAAGCTAATATAAAGTTTACTGTAACACCACCAAGCATAATAATTAGACGTTGCCAGCTAGGTTTAGAACGAAATTCCCATGGCTGAGCAGGTTTTTCCATTTGTTCGGTATCCATACTTTCATCTATCATTCCAGAAATTTTCACATAACCTCCTAAAGGAAGCCAACCAATACCATAAACGGTTTCTCCTATTTTCTTCTTGAACAAAGAGAATTTAACATCAAAAAATAAGTAGAATTTTTCTACTCTGGTCTTAAATAGCTTTGCAGGAATGAAGTGACCCAATTCGTGTAATACTACTAGAATGGATAAACTTAAGAGTAGCTGTGCTGCTTTTATGAAAAATACTGTCATTTATATATATGATTTTTTAACGCCCAAAAGTACGTATTTAGGCTTAGTATAAAAAGCTATTCGTGTATTGCTTTGTGTTTTAACAGCAATTTATGAGCCAAATAAAGGTCCTGTGTTTCAATTTCATTGTATTTTTGTAACATCTTACTCAAATTAATAAGAATGTTATCGTTTTTTAAAGGTTACAAAAAATTTGCCATCGCATTCACGCTACTCTCAGCTGTGATTATCTCCATTTTCTATTCTATTTTAAAGGTTGAAAAGCCCTTGCCGATTTATCAGCCTAATAGTATCGATGTTACCTTGGTAGATAGTACTATTCAACATGTTAAAAAATATCATAAAATAGCCGATTTTAGTTTAATTAATCAAAACGGAAAAACAATAACGCAAGACGATTACAAAAATAAAATCTATGTTGCGGATTTCTTTTTTACGACTTGCCCTACTATCTGCCCCATAATGACCGATCATATGCGAGATATTCAAAAGGAAATTTTGAATGATGATGAGGTGATGTTGCTTTCGCATTCGGTTACACCCAAGATAGATAGTGTTGCGCAATTGAAGCGTTATGCTAAGCGAAAAGGTGTCGATGATAGAAAATGGAATTTGGTTACGGGCAATAAGAAGCATATTTATGAACTGGCTAGAAAAAGTTATTTGGCGGTTAAAACGAATGGAGATGGCGGAGAGTATGATATGATTCATACTGAAAACTTTATGCTAATCGATAAGAAAAAGCAAATAAGAGGGTTTTATGATGGTACGGATCCAGAAGCTATTTCGGAATTATTAAAAGACATACAGCGGTTGAAAAAAGAAGACGGATAAGAGTTTTTTGTCTGCATTTTTTTTTACCGTAAATTTTTGACTTACTTTTGGTTCTTTAAAATCAATCTAAATAAGCTTGCAACTCACTTTAGCACATCTTAAACGCGGCGAAAAAGCCATTATAATTGACGTATCATCAATACAGATTCCTTTAAAACTTCTTGAAATGGGATGCTTGCCAGGGAATCATGTAGAGTTGGTGCAGGTAGCGCCTTTTGCAGACCCTATGTATCTTAATATAAACGGAAGTCATTTGGCTATAAGAAAAGAGACAGCGCAGCATATATTAATTGAAAATGTAAGTAATGGCTAAGCAATTGAATGTCGCGTTAATAGGGAATCCAAATACAGGGAAAACATCTGTTTTTAATGCTTTAACGGGCTTAAAACAGAAAGTTGGAAATTACCCTGGAATTACGGTTGAAAAAAAAGAAGGGATTTGTAAGTTGTCAAGAGGTGTAAAGGCTCATATTATAGACCTGCCAGGTACTTATAGTTTAAATGCATCATCACTTGATGAAAATGTAGTTATTGAATTACTCTTAAATAGGAACGATAAAGATTTTCCGGATGTAGTAGTTGTGGTTAGTGATGTTGAGAATCTCAAGCGAAATTTATTATTGTTTACTCAGATAAAAGATTTAGAAATCCCTTGTTTGCTAGCTATAAATATGGCAGACAGAATGAAGTATAAAGGGATTTCTCTTGATATTGATTATTTGGAGTCTAAATTGCAAACCAAGATAGCGTTAATTAGCACACGTAAAAAAGAAGGGATAGACACTTTAAAATTATTAATTGCTAATTATAAAGAATTATCTATAGCACCTTGTTTAAATGCTTCTGAAATTGAAAAAGAATATTTTGAAAGGCTGCAAAGTGCTTTTCCTAATCAGCTACTCTATAAGCTTTGGTTGGTTATTACACAAGATGTTAATTTTGGGAAAACAAATAGAAAAGAGATAGATGCTATAGCGAGTTTTAAAACAAAATCTAAGAGTGATTTAAAAAGGTTACAGCAAAAAGAAACAATAAAACGGTATCAATTTATAAACGATACGCTTAAAAAAGGACAAACTATAGATGCATCTCAAGCTAAGGATTTGAGAACAAAATTAGATAGGGTTTTAACTCATAAGGTTTGGGGTTATGCTATTTTCTTTCTTATTTTATTGACTATTTTTCAAGCTATTTACGATTGGTCAAGTATTCCTATGGAATTTATAGATAGCACATTTGCTTCGTTAAGTGAGTGGGCAAAACAGATACTGCCAGAAGGTGCTTTTACCAATTTAATAGCTGAAGGTATTATTCCAGGCCTGGGAGGAATCGTTATATTTATTCCGCAAATAGCCTTTTTGTTTTTATTTATTGCGGTATTAGAGGAGAGTGGTTATATGAGTCGCGTCGTCTTTTTAATGGATCGTATTATGAGGCGATTTGGATTGAGTGGGAAAAGTGTTGTGCCGCTTATTTCTGGAACGGCATGTGCTATTCCTGCTATTATGGCGACACGTAATATAGAGAGTTGGAAGGAGCGTTTAATTACTATATTGGTTACGCCATTTACAACTTGTTCCGCAAGGCTACCTGTATATTTAATTATTATTTCGTTAGTAATACCAGAAGGGCGCTTTGTAGGGTTGAGTTATCAGGCTTTAACCTTAATGTTATTATATTTAATTGGCTTTGCAACAGCTATATTTTCAGCCTATATTTTAAATAAAATTTTAAAAATTAGAAGTAAGACCTTTTTCGTGGTTGAAATGCCAAACTATAAATTGCCAATGGTTAAAAATGTGGCTTTGACGGTTTTGGAAAAAACAAAATCTTTTATTTTTGGTGCCGGAAAAATTATCTTAGCTATATCTATTGTATTGTGGGTATTAGCGTCTTATGGGCCTGGCGAGCAATTTAATAATGCGGAAACCATAGTCGCTTCCACTTATGCATCTCAGGATTTAAGTGAGGAAGAGTTACAACAAAAAATAGCTTCTCATAAATTAGAGTATTCTTTTATAGGGATTACAGGAAGGGCTATCGAGCCTGCAATTAGGCCTTTAGGTTACGATTGGAAAATAGGTATAGCATTGGTGAGTTCCTTTGCGGCAAGAGAGGTTTTTGTAGGGACATTAGCAACCATTTATAGTGTTGGTAGTGATGATGAGGATACTATTAAAAACCGTATGGCTGGAGAGAAAAATATAATAACTGGAGGCGCGCTTTTTAATTTTGCTTCCGGAATCTCGCTATTGCTTTTTTATGCCTTTGCTATGCAGTGTATGAGTACATTAGCTATTGTGAAAAAAGAAACTAATAGCTGGAAATGGCCAACATTACAATTAACAATTATGACCGCGTTAGCATATGTAGCTGCTTTAATAGCGTATCAATTTTTAAAGTAAGTGAATTTATAGTGTGATTTAAAAGGCTTTAAGATGGTTTTTTTAATTCGACTAAATTTGTGATATCGTAAATACCTAAGTCAAGATGAATATTATTATTCAAGAAATACTCGTTTTTATAACATTAGCAATTGCTATAACGTTTTTGATTAAAAAATTCTTTTGGAAGAAAAAGAAATCTAAAAAAGTTTGCGGTAAAGATGACTGTGGTTGTCATTAATTACCATTGTTAAATAAAAAGAACTGTAGCTATTTCTATAATGGCATTAGAAATTAGTTCTTAACTTCAAGTTGAATGTAATAGTCTTTCATTTCAAGTGCCTTTCCTTGTTCAGGGTAAGGTGATAAGTTGTATCCAGAAATATTTAATTCTTTTGAAGTATATATTCTTTTGGTATTATCAGACTGCTTTCTAGAAGTGTTAAAGGTTAGTTTCCTTTGCGTAATTTTTTTATGGTCTTTAAATATGTCAATTAAAACAATGGCTTCTCCAGCCCATACACAATTTACGTTTTTAGGGCAACGTGAGTCTGTTACTACATCAACAAATTTGATGGTTATATTCTTAAAATGCATCGGTTTGTTAAATAATAATTTAGAAACAATACGAGGGGCTTTAGCTTTTAGCTTAGTTGTATTTTGAGAAAAGCTTAATATAGAGCATAGTAATGTGATAATGAGTAGAATAGGTTTCATAGGCGTTTTGAATAAAAATATAAATATAAGGTAAATCGTATTAAAGTGATTTAAATCTTGTTTTTTAGTTATATTTGTAAAAAATTTAAGTAAGCTTAAAAAATAATTAAAGCAATATAGATATGTCTGTAGCGATTGAGAATTTTGTAAAAGCTATTTACAAAAATGATAAGCATGATAATAATGATACAAAGCCAGGTAGTATTGCTAAGAAATTAGGAATATCTAATGCAGCGGCAACAGATATGGCTAAGAAGTTAGCTGCTAAGGAAATATTGCATTATGAAAAATATAAAGCGCTTAAGTTAACAGAGCGCGGAACCAAAATGGCTTTGAATATAGTACGTAAACATCGCCTTTGGGAAGCTTTACTTTTTAAGATGTTCGACATGTCTTTGCATGAGATTCATAGAGAAGCAGAGCTTTTAGAACATGAGACTTCAAATTTTTTAGCAAACAAAATAAGTGAGTATTTGGGTAACCCTAAGTTTGATCCGCATGGAGATCCTATTCCTAATGCAGAAGGCGAGATTACAACAGAAGACACTTCGATTGCATTATCTATGGCAATGGAAGGGCAGTCTTATATTATCTCTAGATTAATGAGTGATGATAAGGAGTTTTTTGATTTTTGTGCCCAGCATGGATTAAAATATGGAAACTCAATTTTGGTGTCTAAACAATTTAGTTCTAATAAAATGACTCAAATATTAATTAATAATAATACAATTCTATTAAACGAAGATTTTACAAAAATAATTTATGTTAATGAAATCAAATAAATACTCAAAATACCTTTTAAGTTTAGCCTTAGGATTAACTACAGTAGGAGCCGTATTTGCTCAAGAAGAACAAACATTGGGAACTCTAATTACAGATAGGCCAGACCAAACAGAGTCTCCAAGTGTTGTGCCGAAAGGATTTGTACAAATAGAAACAGGGGCTTTTTTAGAAACATTTGAAGAAAATAACACCAAAACAGAAGATTTTACATTCAATACAACTCTTGTGCGTTATGGGGTATTAGATAATTTAGAACTACGTTTAGGTTGGGATTATACAGATAGCAAGACTGAATTTAACGGAAATGAAATAGCTTCATCAAATAGTTTTTCGCCATTACTTTTGGGGTTTAAAGTGGCTATAGCAGAAGAGAAAGGAAGCATGCCGGAAATTGGTTTTTTAGGGCATTTAAATTTGCCGTTTTCAGTAAAAGAGGAGTATAGACCAGAAACTACAGGTGTAGATTTTAGGTTTTCGTTTGCACATACATTAAATGAGAAATCCAGCTTATCTTATAATTTAGGAGCAGCGTGGGAGAATGATTCTTCAGAAGCGGCTTATGTATACACTATTGCTTATGGTTATAGCCTGTGCGATAAATGGGGAGCATACCTAGAATTGTATGGTGATCTTCCAGAAAACAATAAAGCAAATCATTTATGGGATGCTGGAGTGACCTATTTAATGTCTAATAATATACAATTGGATGCGACCGTAGGAACGAGTATAACCGAAGGGCAAGATTTGTTAATTAGTGCAGGAGTGAGTTTTAGATTGCCTAAGTAATAATATAATAAATACTGAGTTCGAAAAATCAGAAAAGAATATAAAAACTTTCGAAGTTATAGAAATAGATAAAGAATTTTTAATGAAAAAATATATAGCAATTATAGGAGTCGTTTTATTTGCATTTGGGTGTAAGAATGAACAGAAAAAAGAAAATGAAAAGCTAAATGTTGTTACAACGACTACAATGATCACAGATTTAGTTAAGAATATAGGGGGAGATCATGTGAATTTACAAGGGTTAATGGGGAGTGGTGTAGACCCGCACCTTTATAAAGCTAGTGAAGGTGATGTTTCTAAGTTAGCAAACGCCGATATTATTTTTTATAATGGTTTGCATTTGGAAGGGAAATTGGTTGAAGTTTTTGAGAAAATGGGAAGCCAGATGAAAACACAAATAGCTTTAGCAGAAGCTTTAGATAAAAAAACTTTGATCGGGTCAGAGTATTTTGCTTCTAATTACGATCCGCATGTTTGGTTTGATGTGGATTATTTTAAAACCTTTGCAGGGCAAGTTACAAAAGTGTTGTCTGAGAAAGATCCTAAACATGCAAAGGATTATAAAGCTAATGAAAAAGCATATTTAAAACAATTAACTGCGCTCCAATTAAAATTATCAGAACAGATTAACGTGTTGCCAAAAGAAAAACGCATTTTAGTGACAGCGCATGATGCTTTTAATTATTTCGGAAAAGCTTTCGATTTTCAAGTCGTAGGCTTGCAGGGGTTATCTACAGCAACAGAAGCGGGAGTACAAGATGTTCAAAAATTGGCTGCATTTATTATAGAAAACCATGTGAAAGCTATTTTTGTAGAGAGTTCTGTTCCTAAGCGTACTATAGAGGCTTTGCAAGCAGCGGTAAGGTCTAAAAATCATGAAGTAACCATTGGTGGCACTTTGTATTCTGATGCTTTGGGCGACGCTGGGACTATAGAAGGAACCTATATAGGTATGTTTGACTATAATGTGAATACTATTGTAAATGCTCTTAAATAATGAGTTTCTGTAATCATTAGGAATTCTAATTAAGAGTGATTAGTAAATGAAGTTTAATTAATGCGATGACTTCGAAAGAAGGCATAGAGTAATGAGTAAAAACATAGCGGTTAAAGTAGACGATTTAACAGTGGCGTATAATTACAAACCTGTGCTTTGGGATATTGATTTAGAGATTCCAGAAGGAGTACTTATGGCTATTGTTGGACCCAATGGGGCTGGAAAATCAACATTAATAAAATCTGTTTTAGGAATATTAAAACCTATAGCAGGGAGTGTTAGTATTTATAATAAACCGTATGAAAAACAACGGTCTTTGGTGGCCTACGTTCCGCAAAAAGGAAGTGTAGATTGGGATTTTCCAACAACTGCTTTAGATGTGGTTATGATGGGAACCTATGGAAGTTTAGGTTGGATAAAACGACCGAGGCAAAAAGAGAAAAAAAAGGCTTTAGAGGCTTTAGAGAAAGTTGGAATGTTATCCTTTAAAGGGCGGCAAATAAGTCAATTGTCTGGAGGTCAACAACAGCGCATTTTTTTAGCAAGAGCGTTGGTGCAAAATGCTTCTATATATTTTATGGATGAACCTTTTCAGGGGGTCGATGCAACAACAGAAGTAGCGATTATAAATATCTTGAAAGAATTACGGAAGGCAGGGAAAACCGTAATTGTAGTGCATCACGACTTGCAAACGGTTCCAGAATATTTTGATTGGGTAACCTTTTTAAACGTAAAAAAAATAGCAACAGGCCCTGTGAAAGATATTTTTAATGACGATAATTTAACTAAAACCTATGGGATAAACTATAAAGTGAGTATTCAAGAATAATAAGTGCTGTTTTGCTTAAAACAGTGTTTGTTGTAGGTTTAGTCATAATTTATAAGACATTATCATTTTTACATATAATAATATTTAATACATTATAAAGTCATCGATTTAAAAGAATATATAGCACTGGTTTTTTCTGATTATACACTCAGAACAATAACGTTAGGGACAGCCGTACTAGGAGCTGTTTGTGGTATGCTTGGAAGTTTTGCTGTATTAAGAAAGCAAAGTTTATTGGGAGATGCTATTTCACATGCGGCATTGCCTGGAATTGCAATTGCATTTTTACTTACTGGTGCAAAAGATAGCAATGTGTTGTTGCTAGGTGCTTTAGTGAGTGGCTTAATAGGAACCTTTTGGATTCGTGGTATAATTACAAAAACACACTTAAAATCGGATACCGCTTTAGGGCTTATTTTATCCTTGTTTTTTGGATTTGGGATGTTATTATTAACGTTTATTCAAAAGCAACCCAATGCTAATCAGGCGGGTTTGGATAAGTATCTTTTTGGTCAAGCGGCAACTTTAATAGAAAGTGATGTTTGGTTAATGTCTCTTGTTACTGGAATTTGTTTAATCGTTTTATTATTGTTTTGGAAAGAGTTTAAAATACTATTGTTTGATGCCGATTATACAAAAACACTTGGGTTTAATACGCGAATTATAGACATATTAATAACGAGCTTTATTGTATTAGCTATAGTGCTAGGTTTGCAAACGGTAGGCGTTGTTTTAATGAGTGCTATGTTGCTTGCGCCTGCTGCTGCTGCCAGACAGTGGACAAATAGTCTAGGGCTTATGGTTTTTCTAGCTGCAATTTTTGGAGCTTTTTCTGGCGTGTTAGGAACCGCAATAAGCGCATCAGAAAACAACTTGTCTACAGGGCCTGTTATTGTTTTAGTGGCTTCGGTATTTGTGTTGTTTTCATTTGTGTTTTCTCCAAGTCGGGGATTGCTTTTTAAACAAATTAGGTTTCTAAAAAATAGAAGAGACTTAACACTGCATAAAACGCTGGCTTTTATGTATAATATAGCGGAAACACACGATAATATTTCGCATCCGCATACCATTAAAATCTTGAATAATTTTCAAGGATATACCAAAGGGACGCTTCAAAAATTAGTAGATAAAAATTATGTAAAACTAGAGGGGTCTATGTGGTGTTTAACAAAAGAAGGATTTAAGGTGGCTTCTAATTTATATAATCAACAAAGTAATAAGGATGAGTAGCGTACAAATAGAAATACAGCTTATTGCTAGTTTAGTGGCTATAGCCTGTGCGATTCCGGGAACATTTTTGGTTTTGCGTAAAATGGCAATGATAAGTGATGCGATTAGTCATTCTATTTTGCCCGGTATTGTTATCGGCTTTTTTATCACGCACAATTTAAATTCTCCGGTATTAATTCTTTTAGCTGCTTTAACAGGTGTTATTACAGTCGTTTTGGTAGAATGGATTCAAAAAACAGGATTAGTAAAAGAAGATACAGCTATTGGATTAGTCTTTCCTGCTCTTTTTAGTATTGGAGTAATATTAATTGCTAAAAATGCTAACGATGTGCACTTAGATGTCGATGCTGTATTATTAGGGGAGTTGGCTTTTGCGCCTTTCGATAGATTACTGGTTTCTGGAATAGATATTGGTCCCAAATCTTTATGGGTTGTTGGGTGTATTTTAGTTGTAACTATCGGGCTTTTGATTGCTTTTTTTAAAGAGTTGAAAGTAAGTACTTTCGATGCTGGTCTATCTGCTTCTTTAGGCTTCTCTCCTGTTGTGATTCATTATGGGTTAATGACGGTGTCATCTGTAACTACAGTTGGCGCTTTCGATGCTGTTGGAGCTATTTTAGTTGTTGCTTTAATGATTGCTCCAGCTGCAAGTGCTTACCTGTTAACAACAGATTTAAAGAAAATGTTACTATATGCCGTAAGCTTTGGCGTATTTAGTGCGATTTCAGGGTATTGGTTTGCACATTGGTTAGATGCTTCTATCTCTGGGTCTATAACAACGATGTTGGGTGTTTTGTTTTTAATCGTGTACCTCTTTGCGCCAACAAAAGGGTTAATAGCGGTAATGTATAAAGAAAAGCAACAACGTACCGAGGTGTCTTTACTAACTTTTTTATTGCATTTAAAAAATCATAATGAACAAGAAGAGCGTCATGTGAATCATTTACGAGAGCATATAAATTGGCAAAAAGTAAGGGCTAAAACCGTATTAGAATTAGCCCATAAAAATAATATGATTGTAATCGATAACCAGATTGTTTCCTTAACCAAAAAAGGAAATGCTTTTACAGCTAAAGCAATTGATTACATTGTTACAAATGAAGATTCACAGATTGAAGATATGAAAGATGACTTCTTTTTGTTTAGAGGTTAGTTAAAATCTTTATTTAAAGCTTTTAATGCCTCTTTTAACTCTTTAATGGTTACTTCTTTGAAGTTTAAATCGAGTTCATGGATTTGTTTTATCTCTGTATTTTTTATACCTAGATATATTTTATTATCATTCTTTTTTATAGCAATTAAAGTTATTTTTTCTCCTGCTGTAATGTTTCCGAAATCAAAATAATTTTTATGTTTTTTACTGGGTAAAATAGCGCTAATACTTTTAAAAACAAGTTTTAAGTCGGCGGTATTACCATTTTTTATTTTAAACTTATATCGAATAGTCTTGCCTTTGTTTTTGGTAAAACGATCGCAGTTAATCCATCCTAATTTTGAACTTGCAAATGCATAACGTACGATGTCATTTTGGTTTATTTTTCCCTTAATAGAATCTGTAGAGATTTTAGTTTCTAAAAATTCTGTGAAAATGGTTTCATCTTTTACGGAGATGGTAGTGTTGGTGCTAGAAGGTCCGTCAAGAGTTATGCTAAGAGGAAAGTAATAAGGTACTTTTACAGCTCTTCCACGTTGCATGCCTGGTTTCATTTGAGGTAATAAGCGCATAATTCTAATGGCTTCATCGGCAAGAGCTTTATGAGGAGCTCTTGCTTCAATATTAACAACTCTCCCTTCTTTATCTATCTTAAAAAAAATAGACACTTTAAGCTTTCCCGATAAATTTAAACCTCTAGCAAGGTTAGGATTGTAATTTTTATTTATAAACAAATCTATGTTGTTATTGAAACATTCGCTTCTCTCTTTGTTGTTTTTTGTATGCTCACAGCCAGGATAGGTGGGGACTTTTTCTATAACATTAAAAGCGACCTCTACATCTTCTTCTATAGCTTCAAAAATATAGTTATTCGATTTTGTGGGATTGTCTAGCTTCCAATTAATTTTATTTTGTTGGTATTCCCCAGTAAATAATAGCATTCCTTTTTTTCTTTTATAAGGAAAAGAAATAGACATTGTATTGGTATTGATGAGCTTTAGCTCTTTTCCGTTTTTACTAGCTTTAATAAATAACATGCCAGCAGTTTCCAATATGTTTTCATCGTTTTTTGTACTTAAATTAGCTAGTAAAATATCAGCAAGCTTATAGTATTCTGTAATCTCTAGTTTAATTTTGCCGCGTACCAATCTGTTATTCGTTTTGTAAACTAAAGATTTTGGCTTAATAATGATTTTAGTGCCTTCTTTGCAAGTTATACTTGCTCCTTTTTCTATGTCTATTGTAAAGGTTTCGGGTGTTTTTTTTATAGAATTGTAAAACGCAACTAATTCAGGTGCAACTGTTTTCAATGTATCATTGGAAGTGTTGGGCTGTTTTAAAATTACAGTAGTAATCGCGTTTTTCTTAGTGTTAATTAGTTGTTTTTTTTCTGATTGTTTAGTTGTTAAAGAAACAATGGCGTGATCTTTCTTTATAATTTTATTTTTATTATTCTTTTTAATATGTATTATAATAGAATCGTTTATGGGCTTTAAATGTTTCCATTTAGGGAATTGCTGATAAAAATTTTCTAAGGTTAATGAACGAGAGAATTTAGTTTGAGTTGTTTCATAATAGTACTTAATATGGTGTGCATTAGTTTTCTTTCGATCTAGAATAATAGTATCTTTCTTATAAACAACGATATATTTTTTTTCATTTGAAGTTAAATGTTTTTTATGAGTTTTATTTTTAGTGGTATCTGTTGTAAAAGTTGATGTGTTTTTTTCTTGAGAGACCTTTTGACTATCGTGCTTAGGAATTCCAAAAAATAAACTGTAACACAATATTGAAATACCAATAATAGTAATTGGGAATCCAATAATTTTGAGCCATTTATTAAAAATAAAATGTTTACGAGCAGCACATATTTCTTGTTTTAAAGCAGCCCGTTTTATACCCTCTAAAAGCAGAAGGTGTTCGTTGTAGAGGCTGTTAAAAGTGTCGTCGGTTTGTAGTTTCCTTTCAAAAGCAGTTCTATCGGTTTCAGAAAGTGTATTATTAATATAATTATTAATGTACTCTATGTTGTTTATATCGTTTTTCATAAGGTTCAAGAATTAAGAATGAATCGTTTTCGATTGAGAGCTGTATATGCCCTTGGCTTTTTGTAAGCATTTATACTTTTGGTTTTTTGCAACTTTTTCAGATTTAAACTGCATTTGTTTTGCAATGTCTTTAAAGGACATTTTTTTAATATAAAACCATTGTAATAATTGCTGGCAACGCGCTCCTAATTCTTGAAAAGATTGCTCTGCTAAGCGGTATTTTTTTTCTTCTAAAGCGCTATGTAATATTGTGGCTTCTTCAGGTTTTAAATTGTATACTTCTCGTTTAGAAAATTGCTTTTGTTGGTCTTTCCAAATAAAACGTGAGACAGAATATAAATAAGTGTAAAAAGAACAGGTTAATTTAAAATCTGTTTTTTTTAGGTTTCTATACAATACAATTAATGCTTCCTGAAAGACATCATTAGCATCAGCCTTTGTGCCGCCTTTATGTAGAATAACTTTTTCTATTCTAGGATAGAGCGTGTATAATTCTTTAAACGCCTTCTCGCGATACCCATTTTTAAAAAGCATTACAATTTTTTGATTCCTCATAAAAGTATTTTACTTATTAATGGACATTCTGTTAAAAGGTCTCCTAATTAATTTCTAAAAATTAAAAACTAAGGTAGGAAAATCGAAGTGATCTGGGTTAACTTTTTTATCTTTACACATGCAAATTCCCGAAGGAAAAAAAATATATTTCGCTTCTGATAATCATTTAGGAGCGCCAACAAAAGCACAGTCTATTCCAAGAGAAAAGAAATTTGTAGCTTGGTTAGATGAGGTTAAAAAAGATGCAGCTGCAATCTTTCTATTAGGAGATTTATTCGATTTTTGGGCAGAATACAAAACGGTTGTTCCTAAGGGGTTTACAAGAACCTTAGGCAAGCTAGCAGAAATTAGTGATTCTGGAATACCAATTTATTATTTTGTTGGAAATCATGATCTTTGGATGAATGGTTATTTTGAAGAAGAATTAAATATCCCAGTATATCATAAGCCTAAAGAATTTGTTTTTAATGATAAGCTGTTCTTTATTGGTCATGGCGATGGTTTAGGACCAGGTGACAAAGGATATAAACGCATGAAAAAGGTGTTTACGAATCCTGTTGCACAGTGGTTTTTTAGATGGCTGCATCCCGATATAGGTGTGCGATTAGCTCAGTATTTATCGGTTAAAAACAAATTAATTTCTGGAGATGAAGATGTGACTTTTTTAGGGGAAGATAATGAATGGTTGGTACAATATTGTAAACGGAAGTTGGAAGATAAACATCGTGATTTTTTTGTGTTCGGACACCGGCATTTACCATTAGATATTCAATTGAATGAAAACGCTAAGTATATTAACTTAGGAGATTGGATAGGTTATTATACTTATGGTGTTTTTGATGGGGAAACGCTTCAACTTAAAACTTACCAAAAAGAAGCGGAACTTTAAATTAGGAATTAAAATGTAAACAGGTTAGTTATAGGTGGTTCGACCGCGTCTATAACTGAAAGTTTATAAAAGGTTTTGCGTCTAAGAATAAGCTTTAATCCGTTTTTTAAACCATGCCGAATGAATTATACAAGTTTTAGAAAGTCACAAAAGTGTTTTATTTCTAGTGAAGGAGGTATAAAATATATAGACAAAGGACACGGTGCTGTAATCTTATTATTACATGGGGTTCCAACGTCATCATGGTTATATCGAAAAATGATTAATGGTCTTGCAGCGCATTATCGTGTTATAGCTCCGGACATGTTGGGTTATGGTAGTAGTGATTCCCCTCAAGGTTATACTATTTATTCTGAAAAAAATCATGCAAAGCGCTTACTGGCATTAATGGATAATTTGAAAATTGAAAGTTGGACACACGTTTTACATGACGCCGGAGGGTTATGGACATGGGCGTTGATTAAAATGAAACCCAATCGTATTGAGAGATTAGTGGTTTTAAATACAATTATATACGAAGCGGGATTTAAGCCACCTATACGTTTTAAAAAAGGAAGACTTGCAAAAATGGTCATGTGGAGTTATAAAAACGGTATTACTACAGGGATGATGTTAAAGGGGCTTTTTAATTCTGGATTGGTTAAGAATAATTTAAATAAAGATGATTTAAAAGGATATAGCAAGCCTTTAATGGAGGGGAAAACGAATGGGATGTATTATTTTTTTTCGCATACCTGTAATACATTACCTGTTTACGATGTTGCGTTAAGATCTATTAAAATACCTGTAATGGTCATCTGGGGGGAATCCGATATTTTTTTAAATTGGCAAGCTCAAAAGGAAAAAGTAATGACCGATTTAAATGTCTCTGAAGAGAATGTCCATTTATTAAATGCGCGCCATTTTATTCAAGAAGAGCAACCCGAAAAAATAAACAGACTTATTCTGGATTTCTTAAAAAAATAAAAGTACTATTGTTCTTGATGCTCTTTTATATCTTGTCTTAAATCGAGGGCTCTAAAGGATGGTAATGCTATTCCTGTTGTAATAACGGTGATTAAAGTCATTGTTCCACCAAAAACAACAGCGGTAACGCTTCCCATTAACTTGGCGGTTAAGCCGCTTTCAAAAGCTCCAAGTTCGTTAGAGGATCCTACAAACATAGAATTTACAGATGCTACTCTGCCACGCATATTATCAGGTGTTTTTAATTGAAGAATGGTTTGACGGATCACCATGGAAACACCATCTGTAACACCACTAAAAAATAGCGCAATTACCGAAATCCAAAACACAGATGATAAGCCAAATATGATAATACAAATTCCAAAACCAAAGATGGCTAGCAGTAGTTTTAAACCTGCGTTTTTACTTATAGGGATGTAAGCTGTTGTTAGCATTGTTAGAAAAGCTCCAACAGCAGGAGCGGCTCGTAAAACACCAAATCCTTCTGGACCAACTTTTAAAATATCTTGAGCAAAAATAGGAAGCAATGCAATAGCTCCACCAAAGAGAACGGCAACCATATCTAGGGTTAGCGCACCTAAAATAGCCTTCGTCTTGTATACAAACTTTATCCCTTCTTTTAAACTCTGCATAACAGGTTCTCCTATTTTTGGGTTTAATATGGGTTTTTTCTGTATCATAAAAACAGTAAATAATGATAAAATAACCAGTCCAAAAACAAAACATAACGTCCAGTGTACATTAAACCAATGTATCGAAAATCCTGCGAAAGCAGGGCCTAAAACGGAGGCCATTTGCCAAGTGGAGCTACTCCATGTTGCAGCATTAGGATATATTTTTTTGGGAACAATCAAAGCGATTAGAGAAAAAATGGCTGGGCCAAAAAAGGCGCGTAAAAAACCACCAAAAAAAACCAAAGCATAAATACTATGTAAAACGGTTTGGGTAGACCAGTCTTTTACTACTGGAGGCCAGGTAAGTAAAAAAAGACCTAGGCTAATTAAAGAAAAGGCGGCTATGCATAAGGCTAATAAGTTTCTTTTCTCTTTTTGGTCTACAATATGTCCTGCAAATAACGCCATACTCAATGCAGGGATAATTTCTAATAAACCAATAATTCCTAAGGATAAAGGATTTTTGGTAATAGAGTAAACTTCCCATTCTATAACAATGAATTGCATAGTCCAAGCAAATACTAAGGCAAAGCGCATGAGTAAAAAAATGTTAAATTCTTTGAATTTTAATGCTGCATACGGATCATTTTTTTGCATATATTTTAATTGTAAGACTGCTTTTTAAAAGTGTTATTTTATAATTCAAGCAAAATTAGTCTTTACAAAGTGTATTTAAGTAATCATTTAAATTTAATTGAAAAAGAGTGCCTTTTATAAGGTCTTCAACTTGGATGAGTTCTTTTTTATTTAATGCCAAATCAACTTTTGAGCTAGGTGTTTTTAATAGGATGGATTTTATTCCACAATTGTAATCACAACAGTTACAGGTTTCTCTGTTTTTTGCTTCAGCTATATGTCGATGAAATTGTTTAATCTCATTAGTTGTTAAATAAAACCCCATATTTCTAAATACAATTTGAGTTTTATTGCATCTAGTTATATTGTCTTCCCATTGGAAAGCTATTCCAAAGTCGTTATGGTATATTTTAAAAATCTCATTCTCCATATTAGATTATTTTCAATATCAAATATACTATTATTTATAATGAATCTAAATAATAATTGAAAATTTATTCTTTAATATCTTTTAATTTTAACTGTAGATTGACATTGCCTTGCCAGTGGTTTTCATCAACAGAGTAAGTTGCTTTGAATTTTTTTTCATTCTTAACTAAATCAATTTTGTCCCCTAAGCCAAAACCGATACAAGTTAATTTAGGATTACCACTTTGGGTTACAGTAACACGCAAGTGTGATTTATCTTCGCCAACGCATTTTCCGTAACCAGTATCTTTAAGGTTGGTACTCATAAATACAGGGGATAGATTTCCTGGTCCGAAAGGCGCAAATTGACTTAATATTCTATAGAATTTAGGCGTAATTGTATCTAAATCCAATTGCGAATCTATTGTAATTTCTGGGGTTAGGAGTTCTTTGTCAATTGTAGTTTCTACAACCTTTTCAAATTTATGTTTAAAAGCCTTGTAGTTTTCTGGTTTTAAGGTTAGGCCAGCAGCATATTTATGGCCTCCAAATTGCTCGATATATTCCGAGCAAGCTTCAAGAGCATTATAAACATCGAACCCTTTTATAGATCTCGCCGAAGCAGCGAGTTTATCTCCACTTTTTGTAAAAACTAAGGTCGGCCTATAGTAGGTTTCTATTAATCTAGAAGCCACAATACCAATAACGCCTTTATGCCAAGTTTCGCTGTAAAGAACAGTAGTAAAGCGTTCCTGTTCTTTTTGTGCTTCAATTTGTTCGAGAGCTTCCTTAGTAATTTGTTTGTCTGTATCACGCCTATCGGTATTAAAGGTTTCAATTTCTTCTGCGTATTTTATTGCTGTATCTATATTGTTTTGTGTTAATAGATCTACAGCATATTGACCGTGTTTCATTCTTCCAGCCGCATTTATTCTTGGAGCAATACTAAAAACAACGTCGGTTATGGTGAGACTGTCTTTTTTTAATTGATCAATAATGGCTTTAAAGCCTGCTCTTGGATTTGTGTTAATTACCTGAAGGCCGTAGTAAGCTAAGATTCTGTTTTCGCCAACTATGGGGACGATATCTGCTCCAATAGCAGTGGCAACAAGATCTAGGTATTGTATTAAGTCATCAATGGTTTGTTTTCTTTTTGAAGCTATTGCTTGTATTAATTTAAAACCAACACCGCAGCCACAGAGCTCATTAAAAGGGTAATTGCAATCGTCTTGTTTGGGGTCTAAAACAGCAACTGCATTTGGTACTTTTGATGCAGGTCTGTGGTGGTCACAAATAATAAAGTCGATGTTTTTTTTCTTTGCATAATCGACTTTATCGATCGCTTTTATACCGCAATCTAATGCGATTATTAAAGAGATCGTATTGTCTGAAGCGTAATCTATACCTTTATAGGAAATGCCGTAACCTTCATCGTAACGGTCTGGTATATAAGTTGTAATGTTTGAGTAGATACTTGATAGGTATGAAGCCATTAAAGAAACGGCTGTTGTGCCATCTACATCGTAATCACCATAAACCATAATATTTTCTTGGTTAGTAATTGCTAATTCAATCCTGGAAAGCGCTTTATCCATACCTTTCATAAGAAAAGGGTCGTGTAAATCTTCTAAACGAGGTCTGAAAAAATCTTTAGCTTGTGTGTAGTTTTCTATGCCACGTTGTGCAAGAAGTGAAGCAATAGGTGTTTCAACTTGCAGTGCTTTAGAAAGGTTTTTTACAATCTCAGTCTTGGGTTTCGGCTTTAGGGTCCAGCGCATTTATGGTTTTTGTTTTGTGCTATTGTATCTTGGTTTTACTACGGCTGTAATCTATTGATAGTCTTTTTTTATATAAAACTAAAAGTTAGAATTTAGTTATTGTGGAAAAAAACAGTTGTTTTTATTTCAGCAAATTTTCTAAACATTTCCATAACCCCACAATAAGTGTCTATAGATAAATTTACGGCTTTGTTTATTTTGGGTTCATCCAGGCTTTTTCCATAAAAATGATAGTCAATGGTTACTGTATGATAATATTTGGGGTGTTCTTCTGTTAGTAATCCTTCTACATCCATTTTGAAGTCGCTAATGTCTACTTTCATTTTTTTTAGAATAGAAACAACATCTAGACCAGAACATCCAGCTAATGCAGAAAGCATCATTGCTTTTGGACCTAAGCCTTTGTTAGTTCCACCATGTTCTTCCGACGTATCCATCATTACTTTGTGTCCGCTAGGGTTATCAGATTCGAAAAGCATATTGCCTTTCCATTGCGTTGTGATTTTATGCGACATTATTAAAGTTTTTTATCGTTAATTTGTAATATCAAAAATACCACTAAAAAAATAAAATTTATGCCGTTAATAACACCTTTAACTCCAGATCATGATTTAGAGACTAAAAAACTTGCTGAGTTTTTTAATGAAACTTTAGGGTTTTGTCCTAATTCAGTATTAACAATGCAGCGTAGACCTGCTATTAGTAAAGCTTTTATAAACTTGAATATGGCTGTTATGGCTAATGAAGGACGTGTAACTTCGGCGTTAAAGCGTATGATAGCCTGGGTAAGTAGTAATGCTACGGGGTGTCGTTATTGTCAAGCACACGCCATAAGAGCTGCAGAGCGTTATGGAGCAGAACAAGAACAGTTGGATAATATTTGGGAATACAGAACGCATCCAGCTTTTAGTGAAGGAGAACGTGCTGCTTTGGATTTTTCTTTGGCCGCATCTCAAGTGCCAAATGCTGTAGATGAAGAGATAAAAGCACGCTTGCATAAGTATTGGGATGAAGGGGAAATTGTAGAAATGCTAGGTGTTATTTCGTTGTTTGGTTATTTAAATCGTTGGAATGATTCTATGGGAACGACACTTGAAGGAGATGCTATTGATAGTGGAAATCAATATTTAGGAAAGCATGGTTTTGAAGTAGGAAAACACGTGTAATTAAATAGAGATTTATTTGGATGGTTACTCCCTGTAAATCTTTGAATTAAAGAGATAAATAAAAAAACCTTACTGCAAATAGTAAGGTTTTCTTATTTATGAATAATGTTAAGGTGTGTTTTTAATCTTTATATTATTAAGTAAAAAAGGAACAGATATAGTGCTTGTGCTTTTTATAGAGGTACTTCTTAGTGTAATCCAAATTGTTAAAACCGCTTTCTTAAACAATATAAACTTTAGTTATTGAGATTAACTATAATATTTGTAGCCTTAGTTTTAATGTTGTCTTGAGCGTTTTTAATGCTTGAATCTATAAGGGATGTGTTATTAACCATATCTCTTGTTGTTGCTAGAGCTTTAATATACCAGTCTTCCCATGCTTTTATTATTGCAATTTGAGTTTGTAGAGGTTCGCCTTTTTTTAAAGCATCTTCACTTTGTTTTAATTCTTCATCAAGTCTTTTGTAGGCTGCTGTTTTAATTTGTGTTATTATTTTTTTAGCGAAATGTGCATCTGCATTTATAAGTTGGTATGCGGCGTAAAGCGATGCTATACCAACGTTTTTAAGTGTTTTTTTAGAAACTTTATCGATGCGATCATTGTCTGTGTGATAGAATTGATCTGTAAAATGCCAAAATAATACACTAGGGATATTTGATTTTAAAAAGGGAACATGATCGCTACCACCTTCAAAAGGGTTTGTGTTTACAATCCAGTTAGTTTTTTTGCCTTGAGTTTTGAAGGTGTGTATTAAAAAATCATTTAAATAATGAGGTTTCATTTCTTTTAGAGTCATTTTTCGTCCTCCCCATTCTGTGTGTTTGTCGTTTCCTCTTGTCCATACCGCACTAGGATCAGGCATTTTTTCAATTAAAAAAGAGCCGCCAGTAATATCTGTATTTTCGCCAACCATATCTAGACTAATACCCCATTTTATACCTTTTGAACGCGTTTTATTTTCTTGTACGTATCTGCGTGTCGAAATAATTTCATCTCCCCATAGAAAAGTGAGTGTGCGTTTGGGGGTAAAAGTATTGTTTTTTATCATCTTGGCGGTAATGGTGGCCATTTCTAAAGCAACTCCAACTCCTGTGGCATTGTCGTTTGCTCCAGGCTCTTGAACATGAGCGCTAAATACTAATCGTTCATTTGGAAGGGTATTGCCTTTTACATCTGCAACAATTGTTAGTTCTTCCGATTTGTAAATTTTTGTTTCTATAAAAACATTTAGTTTTACAGGACCTTTGTTTAATGCTGCTTTTAGGCGTTCTTTAGCAGCATAGGACATTGCTATAGCCCATCCTTTTATGTCTTGGTTTAATGGAATAGATCTAAACTGAATCGATGTTGTGTTTTTTTTAGGTTGTAAATAGCTAGGATTACTATAAGATAAGATGCCAATAGCACCGCCTTTTACTACCGCTGTTTGAAAAACTCTTGCAGGGTTAGATTCCACAAAAACTATTTTTCCGTTTACGTTTGTGTGCTTTAATTGTTTAATGTCTTTAATATGAATAACTTCTGCGTGTACGCCATCTTTTGGAGTGCTATAAGAATTTATAGCTAGCATATTTCTGTTTGTTTTATGTTGTAATAGAGGGGTTTCAATCCCGTCTATTTTAACAATGGCATCAATGGATTCCCAGGTAGGTTTTTTGAGTATGCGTTTTTCAATCCTGTAAGTTAAAGGAGTATTAGAATTTGCGTTTTCTTCAAGGATATAGCCTGCTTTTTCAAGTTGTAGTGCAATATGATGGATGCTTTTGTTGAATCCAGTATTGCCAACGATTCGCCAATATTTTTCTACAAAAGCTGTGGTTTCATACGCTAAATCCCCTGAGAACTCTTTGTTGATGGTATTTAAATAATTAATAGCAGATTGCTTTTTGTTTTGCGTCGTAGGGGATATTGATGAAGACTTACAGGCAACTAATACTAATACAATTATAAGAATACTAAGGTGTTTTTTTAACATGATTTTTTTGATTGATGTTTTGATGAATTATTTTTTTCCTGCTACAACGATTACGATTTCACCTTTTGGAGGTTTGTTTGTGTAATGTTCTAAAACTTCTTTGGCTGTTCCGCGAATAGTTTCTTCATATAATTTGGTGAGCTCTCTAGAAACAGAAACAGATCTGTCTTCTCCAAAATACGTGCAAAAATGGCTGAGTGTTTTTATAAGCTTGTGTGGCGATTCGTAAAAAATAATAGTTCTAGTTTCTTCAGCTAAAAGTAGTAATCGTGTTTGGCGGCCCTTTTTTACGGGTAAAAACCCTTCAAATACAAATTTGTCGTTTGGTAACCCACTATTTACTAAGGCGGGGACGAATGCTGTCGCACCAGGAAGGCAATCGACTTCAATATTATTTTCTACGCAAGCTCTTGTAAGTAAAAAACCAGGATCGGAGATGGCTGGTGTTCCAGCATCACTTATAAGTGCAATGGATTCTCCGTTTTTTATACGTTGAACAATATTGGTAACAGTTTTGTGCTCATTATGCATGTGGTGGCTTTGCATTTGAGTAGTGATTTCAAAGTGTTTTAAAAGTTTTCCTGATGTTCTGGTGTCTTCAGCTAAAATGCAATCTGCGTTTTTTAAAACAGTAATTGCTCTAAAGGTGATGTCTTCTAAGTTTCCTATAGGTGTGGGTACGATATAGAGTTTGCTCATTGATGAAATTGTTATGATTTCAAATTTACGATCTTTTTAAGTGTTTTTGATGTAAGCGTTTTATATTTTCAAAATCACAAAAAAATACTATTATTTTAATGCTAATCGGTTCTTATTTAGTTTTAAAAGGTGGTGAGCCTGGTGTGGATTTGGTTATTAGTATGAATTAAAGGGGGATGTAGTAGGGGATGAGTGTTTTTATTATTATATTAAATTTATTCAACTAATTAAGATGCTGATCTTACTAGTTTGCCAAAAAAATAGGATATTAAAATGATGGGAATTGCTATGGCTGATAAGCCAAGACCATGTCCAGCAAAATAATGAGCAGCCGTTGCTAGAATAACATCAAAGAATATGCCTGCATAGGCCCATTCGGTAAGCCAATTGCTTTTACGCCATAATATCATAATAACAGCAAGTATTTTTAATATGGCTAAGGGGATTACAATGTATGTTGGGTAATTTAAGGTCTTAAAAAAGCCTTTTACCATTTCTGTATTTGAAAAATACATATTTGCAGAATACAGCATTATAACGCATATTACAATAGTAGTAATCCAATACGTTAGTTTTTGAATTCTCATCCTTAATTAAATTTAGCTTCTAATATTTCCATAAAACGTGTTTCATAATCTTCTTTGCCTTTCCAGTTATTATAATCTGGTTTTACAATATCTTTAATTAAGCGAGAAGCTTCTTTATAAGACTTAAAAGTATTTAATTGGGATAAAACGCGATCATAGTCTTCACTTTTACCTTCAAACAAGTGTTTTATAAAGGCTAATTTATCGTTTAAACCAATAGATAGCCCCGATTTTAGTTTGTCGTTAAGTGATTTTTTATCGTCTTCAATTTTTATGTCTGAAGCTTTTTCAAAAACAGGAATGTCTTTAAAATCTGAAGTAATATCTTCCAGATTGTTTTTTGGAGGTTTTGTATTGGGGGTTACAGCCTCAAATAGATCGTCTATTTTTTGTGTTTCTTCAGGCATTTGAGCCACAATGTCTTTTATTTTTTCCATTAAAGGCTCTGTGAGTTCTTCGGCGTCATTGTCGTCTAAATTAACGTACACTTTATTCTCAACCTCTATGTTGTCACTTATCTTATTATTAAAGGCAGTGTCTAGCATTCCAAAAAAAGAAGAGTCATTTCCAATGGTGGGAAGATTCTCTTCAAAATTCTCTTGAGCAAACTTTAAAACAGTTAATTTTTCATACAAAGCGGTAACTTCGGCGTGCATTTTATTTACATCTTCTTTCCCTCTTAATTTTAGAATCTTATGAGCAATGCTTATTAATTCTGATTCTAACTTCTTCTTCATAAATTAAAATTTTTAAGTTTAATGCAATTTAGGCTTTTGATTTTTAATAAATTTGACCCACCTTTATAAAGAATAAAAGGGATTTCATTATAGTGCTAAAATTACAAAATGTTTCTTGAAAATACAGTAAATCAAAAAGAACAATTTGGTTGGATTGAAGTTATTTGCGGATCAATGTTCTCTGGTAAAACAGAAGAACTCATTCGTAGGCTTAAACGTGCTCAGTTTGCAAAGCAAAAAGTGGAGATATTTAAACCAACCATTGATGTGCGTTATGATGAGGAAATGGTGGTTTCACATGACGCTAACGAAATTCGTTCTACACCTGTTCCTGCGGCTGCGAATATTCCAATATTAGCAGATGGTTGCGATGTTGTAGGAATAGATGAAGCTCAATTTTTTGATGATGAAATTGTGCGAGTTTGTAATGATTTGGCAAACAAAGGCATTCGGGTTATCGTTGCTGGCTTGGATATGGATTTTAAAGGAAATCCTTTTGGGCCGATGCCTAATTTAATGGCTACAGCAGAATATGTTACAAAAGTACACGCTGTATGTACGCGAACAGGGAATCTGGCGCAATTCAGTCATAGAAAGACAAAAAGCGAAGATATTGTTATGTTAGGAGAAACAGAGGAATATGAGCCATTGAGTCGTGCAGCATATTATAAGGCTACAATACGTGAAAAGATAAAAACGATGAAGGTGAATGATGCTGAGGAAGTAACATCAAAACAAAAAAAATCTGATGCCTAGAGTACAAGAAACAACTTTGGAAATAGATTTAAAAGCACTTAAGCATAATTTTGAGTTTATTAAATCTAAACTTAAAGAAAATACGAAGTGTTTGGCTGTTGTAAAAGCATTTGCTTATGGTAGTGATGCTATTGAAGTTGCTAAGTCTTTGCAAAAATTAGGGGTTGATTATTTTGCGGTAGCTTACGTTAAAGAAGGTATTGCGCTTAGGGAGGCAGGGATTATAATACCTATATTAGTATTGCATCCGCAAGTTCTTAATTTTGATAGCTTAATAGAGCATTCTCTTGAACCTAGTTTATATTCTCATCGTGTTTTGAAGGCTTTTATAGAGGTGTCCAAACGAAAGGGGTTGAAAGACTATCCGGTACATATTAAATTTGATACAGGATTAAATAGATTAGGGTTTGTAGCAGAAGAAGTTACTACGATGCTTGCTATGCTAAAAGAAAACAGCTCGATTAAAGTAGTATCGCTTTTCTCTCATTTAGCAGCTAGTGAAGATGAGAATGAAAAGGATTTTACAAAAGGTCAAATTGAGAGATTTAAAAATGTATCAAAGAAAATAATAGAGGGGTTAGATTATAAGCCAATGCTACACCAATGCAATACTTCAGGTCTTCTAAATTATCCTGAAGCTCATTTTGATATGGTAAGAAGCGGTATCGGGATGTATGGTTTTGGAAATGATCCAAAAGTTAATACGTCTTTAAAACCAATAGCAACACTTAAAACAATAGTTTCTCAGATTCATACACTAAAACCTGGGGAAAGTTTAGGTTATAACCGTGCATTTATTGCAACTAAAACAACAAAAACAGCAACACTACCTATAGGACATGCCGATGGTATAAGTAGGCAATTAGGCAATGCTAAGGGTTTTGTTACCATAAACAAACAGAAGGCTAATATTCTTGGTAATGTGTGTATGGATATGATAATGGTGGATGTTACAGATATTGTTTGTGAAGAAGGAGATGAGGTTATTGTTTTTGGGGCAGAGCATACTGCAAACGATTTAGCGTTAGGGATACAATCAATTTCTTACGAATTATTAACGGCGATATCGCAACGTGTAAAGCGAACATTCTGCAAATAAATTAATACTAGATTTAAAATAAGGTTCCAGGCTGGTTAGAATGGACTTTGTTAAAAAAATGCGATTGAAGGCAACTGCTTTTTTTTAATGGAATAGCAATTCTGTGCGTTGTAGCGTTATTTTTTTTGATATAAATTTTCATAAAATATTTTTTTTTCAATTTAAATAGATTGAAATGGTATAATTTTGTGTGAGTTGTGGTTAATAAAAAAAATAAAAAATGAAAGTAGCAGTTATAGGTGTCACGGGTATGGTTGGCGAAGTGATGCGTAACGTTCTGGAAGAACGTAATTTTCCGATAACAGAATTTATCCCAGTAGCATCAAAACGTTCGGTGGGAAAAAAAATAACGTTTAAGAATAAGGAGTATACTGTGGTTAGTATTGAAGATGCTGTTGCAATGTGTCCAGAGATTGCGTTATTTTCAGCTGGAGGTGAAACCTCTTTGGAATGGGCGCCAAGATTTGCTGCGGTCGGTACTACAGTAATTGATAATTCTTCAGCTTGGCGAATGGATAATAGTAAAAAATTAATTGTTCCAGAAATTAATGCTAATAAATTATCTAAAGAAGATAAAATTATAGCTAACCCTAACTGCTCTACAATACAAATGGTAATGGTCTTAGCGCCTTTGCACGAGCAGTATAAAATAAAACGTATTGTAGTTTCGACTTACCAATCGATTTCTGGTACAGGAATAAAAGCAATGCGGCAATTAGAAAATGAATTAGCAGGGGTAAAAGGAGAAATGGCTTATCATTACCCAATACATAAGAATGCAATTCCGCATTGCGATGTGTTTGAAGCGAATGGTTATACCAAAGAAGAGATGAAGTTGGTAAAGGAAACTCAAAAAATACTTAATGATACAACAATATCGATTACCGCAACGGCGGTTCGTATACCTACTTCTGGAGGGCATAGTGAAGCTGTAAATGTAGAGTTTGAAAATGATTTTAATCTTAATGATGTGCGTCGTATTTTAAACGAAACAAACGGCGTTGTTGTTCAAGATAATGTCGATGTGAATACTTATCCAATGCCAATATATGCTAATGGTAAAGATGAAGTATTTGTGGGGCGTATTCGTAGGGATGAGTCGCAACCAAATACTCTAAATCTTTGGATTGTAAGCGATAACTTGCGTAAAGGAGCAGCTACAAATACCGTTCAAATTGCTGAATATTTAATATCTAAAGTGTTATAAATGTGATTTTTTTGTCATAAATTCACCGCTTATTAAGTTAAAAAATGAATTTATGGCAAAAAAAATACTTTTATTTGTTCTTACCTTTAATTTATTAACATATGCTTCATGTGGGTCTGATGATGATTCAATTGATGATTCAGGTTTTATCTACGAGCCAGCGCCAACATCTCCTGTGGTATTTAATATTGAAGAGGTCCCTTATGCTAATCTTTCAGATTACAATCTTTTCGAAGGTGATTTAAAGGCGTTAAATCCTGTTTATGGCGTCCTTCCCTATGAACCAATTAATGCATTGTTTACAGATTATGCACATAAAAAACGTTTTTTATGGATGCCAGAAGCTGTAAAAGCAACTTACAATCAGGATAATACTGTTTTAAACTTCCCAATAGGAAGTCTGCTTATCAAAAATTTTTATTACGATAATGTGCAACCGTCTAATGAGACAAAGATTATCGAAACCCGAATTATGATAAAAAAAAATGAAGGATGGGTGTTTGCAAATTATATATGGAACGATGAGCAGTCTGCTGCGGTTTTAGATTTAACAGGAGGAAATACAAATATAGAATGGATTGAGAATGGAGTTGTTAAAAGTACTAATTATAGAATTCCTTCAGAGAGTGAGTGTTTTATATGTCATAAAAATGCAGAATATGCTACGCCTATAGCGGTTAAACCTCAAAATTTAAATAAAAATTACCCTTATCCAGATGGCGCTTTAAATCAATTACAGAAACTTGTAGATTTTGGGTATTTGGAAGATGATTTACCAACAAATATTAATACTGTAATTGATTGGAAAGATGAATCTATGCCAATAGATTTAAGAATGAGATCCTATGTAGATGTCAATTGTGCGCATTGTCATTCTGTAGATGGACATTGTGATTATAGGCCTGTCCGATTTGCTTTTAGCGAAAGTGAAGATGAGGTGGATTTAGGTGTTTGCGTTGAGCCGGATACCGGAATTCCTGGGATGACACATATTGTGAGATCGGGAAATATTGATAGATCTGTTTTGTATTATAGAATGAATAATACCGATGAGCAGTATCGAATGCCAATATTGGGACGTACTCTTATACATGAAGAAGCAATAGAAATGGTCGAAGAATGGATAAATAGCTTAACTATAACTTGTGATTAATACTCATTAACTATGAAAAAAATAATTTTACTAACAACAGCTTTTTTTAGCTTTACTTTTTTATTCTCTCAAGACACTTTTACTTGCAATGCTGCTTTATTGGTAACAGCAGGCCAGTATACTGTTACTGGTATAAACGGTACGGAAGTGCCAATGCCAATCTGTTCAGGAAATGGTATAGGAGCTACCAATGGAAAATGGTATAAATATATAGCTAGTCAAGACTATTCTTTAACGGTTTCTACAGATTTAACTACTAATAGCGGTGGAGACACAAGGTTTCAGGTGTATACAGGGGATTGTGCAAGTTTAGTGTGTCATGCAGGAGATGACGACTCGGGGACTGGACTCTTATCAAAAGATACATTTAATGTAGCGCAAGGCGAAACGTATATAATTGCTTTTGACGATAAATGGAGTGATGCTGGTTTTGTTTTTGAAATTTCAGAATCGGATCCAGTTGTTGTTGAAACAGCACCGATTACATTTACTATACAAGGTGTAACAACAACAGGGGAAGAAATGGCGGTAGTAGATATGAATGGGGATTTTCTAGATGATATTGTTTCTATAGGCGGGACCAATGTAAATATTCTACATCAGCAAATAGGTGGTGGATTTAATACGGTAAATATAACAACGCCTTTGGCAGATTTTACTCCTAATTGGAGTTTGTGTGCTGCAGATTACGATAGAAACGGTTATACCGATTTGTTGTATGGAGGTGGTAGCGGTGTTACCTTTATGAAAGCCAATGCTGATGGATCTGCTTTTGAAGAATCTTCAGGAAGTGATTATGTATTTTCTCAGCGATCCAATTTTATAGATATTAATAATGACGGCGATTTGGATGCATTCGTATGTCATGATGTTGCCGAAAATGTTTACTATATTAATGATGGTTCTGGAAATTTAACTTTTTATCAAGGGCAAAATGTTGATGGTGTGCCCAACGGTTTAGGAATATACAGCTCAGGGGGGAATTATGGTTCTCTTTGGGTGGATTATGATAATGATGGCGATATGGATATGTTTATTGCTAAATGTGGAGGAGAAGAAAATAGACGGAAAAATCAAATGCATAGAAACGATGGTAACGGTAATTATACAGAGGTTGCTGAAAGTATTAACCTGTCAGATCCTATGCAAACTTGGTCTTCCGCTTGGGGAGACTATGATAATGATGGTGATATGGATGTTTTTGTTGGTGCCAGTACTGGAAGTCATAAATTAATGCGTAATGATATAAGTGATTTAGGTGTTTTTACAGAAGTTACTATGGAAGCGGGTATCTCAACGTTTACTGCGACAGGCATAGAGAATGTAACCTATGATTTTGATAATGATGGAAATTTAGATGTGGCTTCAAATGGAAGTATTTTATTTGGAAATGGAGATATGACATTTAATGTCTTTCAAGATATAATGCCTATTAAAGCTTTTGGAGATTTAAATAACGATGGGTTTATTGATGGTTTTGGGGCTGGTAATATATATATGAATGATGCGAATAACAATAACTGGATTACAATTAACCCTATTGGTACAACTAGTAATATAAATGGAATAGGGGCTCGTATTGTTTTAGAAACAGCTTCAGGGACACAGATTAGAGATGTAAGAAGTGGTGAAGGGTTTGCATATATGAACACTTTGAATACGCATTTCGGAATTGGAACAGAGGATCAAATAATAACGATTACAGTGTATTGGCCATCGGGAATCGTAGATCAAATTCTAAATCCTAATCTTAACGCATCTATAGCCATAGTAGAAGGAGAACACCCCTTGGGTTTAGAGGCTTTTGTCGTAGACGATTTAATACTATATCCAAACCCAACAAGGCACAGTTTAAATCTTAATAAAACGTATCAGAATACTAGTGCTGAATTTATGATTTTTGATATGATGGGTAGAATGGTAAATAAAGGATTGATTAAAGGGAGTATTGATGTTAGTCAATTGCATACAGGAAATTATATGCTTAGAGTTTCTAGTGATAAAGGGATTACCGTGCAGAAATTTATTAAGCAATAGATTTATTATAGACTTAAAAAAAGCGCTTATATAATTAAATATAAGTGCTTTTTTATTTTATTTTTATGGCAACTAAAAGAAACAATACAATGAAAAAAGTAGCAATTTGCTTGTTAACCCTTTCAATAATTATGTCTTGTAAAGAAGAGGAAAAACAAAAACAGAGAAAAGAAATAGCCGTTACTTATCCAGAAACAAAAAAAGTAGATACGGTTACTAATTATTTTGGAACCGATGTGAAAGATCCTTATAGGTGGCTGGAAGATGATAGGAGTAAGGAAACGGAAGACTGGGTTAGTAAGCAGAATGAAGCGACTTTTGGGTATTTGGAGCATATTCCATATCGTAATGAGCTTAAAGAACGCTTATCTACATTGTGGAACTATGAAAAAGTAGGAGCGCCTTTTGAGGAAGGCGATTATACTTATTTTTATAAAAACGATGGCCTTCAAAACCAGTATGTAATCTATCGTTACAAAACAGGGGACGACCCGACAACAGCAACAGTGTTTTTGGACCCTAATGCATTTAAAGAAGACGGTACTATTTCTCTTGGAGGCACTAGTTTTTCAAAAGATGGAAAAACATTAGCTTACGCTATTTCTGAAGGAGGAAGTGATTGGAGGAAAATCCTTGTTATGAATGTGGAAACCAAAGAAATTGTTGAAGATACTTTGATTGATATTAAATTTAGTGGGATGTCTTGGTACAAGAATGAAGGGTTTTACTACTCAAGTTATGATAAGCCTAAAGGAAGTGAATTATCGGCTAAAACAGACCAGCATAAAGTCTATTATCATAAATTAGGGACGCCACAAAAAGAGGATGAGTTAATTTATGGGGGGATACCTTCAGAAAAGCATAGGTACATATATGGTACGGTAACAGAGGATGATAAGTATCTTTTAATATCGCCACGAGTATCTACTTCAGGGAATAAGTTATACATTAAAGATCTTGCCAATAAGAATTCTAAATTGGTTGAGATTGTAGGGAATACAGCTAGTGATACTTATGTTATCGAAAATGAAGGAAGTAAATTATATCTAGTAACTAATTTGAATGCTCCTAATAAAAAAATTGTGACTGTTGATGCTGCAAATCCTACACCAGAACATTGGGTAGATTTTATTCCTGAAACAGAAAACGTATTAAGTCCTTCAACAGCAGGAGGTTATTTTTTTGCAGAATATATGGTAGATGCTGTTTCTAAGGTATTGCAATATGATTATAAAGGGGAAATGGTTCGCGATGTGAAATTACCAGGCATTGGAAGTGCTAGTGGTTTTGGAGCTAAAAAAAATAGTAAAGAGTTGTATTATTCATTTACAAACTATGTAACACCAGGAAGTATCTATAAATATAATATAAAAGAGGGGACTTCGGCGTTGTTCCGTAAGCCAAACATCGATTTTAATTCAGAAAATTACGAGAGTAAGCAGATCTTTTATAATTCTAAAGACGGGACTAAAATCCCAATGATTATTACCTATAAAAAAGGGTTAAAGTTAAATGGTAAAAACCCAACGATACTCTATGGTTATGGTGGGTTTAATATTAGTTTAACACCCTCATTTAGTATTGCTAATGCGGTTTGGATGGAACAAGGAGGTGTTTACGCTGTTCCTAACCTTCGTGGTGGTGGAGAGTACGGTAAAAAATGGCATGACGCAGGAACACAACTTAAAAAGCAAAATGTTTTCGATGATTTCATTGCGGCAGCAGAATATTTAATAGATAAGCAATATACCTCTTCAGCGTATTTAGCAATCCGTGGCGGATCAAATGGAGGTTTATTGGTTGGAGCAACGATGACACAACGCCCAGATTTAATGAAGGTCGCTTTGCCTGCTGTTGGTGTTTTAGATATGTTACGTTATCATACCTTTACTGCAGGAGCTGGTTGGGCATATGATTACGGTACAGCAAATGACAATAAAGAAATGTTCGATTATTTAAAAGGCTATTCGCCTGTACATAATGTAAAAACAGGAGTTGAGTACCCTGCAACTATGGTAACAACAGGGGATCATGATGATCGTGTGGTGCCGGCTCACAGTTTTAAGTTTGCTGCCGAATTGCAAGAAAAACAAATCGGGAATAACCCAATATTGATTCGAATAGAAACAGATGCTGGTCATGGAGCAGGAACTCCAGTGAGTAAGACCATTGAGCAATATGCAGATATTTATGGGTTTACACTTTATAATATGGGGTTCGATGTTTTACCAAGTAAAATGAAAGAAGAATTTAAAGATTAATTCTATACTCATATAAATGATTGAAGCCACTTGATTTTAAGTGGCTTTTTTTTATGTTATTTTTGTAATTTAAATCATCAAATGCTTCAAGTAAAAAATATAATATTCAGTTACGATAAAGTAAACATTTTAAATAACCTTTCCTTTGTGGTTGAAGCAGGGGAATATCTTGCCGTCATTGGAGAAAGTGGTTCTGGAAAAAGCAGCCTTTTAAATGTGTTGTATGGGGAATACGATTTAGATCAAGGCAGTATATTTTGGAAAGACGAACCGGTCTTGGGTCCTAAATACAATTTGGTAGTAGGCTACGATTTTATGAAATGCGTCACACAAGAATTCGATTTGATGCCTTTTATCTCGGTAGAAGAAAACATAGGAAAATTCATGTCTAATTTTTTTCCTGAAGAAAAAAAGAAGCGTGTTAAAGAATTGCTAGAAGTTGTAGAGTTAACTCTGTTCGCGAAAACTAAAGTAAAGTTTTTAAGCGGTGGGCAAAAGCAACGTGTAGCTTTAGCAAGAGCCATTGCAAAACAACCAGAAATTATACTATTGGACGAGCCCTTTAGTCATATAGATAATTTTAAAAAACAATCGTTAAGACGGCGTGTTTTTAGCTACTTAAAATCGAAAAATATAACATGTATTGTTGCTACACATGACAAAGAAGATGTATTAGGATATGCCGATAAATTAATTGTCTTAGATCAACACAAAATAATAGCTAATGATACACCTCAGCAATTATATAAAGAGCCTAAAACGCCATTGATAGCCTCGTTTTTTGATGAATTTAATACTATTAATGGTGAAATTGTTTATGCAAATCAGTTGCAAGTCGTTAATGTTTCGAATTTAAAAATAGAGGTCAGTCAATCCTATTTTAAGGGGCATTATTATTTAATTGAAGGTGTTGTAGAAGGAAATAAAATTTTTTTTGAACACCATTCAAAAATAGAAAAGGGAGAAAAAGTATTTTTAAAATCTAGATAAACAAATTAGCCTAGTACGTTTTTTTTTGATTGTTTTTTTTGAAAAATAGTTGACCTAATAAAGCTTTGTTTTAAATTTAATATTGTTGATTTAAAAAAAAATGAGCCCTAAGGATCTTATATTATTTCCTTTTCGGCATATGTTAATCCATTAGGTAATTCAATTGAAGAAAATTCCAAATGTAAAACGCGCCTTCTTTTCTGTTGGATGGCTTTGGAAGAGGCATGTAATAACAAAGGTTTTAATAATTGTACGCCACCAGAACTCACTTCACATGTAAAAGGAATGGAGTTTTCGGAGATTAATTTAATTTCCTCATTATTTAATCGCTTTTTATGGGTACCCGCAATCACTTTTAAAGCGCCGTTTAAATAGTTGGTGTCATCCAAATGAATACGCATTGAAAAAGTGTCTTTAGAAATATTTTCTGGAGGCCGTACGCTAATGACTCCATTTTTATTGGTCCAGGCATTAAAGTCTTCGGTATCTATTTTTGTGGCGACATTTATGGGGATGTCTTGATGCCAAGTTACATACCAATTATCCTTTGGGGACTTGTCAAAATAGATGGCCTTTGTTAAAAAAGCATCTTTGTCAATGGAACGGATTATTTTTTTAAAACTCTTGTTGAAAAGAATGGCTTTTAATTCTGGTAATTTTAGCAACACCTCTCGCATTCCAAAGGACTGCTCGTCGTTTAGTTTTATATAAGTGTCTAATTTGCTTTTTAGTTTTCGAATGTCTCGTTTGCTGTATAACTGGTTTAAAATGGTAAAGCCTTTAAGTTTTAATCGTTTTGAGATGGTTTGTAGCCCATTGTCGCTTATTTCGGTTTCATAAGCGTCCACAGCATCATACAATCGCTCTTTTATGTTCCGTTTCAGACGCTCGGGGCCAATGACCTTAATGGCTTCCCCTAAACCTAGAATCTCTTTTTCTAATTCGAAATTCAACTGGACATCCAAAGAAATGGTGATGCCATAATTATCCTTTTCAATAACTTTTTGGGAATGGTGAAAAGGTTTTGTTATAACATATGGAGCGTGCTTATGTGTAATGTAAAGGATAACATGTTCTGTTTTCAATGTGGGGCTAATGGATACACCAATGGCTTTTTTGTAGAAAATTTCGGAGTCGAAAGAGGCATCAAAAACAAAAGGGTTTTTACTTTTTTTAATACTGATAATGCGATCTAAAGCCAAATTTAAAATGCCCTCGTTCTTTCTTTTCTTTCCGATGACGAACCATCTGTTTCTATATTCTTTTAATAAATGAGGGTGAAAGGTAAATGTGCTTTCTGCTCTAGCTTTAAAAGATTTGTAGGTAAGCTCGATCGCTTGTTTCTTTAATATGAATTGATAGAGTATGTCTAAAAATTCCAAGCCTTTTAAGTTTTCGTTTTTTTCAAAATCGATTAATGGTTTTTCTTGCGTCTTTTGGGTGTAAACATGGTCTTCCAGTTTTTGAACCATACTTCCTAATTTCTTAAAATGCGAAAAACCTTGAAATTGTTTCAAAAAGGAAACGGCTTCCGATAGTTTTGTTAGGTCTTGACTGGAAATAGGGCTGTTGGTAATGCTGTAGTCCTTCTGGTCGTATTTGTAGTATTTTCTATTGTAAACAACGATTGGTGCATTGTAGCCTAATTTGTCGCTACGCATCATTTGTATGTCCAATTGAATCGTACGTTTGCTTATATCTATGTCTTTGCCTTCGTATTCGTAAAGGGCATTAGAGCAGGCTTCGATAAGGTTATCCAACGTCCATTCTCGATACTTGTTTTGTAAACATTTATCTATGGTTTTATATCTGATTAATGCGTTTTTATTTACAGCCATTTTAAATAATTTATTCTCTAAAAATATTTAAAAGTAATGATTGCGCAAAAAGATTGCGTATTAATCTAAAACCTTTGTTTAAAAGAATTAAAAAATGGAAGCACTTAAGCTTAAAATATTCAATGTTTTAGTTGAAAACATATCAGTTTCAGAATTTGAAAATTGGCTGTATTCTTCAGAATTTTTAAAGAAAAAATTAAAATCCAATTCTTTAATATTCAGTGTAGTTAATCTTAATTATAGAGAGAGTGACATTGTTATAAAACTTAAAGAAATAGCCTCTGAAATTTTTAATGAGGATGATAAGTTAATCATTAAAATTCAAGTAGGATGTAAAAATATAGTTAGAGCAAATAATTCAGAAGAAATTAAAGATAACATTTTAAGAATAATTGAAAATTTTGATTTTGATGATGATTTCAAAATTTTGTGGGATTTTTATAATTTGTATCATTCTTTTGAAGGGTATTACGATAAAAGTTTTTCAAAAAGTAGTTATGAAGCTATTGATGAAGAATCGAAACAATTAGCCGAAGAAACACTAAAATTACTGGAAAGCTGTAAAAGTATTGAAGATAAAATAAATATTTTATCATTAAAAAAAGAAGTAGTAAAGACAGAAGAAAAAGAGAGTTTTGCAATCGTTGAGAATGAAAAACGCACATTGTTGAATAAATGTCTTGCTTTTTTCAAAAAAATATAATACTTCGTATTATCGGTATGTTTTTTTTAGAGATTTAAAAATAAATTTTGATAATTAAAAAATAAATCTAAATATTTGCAATGCAATAAAGCAACAAAATAATATTAACTAAAACGAAGCGTATGTATTTATTCATATCAAAACAAAATAGACCAAAAGGGATTCTACCTTTTGTTGTGCTTCGAGCGTATAGTTAATACCACTTTTCATAAATAAATGAAAAATCCGAAGCAAATAAAAACCTGTTTCGGATTTTTTGTTTCCAAGCATTAGCAAGCCAGCTAATAAACATTCAAAACAGTAACAACAATAGAACCAGAATTGCACTTTGTTCGTAGTCGACACGTTCAAAATGTATTTCACAAAACAAAATTAAAAATGAAACACATACATACAATCTAAACACCGATTCCTAATTGGGAGTAATTACTGGAATCATTAAAAAAAGACAAAAACAATGAGAAAAGGTCTAATGAAACCTGTAAACATAAAAGAACAAAGGCAAAAGAAAGTCTGACGCTTATTAGAAAGATTAGGGAATTACAGCGTAAGCTGGGATTTATAAAATTAGAAAAACCCATACGACACGGTTGGTTTAAATAAATCACAACAACACATCGTATAGAAATCTTTAAGAATAAGAATCTGATTTTAGAAGTTTACGATACGTTTGAAAAGTTCGTTTGGGCAAGAACCAAAGAAAAAGCAGCTTTTAAGTGCTAGCATCAAACGTCTCAACATCTTATTTATAGAGACATTCCAAGGCTAAGCAAAAAACAATACAATAAGTTAAGTGAAGGTGTACAATGCTTATGTGGTCCGTTTTAATATTACTAGGAAAAGCATAATATAAAAACGAGCTTATAAAATTACGTTTTCAAGAGCATATATAACGCATAGATCCATTACTGCAAAGTGAAAGCAATTTAATAGAGTAGGAGTTTATTAAAAAAAGGATATTACAATGTGACTCAAGCTTATTCTGGTTGGGAAAAATATTAGAGTCCAATCACAAAGAAACCAGAAAAGTTAAAAACAAAAAGACATCTAAAGAGGCTAAAAAAAATGCGCTCTTGAAGATATCATTAACGATACCATATCATGGGAAAAAAATTAAGCGGAAAAGACTTAATCAAATTAGGCTTTCCGAAAAACAATAGCATCAATGTGGCTTTGGGTCAGATTAACCGCTATCAAAAACGAGTTAAAAAAGAACAAATATTAACAGAAGCAAAAAAAGTATTATTAAACCCAGAACATTATAAAGGGGATGGCGTTTGGGGCAAAATAGCCGAAAGCTTGCTAGATCCCGTAGTCGTAAAAAAGCAAGTGTTAAGTACGCATCGCGCGCCGTTTCAAATTTATGGAGAAAATGAGATAGCTGATCAAGCAAAATACCAATTATACGATGCCTTAAAATTGCCAATCGCCGTATCGGGCGCTTTAATGCCAGATGCTCATGTAGGTTATGGCTTGCCAATTGGAGGTGTATTGGCAACAAGAAATGCCGTCATTCCTTATGGTGTAGGAGTAGATATTGGGTGCAGAATGTGTTTAAGCATTTATCCAGTTAAAGCATCTTATTTAAAAGGGAAAAAGCATCAATTGGAAAATATTTTGTCGGAACACACCAAGTTTGGAATGTACGAAACACATAAAGTAAAACACGATGATCCCGTTTTTGAACGAGAAGAATTTAAAACAATTCCATTAGTAAAACGCTTGAAAGATAAAGCATATAAGCAATTAGGAACCTCAGGAGGAGGAAATCATTTCGTGGAATTTGGAGAAGTAAGTATTCTAGATGTAAATAACGAATGGGATTTACCAATAGGAGAATACCTAGGTGTTCTGTCGCATAGTGGATCCCGTGGGTTGGGAGCCAACATAGCAAAACACTATACGTATTTGGCAACAAAACAATGTCCGTTACCAAAGCATGTACAGCATTTGGCTTGGTTGGATTTAAACACGCATGACGGACAAGAATATTGGTTGGCTATGAATTTAGCAGGAGATTATGCGCAAGCTTGCCATGATAATATTCATAAACGAATTGCAAAACTATTGGGAGAAAGACCAATAGCTAAAATAGCTAATCATCACAATTTTGCTTGGAAACAAGATGTGAATGGCGAAGAATGCATAGTGCACAGAAAAGGAGCAACACCAGCTAAAAAAGGAGAGTTAGGTGTTATTCCAGGCTCTATGACAGCGCCAGGATTTATAGTACGAGGATTAGGTAATAAAGATAGTTTACAATCGGCATCTCACGGTGCGGGCAGATTATTATCCAGACGACAATGTAAAATGACATTAACGCAAAGTGCCGTTAAAAAAGAATTACAAAAGCACAAAGTCTCTTTAATTGGAGGCGGTATTGACGAAGCGCCAATGGCCTATAAAAATATTGAAAAAGTCATGCGAAACCAATTAGAATTGGTAGAAGTCGTTGGGAAATTCACTCCTAAGATTGTAAGAATGGATAGATAGAAAAAGGGCTAAATTTTTCTTAAAAAACAAATGAATTATGGGAGCAAATCATAACATAAAAAGATACGGAGAACAATGGCCAAACTATAGAATAGAACAAGGGTTGGACATATTGAATAAATTAAAAGCATGGGTTATTATTTCTGGAGGTTGGGCTTGGCACTTTATGTCGCCAGAAGATCATACAGAATACAAACATGCACATGACCATAAGGACATCGATATTTTTGTGCATCCAAAAGAGGTGGGAGAAGTCATGGTGATACTAGCAAACGAAGGATTTGAAAAAGCATGGACAAGATACGATCATATACCTAGCAATGAGAATTTTAGACGTTACGAGAAAAAAGATTGGCTAGAAACAGGGAAACAAGTAAGAGTAACCATAGATTTTTTTGAATCTAAGACTATTGAAACAATAGAAGTTAATGGTTGGAAAGTAGTCGAGCCAAAAACCTTGTTAAGTTATTATTCCAGTATTCATTCAAGTGATAAATGTTGGGCAGTAAAAGCAGCATTGCAATTGGTTGAAAAAGGCGAAAACCCAGTAGGGAATGCATTACTGTCTAAAAACCCTTTAGAGTAAGTATAGAAAATAATAAATAATATAAAGGGTGTTCCTCTTTTTTAGAACGGATAGTATGGCTCTCTGGTAACTCTTAGAGCATCCGTTTTAACATAATGGTCACACTTTTAAATAAGAGAAATATTAAAATGGAACGCATAAAAATAAATTTGGACTTAAGATCTTCAGAGCGATGGAAAGGTCTAAGGCAATATGCAGAAGAAATAAATGGTCTTTTTAAACATTATTTGGAAGATTTAAGTGGAGCAGGAATTTTCGAGGACTATATAGAACTGTATAAAATTAATTTTATATCAAAAAGCTATAGAGACGAAATTACATCTATAGAGAAGTTTTGCAATTTTACTGAAAACCAAATACTAATAACAAACTTGTATTACGACGTTTTGAAATTTGTGTTTGGATGCACAGCATTTTGTGTTACGAATCAAAAAGAAAAGTTACATGCTAGGAATTTAGATTGGTGGACCGAAAATAACATTTTAGGGAAATACACTAAGATATTCGATTTCGAACAAAATGAAAAAAAGATATATTCTCTTGTAGGTTGGCCAGGATTCGTTGGTGCGCTTTCTGGAGTCAAACAAGGCGTGTTCTCCATTACATTGAATGCTGTTTTGAGTAACGAATCGCCACAATTTGCAATTCCCATTACATTTTTAATTAGAGATGTCTTGGAGAAAGCAAAGACGTTTACTGAAGCTGTCAAAATACTATCGGAAACAACAATTGCATCCGATTGCCTATTAATGGTTGTAGGTGTTAATGAGGGTGAAAATATAGTAATAGAAAGAACACCAACGACATTTTCAATTCGTAAACCTTTAGATGATAGTTTAATTGTAACCAATGAGTATTTGTCGTTAACAGAGAATAAATTAACACAAGACACTTTGCAACTAACAGCATTTGGAAGGCATGTTAGAGTCAAGGAGTTGTTGGATGAAAATAAACCAAAGATTATACAAGATTATTTTGATGTATTGTCAGATAGTAAAGTGAAAATGGATATCACAGTACAACAAATGGTACTAAATCCTAAGAATGGAGAGATTCATTTAAAAATTTAAGAACAAAAATGAAAACTAAAATAATACAAATAACCTCAGGGCAAGGGCCAGCAGAATGTTGTTGGGTTGTTGCGCAAGTTCTAAAACAATTTTTAGAAGCTGTGAAGAGCAATGGTATCGAATATAAAATATTACAAAGAGAAAAAGGAATTGAGAATGGTACGTTGCAATCAGTGACTATTCAATTGGAAGGAGAAAATCTAGACGTATTTTTAAAACAATGGATAGGTACAATACAGTGGGTAGGAGCCTCGGGTTTTAGACCGCAGCACAAGCGTAAAAATTGGTTTGTAGGCTTATATGAAATTGAAAAACTTCAGCAATTACAAATTGAAGAAAAAGAGATTTCATATCAAGCTACACGTAGTTCAGGACCAGGAGGACAACATGTAAATAAAGTGAGTTCCGCTATTAGGGCTATTCATAAACCAACCAAAATACAAGTGTTGGTTATGGATAGCCGTTCACAACATCAAAACAAGAAAATAGCAAAAATACGCTTGCAAGAAAAAGTAAGTACATTACAATTGAAAGCATTAAAGGTGAGCGTAAAAAACCAATGGGAAAATCATTTAAAATTAGAAAGAGGTAATCCAGTACAAGTTTTTAAAGGGGCGAGTTTTAAAAAGAATACAATTGTAAAAACGTATAAAAAGCAACGCAATGCATTAAAAAATGACTTGCGAAACGAATTAAATAGCTAAAACGATGGAAACAAATTTGTTAAATAGTTATGTGCTTAAAGCTATAGATGCTTATCCATACGAGTTAGAAGAAGCTGTAGAAAATTTAAACTATGCTTTGTCTTACGAATCTAAGAATACCTATGCTTTATATCTAATGGGAAGAATACAAGCAGAGCAGTTAGGTGATTATGAGCAAGCCAAAGCATATTACGCAGAAGCGTTGGCAAGTAAAATGGATTTTCATAAAGTGTATACTAAGTATATTCAAGTGTTATTGTGGAATGGCGATTTTAACGAAGCTCAAAAACTAATCGATTTTGCGTTGACGGTTAAAGGTATAGATCAAGGCTCTATTTGGGATAAACAAGGGCAGCTCTTCGAAATTAAGCAAGACTATAAAAAAGCTATTAAGGCTTTAAAAACAGCAATAATATTTGGGTTTAATGATTCATTCATAAATTATATTAATGATGAAATTAGTCGCATAAAAACGAAACTAAAACCAAGTAAAAGGAAAAGAGGTTCTAAGAAAAAGAAGCATAGAAATAAAAAGAAGTAAAATAAAATACAACTGCGTAAAAAGATTGCGCAACAGTATGGAATATTTGCAAAGTAATCATAAAGAAGTTTTACTAATTAAGCTTCAAAAGTAGTGCTCCGCCAGATAATGGAAGCTGGTGGGGCTTAATAAAGAGAAAAAATGAAAAATAGAGATAGGTTCAATGCAGACGCCTTTTTAATGAAAGATGAAAAACTTTGGAAAGCATTAGAGCAACATTGCTTGGTTGAATGTTGTGGGATTGATGCTTTCGATTTTTCTACTGAAGCATTTACTGAAGTTAAAGAAAACTATAATTTTAAAATAACTGTAATCAATTTAGAAAACTTAATTGAAGCGATAAAGGAGAGTTCCTTTAATAATGTTGGCAGTTTAATTTTTGGGTATTATGCTAAAAGAGGTGCGTTTGTATTTCTATTAGAAAGCATTAAAACGACAATAATTAAAATAACGGAGAAGATTACGGTTGAAAATACTGATTCTTAGATTAAATAATTAAAATGGAAGTATTGAGTAATTGGTTGGCTCGTCAGGCTGAAATGCGTTTTCAAATTCAACGAATCCTACTTTATTAAAGTAGAATGTATTGAGTTAAAATCTGGTCTTTAATTAGCGAGTAGGTTCGAGTCCTACTACTTTCACATCAAGCGAGTCTTGTTAAGTGTTTCGATATAACACCATTGCATGAGCCTTTACTGTTTAGTATTAAGGATTTATGTTCAACTTGACTTGAAGGTTTCGATTGTGTATCCAAAAAACAGTCTCCATCTATGTACGCAGGTTCGAATCCTGCCTTCGTTAATTTGAAGTAGCTAAGTCTGGTAAAGCAGTAGGTTTTCAATCGCAGGTTCGAATCCTGCCAAAACGTAACGGTTTTGTGGTCGAGCGGTCTAAGACACAACACTGAAAATGTTGCATTGAAATGGACTCAAAATCCATCCTTGAAAAAGCTGGTCATCTTGTAAAACGGACCACAACGTGAGTCGCACTTAAAACGGCAAAACAATGTGAAGTTAAGCGGGTTGTAAGACAGAAATGTTTCAAGGCAACAATCCCGAAAATACCTTGAAATACAAAGTGTATTTTAAAGTAACGGTTTAACTTTTTGTTGCAATAATTACCAATTAGGCTATGATGTTTTATATGGATCTATAGGTAAACGTTTCAGCATAAACTTAAGGTCGTACCTAAAATAACGATGTGTTTCCGTAGTAAGAAAGATCGTTTTTCTTTCACATTGTTTAAAAAAGAATAGGGATTCCTAAAAAAGGAATTTATTATAAATGTTTAATAATTCTGAAGGCATTCAGAATAAAAAGTAGAAAAATGAAAAGAGTAAGAATTTATGCGGGTACTGTAGGCTTAGTGTTTAAAAATGGTGATTACCAAAAGGTAATTACAGAAGGTAAATATTGGTTGGGGTTTAATGAGAGTGTTCTAACTTATAGCTTGTCTACACCGTTTAACGCACCCAAAGCATTGGAAATCTTACTTAAAGATGAGGCTTTAGCCAATATGTTAACCATAATAGAAGTTAGGGATCATGAAATAGCTTTGGTGTACGAAAACAATAACTTTAAAACAGTATTAACAGCAGGTCGTCATGCATATTGGAATACTTTGATCGATTACAAATTTGTAACTGCCGATTTAAATAAGATTGAAATAACAGAACCAATCGACAAAGCATTGTATAGCAAGCCAGAACTAAGCAAATATATTCGAGTATTCGAAGTATCCGCCTACGAAAAAGCAGTCATGATTGTAAACGAGAAGAATGTTAAAATTTTAGAGCAAGGAAGCTACCATTTTTGGAGAAACGAGCAAACCCTTAAAATTGCAAAAGCCGATTTACGTCAATTACAAATAGAAATTTCTGGTCAAGAATTGTTAACAAAAGATAAGGCAACAGTGAGAATCAATTTCAATGCACAATATAAAGTTGTGGATATTGAAACGGCTTTAATGCATAACAAAGATTATGAAAAACAATTGTACATCACATTGCAATTGGCATTGCGTGCATTTGTTGGGACTTATACGCTAGATGAAATGTTGGAGCAAAAAGAAACAATAACTCAAGCTGTATTTAACGCGGTTAAAACACAAGTAGCCACATTAGGCGTTGTTGTTTTGCATTGCGGGATAAGAGATGTGATTTTACCAGGAGATATGAAAGCCATCATGAATCAAGTATTGATTGCGCATAAGAAAGCACAAGCAAATGTTATTATGAGAAGAGAAGAAACAGCATCGACAAGAAGTTTACTGAATACCGCAAAACTAATGGAAGATAATACGATGCTGTTTAAGTTGAAAGAAATGGAATATGTAGAGAAAATCGCCGATAAGATTGGTGAAATTACAGTCTCTGGTAATGGTAACATCATAGAACAATTAAAAGATATATTCTCTGTGAATAAGTAAGCTTATGGCGTAACCCAAACCGAAAAAGGTTTGGGTCGCGCTTTCCGCTATATCTTTTGCAGAAAAAGCAAAAGGATACCGCTGCAATCGCTTACGCGGGATTAACAACAAACTGTGTTTTATTCAAAGAAACTTTAATGTTTAAAAGAACACTACGGCCTCAAACAAGTTTACTTATGAGGAAAATAAATTACAAATAAATAATACTACGCAAAAAGATTGCGCAACGCTTTGAAATATTTGCATTGTAATCATACAGAAGCCTTTCTAATTAGGCTTTAAATAGTGCTCCGCCAGACAATGGAAGCTGGTGGGGCTTAATAAAATAAAAATGGAAAACGTAAATAAAATAACAGGAAACGAATTAATCGCATTAGGATTTAGACAAGGAAAATGGATGAAAGATGCCATCGAGTATATAAATACAAATACATTGGAAGGGGAAGCAATGCTTAATTATTTAGAGCAATTTAAATCGCCAGATCCAGTCGATTTACATACAGAAACTGTGGCATTTTCAATAAACATTAAAGCAGAAAACGAGTTGGAAGAAGATAATGTGTCTAAAGTGGTTAACTCCATGGAAACATTAATGAAAACGCCAACACTCGTAGATGGAGCAATTATGCCAGACGCCTGTCCAGCAGGACCAAGCGGAACCATTCCTGTAGGTGGAGTTGTAGTTGCAAAAAATGCAATCCATCCAGGAATGCATAGTGCCGATATTTGTTGTTCGGTCATGTTAAGCGATTTTGGTAAAGCAGATCCAAAATCCGTTTTAGATGCCGCACATAAGAGCACACATTTTGGGCCAGGCGGAAGAGATAGGAATACACAATTTAGATTTCCAAAAGAACTATTAGAAGCCTTTAAAGCTAATTGTTTTTTAAACGATGGAAATATGATTCAAGCAGCGAGAGCGCATTTAGGAACACAAGGTGATGGCAATCACTTTTTGTTTGTGGGAACATCAAAAAAAACGGGAAATACAATGTTGGTAACACATCATGGATCTAGAGGTCCAGGAGCCAGGTTGTATACAAAAGGAATGAAAGTGGCCGAAAGATTCAGAAAAGAGCTGTCACCAGAAACCTTAAAACAAAACGCATGGATTCCGTTTGAAACAGAAGAAGGAAAAGCCTATTGGGAAGCATTGCAAACCATGAGGGATTGGACAAAAGTAAACCATAAAGTCATTCATGATTCAGTAGCAGAAGCTTTAGAGTTGACTATTGAAGATCGATACTGGAACGAACATAATTTTGTGTTTAAAGATGGCGATTTGTTCTATCACGCCAAAGGTGCAACACCATTGGATGCTAGGTTTATGCCAGACATCACTGGACCAAGATTAATCCCGTTGAATATGTCGGAACCAGTATTAATTGTAGAAGGAAAAACCACCAAAAATAATTTAGGGTTTGCGCCACACGGCGCTGGTAGAAATGTGAGTAGAACACAGCATAGAAAAAGTAAGACAGGAACAATTACAGATATTTTTAATGAGGAAACTAAAGGGTTAGATATTCGATTTTTCTCTAAGGAAATTGACATTACCGAGTTGCCAAGCGCATACAAGAACGCAGAAACCGTTAGAAACCAGATGGAAGAGTTTGGTTTGGGTGAAGTTATCGATGAGGTAATGCCCTATGGTTGTATTATGGCTGGCGATTGGCAAAAAAATGCACCTTGGAGAAAAAAGCGAAGACAAGATAAAATGAAGAGCAAATAAAATGAAGGAAAAATCTTTAAGCATTTTTGGAGGTCTTTATAATAACTATAGCAATTCCCATAATTCTATTTTCAATAGTATTTGTGGAAATTCCATTATTGATTTTTGGTATTATTAAAAGGGCAATTGATAAAAGTAAATAGTCAAGGAAAGCAAAACCTTTTAATACAATACTTAGTTAAAATCCAAGATGAAAATGTAATCTCTAAAGCGCACTACAACTCATTTAAGTATTATAAAAGGAATAATAATCTTGAAGCTTTTTTTTCATTGCTTAATAATCTAAATAAGAAATGACTGTCAGATTAATAAAAGTAATTGGAAACTTATATAGTATTTTCAAATATGATGTTGTTCAAAAATATTTAAAGGAAAGATCTTGCACTGGTGTTTAATGAGCAATCCGTTCAGAGAAAGGAAGGATGAAAATGAAAAAACATTTAATTCGTTCAATTAAAAAGAGATTGATAAATAATAAAAACAAATGGAAGGCATAGCAACAGAAATCTTTAAAGAAAAAATATTTCAAACGCTTCTTGAAATGATAAAGAAGCAAGGGGGAATAGCAATGTTAATTAGAGGAGCTGTTATAGATAGAATTCAAGGGTTACCTATAAAGGATGTGGATATCGAAGTCTATGGTTTGTCCTATGCAGAATTGGTTGTTTTAATTGATCTATTAGACTAGCCATATAATTTAGTAGGAAAATCGTTTGGAATAATAAAAACAACAATTAATAATATAGAAATAGATATATCTATACCTAGAAAAGAAAACAAAATAGGTAAAGGACATAAAGGGTTTGATGTTTTGTTAAATGAAAAGATGACATATAGGGAAGCGGGTGAGCGTCGAGACCTAACGATTAATAGTATGTATCAAAACTTGCATAATGGAGAGATAGAAGATCCGTTTGATGGGTTAAAAGATTTAGAAAAAGGAATTATTAGAGCCACAGCAAAAGAAACCTTTATAGAGGATCCATTGCGAGTATTAAGAATCATGCAACTATTACCTAGGAAAGGAAAGAAAGTTGCTAAAGCTACTATGAAATTATGTCAATCTATGATAAATACATTTTCAGAATTATCAAAAGAACGTGTTTTTGTAGAATGGGAAAAACTCCTGTTGAAAGCAGAAAAACCATCTGTAGGGCTGGAGTTTTTGAAAGAATCAGGATGGTTAATTCATTTTCCAGAATTAAGTGATTTAATAGATTGCCCACAAAATTCTATATGGCACCCGGAAGGAGATGTTTGGGTTCATACAGGAATGGTCCTAGATAATGCAGCTCAATTGAGGCATTTAATTCCAGAGGGTTGGAGATTGGCGTACATGTTGGGAGCATTGTTACACGATGTAGGAAAGCCAGCTACTACAACACCTGATTTAAAGTCATATGGACACGATATTGTAGGCGCAAGTATTGCAGAACGTTTTTTAAGACGAATGACGAATGATAAGATGTTAATATATAGAGTAACTACCATTGTAGAATTGCATATGCGTCCAGCACAGTTATATCATTCTCAAGCAAAGGAAACAGCTTGGAAACGATTGCATAATAAATGTAGGCTAGATATTCTAGGGTGGCAAAGTAAAGCTGATTCAGCAGGAAGAACGGGAAGAGATGTTGTATTGGATGAGCACAAAGTATCAGAAAAATGCTTCAAATTATTTAAGGATTTTGGAGAAACAAGAATTAAACCTTTAGTCTTAGGTAGAGATTTAATTACATTAGGTTTAGCACCTTCTAAAGCATTTAAGCAGGTTTTGGAAGATTGTTATGAAAAACAAATGGAAGGCTTAAGTAAGGAAGAAATTATTTTAAGTGTTAAAACTTCATTAAAGTCATGAAAACTAAAATATTAGAAAAACTTTTAGAGTTAGAGAAAGAAAAGAACATCGAAATATTATTTGCTTGTGAATCTGGAAGTAGAGCTTGGGGTTTTGCTTCTCCAAATTCAGATTACGATATTAGATTTATATATAAACATTCTAAAGATTGGTATTTAAACCTATGGGGTAAAAAGGATACGATAGAGTTTTTAACAGGTGATTATTTGGATGGTTCAGGATGGGATTTAAGAAAGTCATTGAAATTAATGGCCAAATCTAACACCTCTTTGTTAGAGTGGCTGTTCTCTCCTATGATCTATAAAGTAGATGCTGTATTTTTAAAGGAAATGCAAATGTTGGCGAGCAAGAATTTTAATCCCATAGCAGGTTTCTATCACTACCATAGTATGAGTAAGAATTTTTTGAATAAGATAACAAAGGAAGATGTAAAGTTAAAAAGCTTTTTATACGCAATGAGAACTGCTTTGTCGGCCCATTGGATTATTAAGAATAAGACGATTCCTCCTGTTTTTTTTTCAGAAGTACTAACTATTGTAAACGATCGTACTCGCAAGAAAATAGAAGAAATGGTTGTGTTGAAAAGGAAGCACAATGAAGATTTTTATACTGAAAAGAATGAAGTGCTTTATCAGTATTTAAAAGAACTTATTAAAGATAATGACAAAAAGGCGAGGCTATTACCTAGTATAAGCAGAAAAACAGAGCCATTCAATGCGCTTTTTATAAAAACTTTAAAATGACACTAGAAGAACTTAGGAAATCTGGAAATATTATTTTTGAATGTATTGCGGGAAGTAGGGCTTATGGTTTGGATACAGCAGCTTCCGATACAGATATTAGAGGAGTCTTTATATTACCTAAGGCGCAATTTTATAGTTTGAGCTATGTAGGGCAGGTGAATAATAAAACCAATGATATAGTTTACTATGAATTACGGAAGTTTATAGAGTTGTTGGCAAAGAATAATCCTAATGTTTTAGAGTTGTTGAATGTTCCTGATGAATGTATTTTATATAAAAACCCGATATATGATAATTTAGATAAAAGCACTTTTCTTTCTAAATTATGTAAAAATACATTTGCTAATTATGCGTTTACACAAATTAAAAAAGCAAGAGGGTTAAATAAGAAAATTGTAAACCCTGTAGAACTCAAACGGAAAGTAGTTGAAGATTTTTGTTACGTAAGATTTGAAGAAAAAACAATATCACTGAACTGTTTTTTAGTCAAAAATAAGTTGAATGTTTCGAATTGTGGTTTAGCTAAAATACCACATATGAGAGATTGTTACAACCTGTTTTATAGTAATACTATCCCATATAATGGTGTGTCAAGAGAAAATGCGAATGAAGTTTGTTTAAGCTCTGTCCCAAAAAAGGAAAAACCATTAGCGATGTTACATTTTAATGTAGATGCTTATTCTAGCTATTGTAAAAAGCACAAGGAATATTGGAATTGGGTAAATAAAAGAAACGAAGCACGATACAAGAGTAGTATTTCGCATTGTAAAAACTATGATGCTAAGAATATGATGCATACGTTTAGATTGCTTCATATGGCTAGAGAAATTGGTTTAAAAAAGGATATTAACGTTAGACGCTATGATCGAGAATTTTTGTTGTCTATAAAAAATGCAGCATTTGAATATGATGATTTGATAAGTAAAGCAGATCGTATAAAAACTGAATTAGAAGTTATATATGATGCATCTAATTTACCAGAAAGACCCAATGTAGAAACGATAAATAATCAACTAAAAATGATGAGAGAATGCTTTTATAAGTAGTGATAAACTGTCACGTTTTTTTTAAAATTAGAAATAACGACACTATTTTTTGGATAGTGTCAACTTAAAACAGCTCTATATCCCTAAGCACTTCAAAACGTTTTCTTTATAGGTTTCTCCTATAGGTATACGGACATCATCTATAACAATTTTTGTTTTTTGAAGTGCTTTTATATGAGTAATATTTACAATGAAAGATTTATGAACTCTTAAAAAATGTTGTGGTAATTTCTCTAAAATATCTTTAAAACTAGAAAGTGTTAATATCGATTTATTGTTATCTAGAGTGTATATTTTTATATAATCTTTAAGTCCTTGGAGGTATTTTATGTTGTTAATATCTATTTTAATGTTCTCATATTCAGATTTTACAAAAATATAATCCTTATTAGTCGCCCTGTGTGTTGTATTTGTAGGTAACGGATTTATATTATTAGTTTTTTTTAATTCATATTTTTCTTTTGCTCTAGAAACAGCTTTTAAAAACCGATGGAACGGGATCGGTTTTATTAAATAATCGGTAGCATTTAAATTAAAACCATCTAGAGCATATTGAGGATATGCTGTTGTAAAAATGAATTGCGGAATGTTTTCAATAGTCTTTACTAAATCAATTCCAGTAAGATTAGGCATTTCTATGTCTAGAAAAACTAAATCAACTTGGTGTTTATTAAGAAGCGTTATTGCTTCTAATGGATTACTGCAAGTCGCAACAATCTCAATACTTCCTATTTGATTAACATAAGATTCTATAATATCTATAGCTAGTGGTTCATCATCTATGATTATACATTTCATTTAATCTAGTTTTAATGAGAGGTTTACGATAAATTGGTTATTCTTTTCTTCTAAAAGTAAGAAATGCTTTTGAGGGTATAATAATTCTAAACGTTCTTTTGTGTTTTGTATTCCAATACCAGAATTCTCTTTGTTTTTAGTTCTGTTTCCAATTAAATTTTTGCAATTAAATTTAAGTGTTTCCTCGTTGATAGTAATCTCTATTTTGATTTCTGTTCTTCCCTTAAAATCAGTTGCATATTTAAAGGCGTTTTCTATTAAAGAAATAAATAATAATGGTCTTATTTTTTGAAATGTAATGTGCCCAGTAATATTTATTTTTATGTCTTCATTATTTGCAATACGTAACCGTTGTAGTTTTATGTAGTTTTGAATATAGTCTAACTCTTGTTCAAGTGGGACAAACTGGTCATTTGATTTATACAGCATATACCGCATCATTTCAGATAATGTTATTACGGCCTCAGGCGCATTATCAGATTTTTTTCTAACTAAAGAATAAATGCTATTTAAAGAGTTAAAGAAAAAATGTGGATTTAATTGATTTCTTAAAATTTGAAGTTCTGCTGAATTGTTTTGTGATTCTATTTCTTTTTTTCTTCTTTCGTTAATATTCCATTCTTCATACACTCTAATTACGGTGCCTACAATTATAAAAATGGCATTAAACAGCAAAGGAAGTCCATATCGAATGCCTTTTAGGTTCTGAAATTGTTTAAACAGTAGTTTAGAAGAATCAACAGGAAAAAAGAAGGTTGCTAAATAGATTGGACCAATTATAATAATTGTGATTGAGACAAGATATAACGTGGTGTTTTTTTTTAATAAAAAGCGTGGGACAAGATATAAATAGTTTACATAGAATAGTATAATGTTTATTGAGATTAGCCAAAGAAATCTCGAAGGAATCTCTCCTCTTGCTTCATAAACAGGAAGTAACATAATAGATATAATAGAAGACCATATTAAAAAATGAATACTTCCTTTTTTATATTTTTCAATAGCTTCGAGCATACTATTATTTTTTTAGGTCTACTATAACAAATTTACACAATCAATATGTATTTTTAAATGTTTAAGTTCTTCTAAGGTTAATGCTGGTTTTTCTCTATTTATAATTTTATTTTTTACAAGTGCTGCTGTCCTTTTGGCATCAGCTATAGAACAAAAGGGTTTTTGATCTTGTATTACTGGAATGACTTCTTGCTTAATTATTATTTTATCTTTTGCTAAAATGGTATAGCCGTAACCATCTTCAATTTTAAAAACAGTAGTCGTTATTAATGGTTCGGATTTAAAAAATAAAAACAGACCTAGAATAACTAAGATACTAAAACTTATGCGGATTGTTGTTTTTTTCATTTCAGATTTTTTTTAAAATACCCTAATAATCTTACTAATACGGTACAATACATTAGCTTGATTATTAGGGTGTCTACCAATTATTAATCCTCTTCATCAAATTCTTCTAATGGAAAAAAGGCATAGTTGTCATCAAGGTATAGGTTACCAGTTCTACCCAATAAAACAAACCCTCTGTGATCATCAGAAAAGCTTATAGGGTCTTGACGTGCAGAAGCTTCTATTCCAGAAAGTTCTTCCCATGTATCGATACCTGGATTATATTCCCATACAGAATTTAAGGCTCCATTATTGTAACCAGCGACTATATAACCTAATCCGTTTATGGAAAAACCAACAGCATTGGAACGTGCTACTCTGTAATCATCCTCTTCATCCAAATCGTTATTCCTTGTCCAGCTTTCAGTTTGTGGGTTAAATGTCCAAAAGTCATCTAGATATATACCATTACTTACACCTGTTCCTAAATAGACCTTGTTGTTTAAAGTAAATGTAGTCGCATCTCTACGTTTGTTACCTGCAAAACCTACAATTTCAGTCCATACATCTGTTGTGGCATCATATTTCCAAAAATCTTTTCTATCATTGTCGCCATCATACCCAGTGCCAATATATCCATAACCATTAATGCTAAAACCTACAGCACCTCTACGTACTCCGCCTCCAAAATCCGCTTTTTGTAACCAGACATTAGTATTGGGGTCATATTCCCAGAAATCACTTAATTCTAAATCACCATCATATCCAATACCAATATATCCTTTATTGCTTAAGGTGAAACCTAAAGCTGCGCTTCTTGGTATACCTGGAAAACTGGCTTTTTGAGACCAATAGTTTCCATCCATATCATATTCCCAAAAGTCATCAAGATAATCATCACCATCATAACCTGTTCCCATGTAGCCTTTACTTCCTATAGTAAAACCAGCCGCATTACTCCTAGGAATCCCATCAAAAATCGAACGCTCCTTCCAGTTTCCTCTTTTGTCATCATTATCAGTAGAACAGTTTGTAAGGAGTAATGTAAAGCAAATTAACCCTAGTATGATTTTTTTATTGTTTATCATCGTTGTTTTAAAATTATTTTAATTAATATTCTGTAGAAAAGAAACTTATATGTTTAAGTAATAGCTTTCTTAAGCCTTCTTGTTTGAATACAGAAATAAATGTCTAAACAAACATATTGTAGTAACCGTCTATTTAAAAATGTAATAGACATACTCATTGTATTTCTATACCAATCATACATTTTTTTAGATAAAAAGGAATGTGTGATTTGTAGATAGTTATTGATTGTTAGACTTTTAAATACCGGATTTGGTATACTTTTTTTTTGTGTTTGTATGAACTCCTATAGATTCGTTAAAAAAAAGAATGAGATATATCGTTTTACTTTTAATTATAGGAAGTTGTTTTTCTTGTTATGAAGATAATATTGGAGGAACATCTCAAGTGGGTGAAGATTTTGTAGAGAGTGATACGCGCGTTTATTTTATCGATACTTTAACGGTAGAGACTTCAAGTATTAAGTTTGATTCCTTGATAGTATCAAATGCAAATAGACTTTTGGTAGGGGCTTATAATGATCCTGTTTTTGGGAAAACATCTAGTAAAAGCTTTATTCAGCTAACGAATCTTGTTTACGATATCCATGAAGACGCCATTTATGATTCTATTGTTTTAGAACTTAAGTACGATAAATACTTTTATAACGATACAATATCCAACCAGAGGTTTAAGATTCATCAAGTTTTAGAAGATATTGAGCCCGATGAAGGTAATTATTATAATAGTATGCATTTTAATTATGATGAAACCCCTATTGCTATTATAGATTTTTTAGCAGAGCCTATAAAAGGGGATTCCCTGGAGATAAAAATGAATGATGATTTTGGGTTAACGCTTTTTAATAAATTAAAGGATAATGAAATTAATAATAGTACAGAATTCTTAGACGAATATAAAGGCCTGTTAGTTGAAGCAGACGCTAATCTAAACACCTCTATTTTAGGGTTCTCTACCGCTAGTTCGATGAAACTATATTATACGATAGATGATAATGATAACGAACAATTAGAGAGAACGATAGTTTTTAATATGAATGAGTTACATTCTTTTAATCAAATAAATAGTGATAAAACAGGAACATATTTTGAGAATATTGTAGATCAAGAAACATTAATTCAAAGTTTAGACACAGGGAATAGTTCTTTTATTCAGTCTGGAATCGGAATAGCTACGCGATTAGATATTCCTCATATAAAATCATTAAACGATATTTCTCCTGATGGTGTTGTTATTGATGCTAATCTGAAATTTTCTTTAAAAAAGAACACTTACTCAGATGAGTTACATACAAGCGATTCTTTGTGGGTTTATATCATGGATCATAAATCTAATGTTTTGCGAAACTTAACTTATAATGAATCTCCTGTTATAAGTAGTGTAGAAAATGATAACCCAGAATTTGAGACAGATGAGTATGTTATGAATTTAAAAAGTTTTATAGAGTTAAAACAACTTGAAACCTATGAGGAGTATTTTTTGGTTATTTACCCCAGAAATTTTAATAATTCTTTAGATAGATATATTTTTAACGGGAATCTCGCTCCCAATGATATGCAAATGAAATTAGAATTAACATACGCAACATATGAGCAATAAATTTTGGAAAAACCTATATGTTATTTGTGGTTTAATTCTTTGTCAAATAGCTTTTTCACAATCAAATAGTCTATCATCATCACCATATTCTCTTTATGGTTTAGGGTTAACGAATAATTTAAACACAGGGAAAACAAATACCTTAGGAGGAACAGGTTATGCTATGCCTTCATTATATTCTATAAATAATTTAAATCCTGCTTCGCTAGGAACCATTCCCAAAGGAAGTCTTTTATGGGATATAGGTTTTAAGCTACAGCGTGAAACGCTTTATGAAGATGGTCAAGAAGAGGTTTTGTTTAGTGGAAACTTTTCAAATATAGGCATCGCTTTGGCTATATCAGAAAAATCTGGATTAGGAATAACGCTAATCCCGTATACTAATGTCGGGTATAATGTGTATGGATTAGAGCAGCCTATTGATGGTTCTACAGATACTTTTCTTGCTAATATTTCGGGTTCAGGGGGCTTAAATACGATACAGTTTAATTATGGGTATTCCGTTAATGACAAACTTCGTTTGGGATTAAAAGGCGGGTATTTGTTTGGGAAAATAGAAGAAGAAGAAATGGATGTTATAGGAAATAGTACTTTAATTATTTCTGAAGAAAATTTTTATAAAGGCTTTCGACTGGGGTTAGGGGTGCAATACGTTGTAAGTAGTAAGATTTCCATTGGTAGTGTTATTGATTTTCCCGTAAAATTAGATGGAGAACAAACAAGAACTGTTATAGGTGGAATTGAGCCTGTAGAAGAAGAAAATGCTATAGATGCTTTTAAGTTGCCTTTAGAGCTTGGTTTTGGAATACAAACAAAGTTAAATGAAAAGCTGTTTTTTAATATCGATTATAAAAGGAGCTTTTGGGATGCAACCAATCAAAGTGATTTAATAGGAGACTATGTTGATCAAGATTTTATAGGAGTTGGGGCAGAGTTTGTACCGAAAATTAATAGTGTAAAATACTGGGATAGGGTAAATTATAGGGTTGGATTTAATATGAATAATGGTAATTTAGCTATCGATACAGATCGAATTACTAATTATAATATCAACCTAGGATTAGGTTTACCTGTGGGGAGGAGGCATTCTAAGATAAATTTAGGATACTCATATGGACAAGTAGGGCAAGTTTTAAATGGTTTAATTAAAGAACATTTACATATGCTAACATTAAATTTTAGTTTTGAAGATTTGTGGTTTCAAAAACGGAAGATTAATTAAAACACAGATTTTATTACAAATTCTTGATCCCTAAATATTACTAGGTCTCCAATAGTTTTAGATAATAATAATTTACCAATAGGCGTATTTGCAGAAATGGCGTAGAAAGAATCGGTTCCAACAGTTAAAATACCTGCGCTAATAGAAATATAATAATTAGCTTTCGTTGTATAAATTAAACTCCCAAGTCCAATTGTTGCCCCAGTTTTTAAACGATCTATTTTAGATAATAAGGCTCCTGTTTTTTGAATTTCTGCCAATTGATTTCCTGCTTTTTCACGTTCCAACTGTAACATTGCGCGACCAGTTTCATGTTTGTCCCCAGCACTACTTTTGGTTTCAGATAATAAGGATTCTTGTATCTCGGTCATTGTTTTTTGAATCGTTTTTAAACGCAGCTCTAAAAAAGTTAAACACTCTTGGTACAGGCGCTCTTTTAATATCGTTATTTCCATTTCTTCTTTTTAAATTTTAATGCTCCAAAATACTGCATTTGAGTCGTTATCCATTGTTTTCTGCTTTGAATATAATTTGTAGCAGGTTTGGCCTTGTAATATCTCGGTCTTGGTAAAATGGCCGCAATTGCAGCTGCTTCTTGTTTGGATAATTTGGAGGCCGATTTTTTAAACCAATATTGAGCAGCAGCTTCAGCTCCAAAGATATCATTTCCCATTTCAATGCTGTTGAGGTAGACTTCTAAAATCCGTTTTTTAGACCAGGTTAATTCAATAAGGAACGTGAAATAGGTTTCTAGTCCTTTACGCAACCAACTGCGATCGGGCCACAAAAAAACATTTTTAGCTGTTTGCTGGCTAATTGTACTGCCGCCTTTAATACGTTTTCCTTTTTTGTTGTGTTGGTATGCCTTTTCTATAGCTTTTAAATCAAAGCCGTTATGTTTAAGAAAAGCTTGATCTTCACTACAAATAACAGCCAGCTGTAAATGTCTAGAGATGGATTCAATTGGTACCCAATCGTGTTTTTGTTTTTTGCTATTTTGTAATACCATTAGCGGTGTTATTGGTACTGGAAGCCATTTAAAAATTAAAACGATAACAAAAGAGAGTGTAACAATCCAGAAGCACAGTTTAACAAAAAATTGAATTAATTTTTTCATTGTGTTAATGCAGCCAATTCTTTTCCAATTAAGCTTCCAATAGCAACTCCCATACCTCCTAAGCGTACCCCGCAAAACACGTTGTTAGAGAGCTGTTTTACAATAGTTTTTTTTTGTGAGCCAACACCCATTATGCCGCTCCAACGGTGTTCTATTTCAAAAGATGTATTGGGTAAAATGGTGTTTTTTAATAATGTTTCTAATGCCTTTTGGATTACAGTAGTTTGTTCTAATGAAGTGGTCTCCTCTCCTTTTAAGTCTAAATTTCTTCCTCCTCCCAATAGTATTCTATTATCGATATTTCTAAAATAATAATAGCCTTTATCTAAATGAAAAGTGCCTTTAATAGGTAAGTTTTTAATAGGTTTTGTTATTAGAACTTGGGCTCTTGCTGGTTTTACGGCTTCATTTATTAACTTTGAAGCAAAACCATTTGTTGCAATTAATAATTTTGAAGTAGATATTTCAAAGGCATTTGTTTTTATAGCAACGGTATTGTTTGTTTCAGAAAAGCCTTCAACAGTAATATTATTAAGAATCTTAATACCTTGCGCATAGACTTTTAATAGTAATGCACTCATCATTTTACCAGTGTCTATTTGTCCTTCAAACCTATTGAAACAATATTGAGGTTTAATGTTTTTAAAGCCAAGATTGTTAGCTTTTAAACTGAATACAGTGTTTTTAAAAAGGGGCTTAAGTAAATTGTTTACGGTGTCTTTTTGTGAACAGCAATACTCATAAAAAGCATCATCGCTTTTTAAAAACAATTCATAACCACCCAGCTCTTGATAGTCAATAGCGCTATCTCCTAGATTCTGCCTTAATAATTGTAAGCCTTTTATGCGTTTGTTAATGAGTTCGACAGTTTCTGTTTCACTATGAGTGTTAAGGTCATCTATAATTTCACTCAAGCTCCCAAAACAAGCAAAACCTGCATTTTTTGTACTGGCACCTTGAGGTAAGAACCCTTTTTCTAAAATTAGAATCTTAGCTTTTGGAAATTGAGCTTTTAATTGCAAGGCACAATTTAATCCTACAATCCCACTACCTACTATAGTGTAATCTACATTAGTTAACCAACTTTTTATTTCCCAATAAGATAAATTCATATAATTACAATTGCGTTTAGTATAAAGAAAGTTCGTATTTAATGAAGGATAATATAAAAAGCAAAATAATAAAAAAAAGGCGAGTATCTCTTATATTGTATTAATGAGTTGGGTATAAAAAAACTCCGAACCTACGTTCGGAGTTTTTAATAGTATAAAAAGAAGCGTGTTGTTATTGCACGATAATCTTTTTAGTGATCGTTTTTGATCCTTCTTGTATACTTAGTAAGTACATTCCAGATTGTACATTTCCTAAATTAATCGTTTGATTAAAATCACCTGTTGTATTGTAAGCTTTGTTTAATATAGAACGGCCTCTAATATCAAAGACTTGTAAACTTATATTTGCGGACGCATCATTAAGTTTAATTGTAAACTCACCATTATTAGGGTTAGGATATATAGATAACTTATTTTTAGTATCAAAATCTACTGTATTTAATACGTTAATTGTACATATTTCTAAATCTACGCTATTGAAAGTCATGCTGTTTGGGCCTATGTTAGCAGCCATAAATCTCCATTGACCATTCATCTCTTCTCCATTAAAGTTACTTAAAGGCTCTGGATCTGTTATATTAGCTGGGGTAACTGTTCCTACTAATGGGTTAGAACCACAGACTATAGGACCAGAAGCTTGATCATCAAAAGTGACTTGAATATTAGCGCTTCCATCTGTTGCTGAGCAAGGTCCTGCTGCATAAAGGTAGGAACGTGTATCTGATGGATTAAGAATTGCTAAGTGTATTTGAGAAGGATCAGATGTTGAGACATCATATTTTACATTCACATCTGTTATAATTCCGGATGCTGTCACATTCTCGTCAAAAAATTGAAACGTTTGTGCATTGGGGGTTATAGTTTGGTTAATATTAAAACTATAAGTGGTGCAAACCTCCTCAAAAACATACCCTATTGCAAGTTTAGCTGTGTTTATGTTAAAAAAGATATTGCCATTCCCTTTTACCATTACGATACAATCTTCAGAAAGAATATTAGGAACTGTTATGTCGTGAGAACCATCATTAGGCACAGCTGAAGCTAAGACTGTTGGGAAGGTTAATCCTCCATCTGTAGATAATAAAATATCAACATTTGGGGTGTTCACTGCCCCAGTATTTGTATTTGCTACATTCCAAGTAATCGTTTCTGTGTCGCCAACAGTCCATGAGGTTAATGTGCTTTGTGAAGTGACAGCAAAAGGTCCAGCTGCATTATTAACAGTCGCAGTCATCGAACTTACAGCAGTTCGTCCTCCGTTAGGATTATTATCTCTTACCGTTAGTCTAAAGTTAAGGTCTCTATTAACAGATGCAAGTTTTTCCCAAGTCGTTGAACCTCCTCCGTTTAACATTAAATCGTGTAACCTAGGAATATATCTAGTTGCATTAGTTGTTCCTTCGAAAGATCTTACCATTGGACCAGAGGTGTTTGTCTCAGCAGGTAATCCTGCAGGGCCTAAATCATATTGTTCCCAAGTGAATGTATGTGATGAAGTTCCATCGGCATCTGTTGAACTCCCTGTAAGCATATATGGCGTAGATGCAGGAATAGTATAATTACTTCCGGCATCAGCTGTAGGAGCATTATTTCCTGTAGCTATTTGATTGGCACATGTACTATTTCCTGCTGTAACATTGTTCCAAATCATTTGCAAACTCTTTTGATGGAAATAAGGATCACTATTACCTTGTACATTATCACTGCCACAGATACCTGCATAAGCCATAATTGTAGTACCACTACCTACTTCATAAGCATTAGATGCTGATCTATTTCCTCCCTCACAGTTGCCTTGATTACCATTGAACGTATGGGGAGCACCAAATTGATGTCCTAATTCATGCGCAACGAAATCAATATCATATGGATCTCCAACAGGTGAAGGTCCTCCAGTGATTCCTCGTGCTTTACCTCCTGTGCAAGGAGAATTTAATTGTGCTAAACCACCACCGCCAGTGCTAAAAGTATGACCAACATCATAGTTAGCGCTACCAATTGTATTGTCAATCACTGTTTGGCTTTGGTTTATTAAAGTAGGTGCATTATCATTACTGAAGTTATCTGAAGTTATAAAAATAATAGAGTCATTATTAGCAACTAATGTCATAGTAATAGAGAAGTCTCTTTCATACACAAAGTTGTTTCTTGTCATTGTTACGACTATGGCTGCCATTACAGCTTGTTTTTTTGCAGCAACAGTATCACCTGCAGTTAAACCAGCAGCTAACCAATGAAATTCAGAATATTCAATAGTAGTAGCAATTGCTAATCTAAAATCACGCATCATACCGTCTCCAGTGTCTCTTAGTTCGTAGCTATTTCCTAGGTCTTTTTCCTCAATCATAGCATCATCTACGACTCCGCAAATCCATGGTTGTTCTAAAGCGGGCAAATCACGTTTTGCATATACAATATAATTATTATTGTGTTTGGTGAAAGGGTCTATAAATTGTGTTCCTATTTCTGGGGATAAAACCATAGCGTGTAAGCCTTGAGGAGTTATTGAGAATCGGATCATAGTGTTAGGGTTTTCAACACTTTGGCCTGCATAAGAACGAATACTAGGGTACTTCGCTTGAAGTTCAGGAGACATTATAGAAGCCTCTGTTATTCTAAAAGCTTCAAGAGAACCTTCAGCAATAGGGAAGTTTATAATTAAATTAGAAACTTGGTTGTTCTTTCTTTCTGGGGCGTTTTCTAATTGTCCTTGTAAACTAGCAACATCTAGCTGGTAATAATTAGCTTTTTTAGGATGCGTTTTTCTAAAAACTTGTTCCTTTTTGGATAATTCGTTTTTTTTTGCTTTGCTCCATAACGCATCTTTTTTCTGAGCAAATCCACTTGCTGAAAACATTAGAGTTGTTAGTAGGGTTAAAACACAACGAGTGTAATTTTTTTTCATAATTATTGTATGTTTTTGAATGTCGTAAATATACCTGCTTGTCTTAAGATAACCAAGGATAAAAAAGTTAAAATATTGTATATTTGCGACTATGAAAGCATTTATATTAGTAATAGTTATTTTTTTTATATCTTGTAGTTCTCAAAAACCTATAAATCAAGATAATAGTTTAAACATTGAAAAAACAGGATGCCCAAAGGATGGTATTTGTAGTTTTGAAGTTTTGAAGGACAAAAGCATTCTTGTGAAAAAAGATGAGTTTGGGAGTTCATATTCTAAATTGTTGGATGGGAATCACACAGTGTTAAAATTCGAATATAGTAGAAATATAATAGAGGGTGTTCAAGATAGTAGTTACAGGGAAATTATTTACATAGAAATAAATGAAGGCGAGGAGATAGAACTTAAAGATTTAGGTAAAACTAATATCGCTTTTTCCAGATTATGTTTTTGTAGAGGGCAAACTGGGACTTATAAAGTAAAAGAAGGAGAACTTGCTATTTCTAAAATAAGTGGGAATACTTATAAATTACATTTAGCATTTAAAGTAAACGAGGTTCCGCAGGTTATTAATTCCATAGAGCAAATTTTTAAACTATAAAAAAGAAAAGCGAACTACTTAGTAGTTCGCTTTTTTTAATTACTCTTTTTTAGGTTTTTCTATAACAAAGTCTTCCATAAACTTTGTGGTATAATTTCCAGTTAAATAATCAGGGTGATCCATTAACTGTCTATGAAAAGGGATTGTTGTTTTAATGCCTTCTATAACAAATTCATCTAAAGCACGTTTCATTTTGTTAATTGCTTCTTCTCGTGTTTGCGCAGTTGTTATTAACTTGGCAATCATAGAATCGTAATTAGGAGGTATGGAGTATCCAGCATATACGTGAGTATCTAAACGAACACCATGTCCTCCTGGAGCATGCAATGTGGTAATTTTTCCTGGAGAAGGTCTAAAATCATTAAAAGGATCTTCTGCATTTATTCTACATTCTATAGAGTGTAGGTTAGGGGTATAGTCTTTACCAGAGATAGGAACGCCAGCGGCTACTAATATTTGTTCACGAATCAAATCAAAATCAATAACTTGTTCGGTAATAGGGTGTTCTACTTGAATACGCGTATTCATTTCCATAAAATAGAAATTCCTATGCTTATCTACTAAAAACTCTACCGTTCCTGCGCCTTCATATTTTATATATTCTGCAGCTTTTACAGCAGCTTCTCCCATTTTAGTACGCAATTCATCGGTCATAAATGGAGAGGGGACTTCTTCTGTTAGTTTTTGGTGACGTCTTTGTACTGAACAATCTCGCTCAGATAAATGACAAGCTTTACCATTAGAATCTCCTACAATTTGTATTTCGATGTGTCTAGGCTCTTCAATGAGTTTTTCCATATACATATCGTCATTTCCAAAGGCAGCTTTAGATTCGTACCTAGCAGAATCCCAAGCGTCTTGAAGATCTTCAGGCTTCCATACAGCACGCATACCTTTTCCTCCGCCTCCTGCAGATGCTTTTAACATGACTGGGTAGCCTGTTTCTTCGGCAATTACTTTACAATCTTCAAAAGTTTCTATTATCCCTTCACTACCAGGAACACAAGGAACTCCAGCGGCAAGCATTGTAGATTTTGCATTCGCTTTATCTCCCATCCTGTCAATCATCTCAGAAGAAGCTCCAATGAATTTGATGTCATGCTCATCACATATTTGAGAAAACTTAGCGTTTTCAGACAAAAAACCATAGCCAGGATGAATAGCATCAGCATTTGTAATTTCAGCAGCAGCTATTATATTTGACATTTTTAAATAGGATTCGCTACTTGGAGCAGGTCCTATACATACAGCTTCATCAGCAAATTTTACATGAAGACTTTCGGCATCTGCAGTAGAGTATACCGCTACTGTTTTTATGCCCATTTCTTTACAGGTTCTAATAACACGTAGTGCTATTTCTCCTCTATTTGCAATAAGTATTTTTTTAAACACAACTTCTTATTTTAAAAATTACAAATTCCAATCGCCAAATATTCCTAATACATTGTAGGACTTTGAGATTTGTATATTGGAATTTTTAAACGGTTATGACGGATCTACTAAAAATAACGGTTGATCGAATTCTACAGGAGAAGCATCATCCACTAATATTTTTACGATTTTACCTGATACTTCAGATTCTATTTCGTTAAATAATTTCATTGCTTCAATAATACAAAGTACATCTCCTTCTGCAATGGTTTGTCCCACTTCTACAAATAATGGTTTATCTGGAGATGGTTTTCTGTAAAATGTTCCAATAATTGGGGATTTTACAGTAATGTATTTAGAGTCTTCTTTTGCTGGTTCTGGAGTTACTGGATCTGGAGTAACAGCTACAGGTTGTTGTGCTGGCATAGCCATTTGCGGCATTTGTGCAGCCATAGGCATTTGTTGCACAATAGTTGTTTCTGTATCAGAGCCTGTTTTTATAGTGATTTTAACGTCATCTGTTTCTAATTTAACCTCACTTGCACCAGATTTGGCTACAAATTTGATTAAGTTTTGAATATCTTTTAAATCCATAATTAAAATGTATTAAATTTAGTTTTGTTAGTTTAAGAATTATAAGCCCATTTCAAATAAATAGAGCCCCATGTGAATCCTCCTCCAAAAGCAGCAAATATTAAATTATCTCCTTTTTTTAGTTTAGATTCATAATCATTTAAAAGCAAAGGGAGTGTTGCAGAAGTTGTATTGCCATACTTCTGTATGTTCATCATTACTTTTTTGTGATCTAATTCTATGCGATTTGCTGTAGCATCAATAATGCGTTTATTTGCTTGATGTGCTACCAACCAAGCAATGTCGTCTTTTGTTAAATCGTTCCTTTCTAATATTTTTACGGCGACATCAGCCATATTAGAAACAGCATTTTTAAATACTGTTTTCCCGTCTTGAAAAACAAAATGTTCTTCATTTTCTAAGGCTTCGGTTGTTATTGGGTAAGAAGAGCCTCCTGCTTTTGCCTGCAAAAACTCTCTACCAGAACCATCGCTCCTTAAATATTCATCTTGTAGTCCTAATTGCTCTTCATTGGGTTCAAATAAAACAGCTCCAGCACCATCACCAAAAATAATGCATGTTGCTCTATCTTTAGGATTGATCATTGAAGAGTTCTTATCGGCACCAATTAAAAGTACTTTTTTGTATTTGCCAGATTCTATATACCTAGCGGCTGTAGACATTCCGAATAAAAAACTAGAACAAGCCGCTTCTAAATCAAAAGAGAAGGCATTAACGGCTCCTATTTGTGTGGCTGTATATGCAGCGGTCGAAGCAGCCTTCATATCTGGGGTTGCTGTGGCTACAATTACAAGTTCTATTTCTTCAGGGTTTATACCTTTTTTGCTTATCAAATCCTTAGCGGCTTTTATAGCCATAAAAGAGGTTCCTAAACCTTCTCCTTTAAGGATTCTTCGCTCCTTTATACCTGTTCTTGTTGTAATCCATTCATCATTGGTATCAACAATCGTTTCAAGAATCTGATTTGTCAATACATATTCTGGTACATAAGCACCTACAGCTGTAATTGCTGCTGAAATTTTACTCATACTTTTTAAGTTAATTTGACCAAAAACAGCTCAAAACCGTTTAAAAAAGGCGAAATTTCGCTAAAATTAATGATTTTTGATCAGTATTATACAAATTAAGTTGTTTTTAACGCAAAGAAAAAATTATAACAAAAAAAACGCTCACAAGTGAGCGTTTTTTTATATGCATGCATAATACTTATGCTAAGTTTTCTTCAGTTGCTGAGTTGTCAATTAATACTTGACCTCTGTAATATAGCTTTCCTTCGAACCAATGTGCTCTATGGTATAGGTGAGCCTCTCCAGTTGTTGGACAAGTTGCAATTTGTGGCGCTACTGCTTTATAGTGAGTTCTTCTCTTATCTCTTCTTGTTTTAGAGATTTTTCTTTTAGGATGTGCCATTTTATAATTTATTTATCCGTTAATAGTTTTTTTAATGTATTCCAACGAGGATCTGTTTCCTCTTTGTCTTCTTTAGTTTCCCTTGTTTTAGGGCTTAATTCTTCTAATCTTTTAAGTATTTCTGAATCTAATGTGCCGTCCTTAACTCCTGGATGAATACGTTTTCTAGGTATTGCTAGTACAATTAATTCATAAATGTATTGCTGTATGTTTATCTCATATTCCCCATGAGGGATAATAAGCATATCTATATTTTCATCATTATAACTTTCTCCAAATTTAACTACAAGATCAAATATACTTTCAATATTTTGATCATATGCTTCGTTTGTTAGATCACAATTTAGATTTACAGATCCAGAAATTTCAAAATGTAACTCTAATAGTGTTGCTTTTTTTTCTAAAAGTAAATCAACTTTTACAGCGGTACTATTGAAATCTTCATACTCAAAATGCTCAAAGAACTTTTGCTTTATTTTATAATCAAAATGATGTTTACCTATTTTTAAACCAACAAATGGAATAGTAAACTCTTTCAAACACTTCATTATCACATCTATTTTGAGCCTGCAAATATACAAATTTTTATTAACTAGATCATTTAATAAACATTTTTTTGATTATATATTTGATTTACAATAAAGTGACCTTTAAGACGTTTTGCTTCACATAAAAGCAGTTTAGGTTAATCATGGCGTTTTCGCTTAGAAAATGCTAAAGGGTTTTTCGTAAGTGCTTGATGTTCTTTTTTGTTTTTAAATATGTGAATTGCTGTAAATATGGCTTCTTTGAATGAGCCAACATCTGCAATACCTTTTCCTGCAATTTCAAAGGCTGTGCCGTGGTCTGGGGAGGTTCTTATCTGATTTAAGCCAGCAGTATAATTTACACCTTGCCCAAAAGAAAGTGTTTTAAATGGGATGAGTCCTTGATCATGGTAAGATGCAATTATGGCGTCAAAATTTTTATAATTACTGGAGCCAAAAAAACTATCTGCTGAATAGGGACCAAAAACAAGTGTTCCGCTTTCTTTTATTTTTTTAAGTGTTGGGCGCATTATTGTATCGTCTTCATCACCTATTACACCATTATCTCCAGTATGTGGATTTATGCCTAAAACAGCTATTTTAGGTTTTCCTATTCTAAAGTCTTGTTTTAATGAGTTGTGAACTGTCTCTATTTTTTCTTGAATTAATTTTGGAGTGATATGATTTGCTATATCTTTAAGCGGAACATGATCTGTTAATAAGCCAACTCTTAAAGTATTATTAACCATAAACATTAAGCTATTACCCTCTAGTTCTTTTGCTAAATAATCGGTATGACCAGGGAAATTAAAATCTTCAGACTGTATGTTGTGTTTGTTTATAGGTGCTGTTACTAATACATTGATTTTTTGGTCTTTAAGTGCTTTAGTTGCTTCTTTAAGAGATTTAATAGCATATTTACCAATTTTAGGGTCTTCTTTACCAAAGTTTATTATTACATTTTCTTTCCAACAATTTAAGACGTTTACTTTGCCATAATTTATTTGATCAATATTGTGAATTGCGTTTAAGTTAATGTTTAACTTAAAATGACTCTTTATAAAATTCATAGTCTTAATAGATGCAAAAATTACAGGGGTACAAAATTCAAGCATTCTATTATCTTCAAATATTTTTAAAACGACTTCTGCTCCTATTCCATTTAAGTCTCCAATTGATATTCCAACTATAATATTTTCTTCTTTCCTCATTAATTATGATAACTTTTGTTTGTAATTTTACAACGACAAATTTAACTAAATAATACGTTTAAGACTATGTTTACAGGAATTATTGAAACTGTGGGTGTTATAAAAGACTTAAAGCATGAGCTGGGCAATCTGCATATTACAATAGATAGTGCTATGGCTTCAGAATTAAAAATAGATCAAAGTGTAGCTCATAATGGGGTTTGCTTAACAGTTGTTAGTCTTTCTGAATCTAATTACACGGTTACAGCAATTAAAGAAACTTTAGATAAAACAGCTATTGGGAATGCTAAAATTAATGATAAGATTAATTTAGAGCGAGCAATGAAATTAGGTGATAGATTAGATGGGCATATTGTACAAGGGCATATCGATCAAACTGCAGTTTGTACTAAAGTAGAAGAAACCTCGGGGAGTTGGTTGTTTACTTTTAATTACGACAGTTCTCTAAATAATGTTACTATTGAAAAAGGATCTGTTACCGTTAATGGAGTGAGTTTGACAGTAGTAAACTCAAAGAGAAATGAGTTTAGTGTAGCTATTATTCCGTATACCTATGCGCATACTAATTTTAATACATTTACAAAAGGAAGTGTAGTAAATTTAGAGTTTGATGTTATTGGAAAGTATGTGTCTAGATTAAATAACTTAAATAATTAAGCTGTTTTAGATTTTCGTAATTTCAATATCTTATAGATGCCGTAAATAAAGCCTAAAGCAATAAGAATTAAAATGCCTCCATCTAAGGGTAGTCCTACGGGGTTAGGTGGTAGGGGTGGCGGCGGTGTTTGGGCGGAGCATACAAAACTTATTAATACAAATAAGATTGAGGCAATTGTGGGTTTCTTTTGTATCATAATTTCAGGGCGTAAAAGTATAAAAAAAAGTGTTTTAACAAAATTTTTTAATTTGTTTTTTTAAATAAAAACATCTGTTAAAAGCATAAAACATCGTTTAAGTACTATTTTACGGGGTTTAAAATAGAATAATCTATTGCTAAATCATAATTTTTTGGATTTAGTATTTTGTTGTTTAATTAAAAAAAATGGATTATTCTATTTTATTATTTCTAGAATATGGTGATATGATATAGCTTAAGTTACTATAAGTTTTCACTAGCATACCATTCCGCATATGAGGTTGCCGTTTCTTGTAGTTTTAGTGAATGTAATTTAATTTCTTTAGGTAATCGGTTTTTAATTTTGGATGCAAAATCTATAACCATCATTTCGCTTGTAGGTTGATAATCTACTAATAAAACATTATGGCCTCTATCTTGAAGTTCTTTAGCTAAGTCTACATGTGGCGTGTTTTTATTAAAAACCGTAGCATGATCAAAGACATTTACAATTTCTTCTTTCACAATTTTTTTAAGATCACTAAAATCTATGACCATACCAAATTTCACATTGGATTGCTCTTCTATCGGGTGCCCAATAACTGTTACTGAAAGTTTATAGCTGTGACCATGTACATTTTTACATTTACCATCGTATCCATATAAAGCATGTCCTGTTTCAAAGGAGAATTGTTTGGTGATGCGAATATTTCCCATTATCTGCGTCTGTTTCTGTTTATAATATAAATAACAATAAGTGCTAGGCCTAAGATTAGAAATAAACCATTGCCTCCTAAAAATTTAAGAATATCCATTAAGTTTTAATTATATAATTATAGGACAAAGTTAGTTGTTTTGAGAGAGTGCTAAAAATTCTTTCCTAAATTTTATGATTAATGGAATTCCTCGGGCTATAATCCAAAATGTAAAGGCTATAAAAATGCCGTAGAGTTTATAGTTGAAATGATCCAAAATAAAAAGAATGGGGAGAAACACTAAAATTGTAGATGTTAAAAGAAGGTTACGCAAGTCTTTCATTTTTCCAAGGCCTTTAAAAATACCGTCAAAAATAAATGCTAATGCACAAAGCGGTTGCATAATTAAAACAATCCAAAAAATATTACGGAATTCAATAAGAACAGCTTCATCTTTTGTAAATATATAACCTATAGGTTTATAGGCAATAGCCCCTAAAACAGCAATTAAAATACCTACTGCTATACCATATACAATGAGTTTATTACTTAATTGTATGAGTTTAGAATATTCTTTGCTTCCCAAGAGTTTTCCAGATAGAATATTTCCAGCGCTCGCATAACCATCAATTATAAAAGCGCCTAAAAACCAAAGGTTTATTGCTATAGTATAGGCTGCGATGTACTTTGTTCCATAGGCTGTTGCATACCTTGTTGCGAAGTATAATGTTGTGTTTAGAGCTAATGTTCTAATAATTAAGTTTCCAATCATTGTTAAAAAGCGATTGATTTCTTTATTAAAAGGAAAGCTTAAGCGTAGTGGGATATTTGTTTTTTTTATTAGAAAATAGCCTGAGCAAACTCCCATTATTAGTTGTGCAATTACACTAGCATAAGCAGCGCCTTGAATGTGCATTTTAGGGATAATATCTAGAAACCCATAAACGAATATAACGTCTAAAAGAATATTAGCAAAAGCTCCTATAATAGCAATGATCATGGGGTAGTAAGTGTTTTGAAGCCCTCTAAAAGTGCCGAAAACAGCTATGGTGAAAAGCGTAAAAGGGAAACCAAATACTCTAATTCTATAATATTCTATGCTATATTCTAATATCGTGCCAGAGGCATTGTATAATTTAAAGATATTTTGAGATAAAGGGTAAGTTGTTACGATGAGTATTATACTCAAAGCTGTAATTATAAATATGGCTTGCGCAGGAAGGTTTTTTACATCGTTTATTTTGTTTGCTCCTAAATATTGTGAAACGATTGATGAAATAGCACTTCGAGTTTGTCCAAATACCCAGATTAACATAGACATAAATGTTGAAACAATACCTACTGCGGCAAGTGATTCTGTAGGATTTAAATGTACATTTCCAATAATAGCAGCATCGGTTAATGATAGAATAGGCTCTGATATTCCAGCGATTAATGCTGGAATGGCTAATTTGTTTATATGATTTAATCTAATGTTAGTATTCAATGGATGTAAAATAGAATGACAAAGAACGTGATTTTTTAGTTTAAAAAACTGTACTTTTGTTAGTTGAATTCAATAATTTATTTTACTATGAAGAATATTCTTGTTCCAGTTGGATCCTCAAAAAATGCAAAAAGCCATTTGCAATATGCTGTAAATTTTGCAAAAGCTACAGGCGCAAAGTTATTTGTTGTGCAAATTTACAATGTGTATACTAAGGCAGGAACAATGATTAAAATCGATCATATTTTGGAGCGCGAAAGTATGGCTTTTTTGGAAGCGCATATCGCGCAAGTAGATACAGAAGGTGTAGAGGTGGTTATTAAAACATTTAAAGGGAAATTAATAGATACTATAGCACTTATAAGTAAATCATTGGATTTAGATTTAATTATTCTAGAGCCCAGAACAAATTCTATTAAAGGAGAAGTTTTTCTAGGGAAAACTTCAGGGAAAATTATTAAGCAGACAAATATTCCTGCTTTAATTGTACCCGAGGGTTATGTTTTTAAACCAATAGATAATATTTTAATGGCAATAAAATCGGCAACGATTAAAAAAGAAGGTGTTTTAAAGCCTTTAAAAGGGATAAAGGATAAGTTTGAATCTAAAGCAAATCTTTTGTTGGTTAAAACACCGACTTACAATACAGGTGATTTTGAGGTTAATCAAGATTTAAACGCATTGATAAATAAAACGACTAAGACAGAAAATGCAACTACTTTTCAAGGTGTTTTAGAGCATTACAAGGATAATAATCCAGATTTATTATGTGTTGTAAGAAGAAAAAGAGGATTCTTTATTAAGTTATGGGAAAATAATGTAATATTGAAAAAAGATTTTTATGTTTCGTCTATGCCCGTTTTGGTGCTTAGTGGATTAAAATAAGAAATAAGGGGAATTAGCTCAGTTGGCTAGAGCATTTGGCTGGCAGCCAAAAGGTCATCGGTTCGAATCCGATATTCTCCACAAGAATATGTGCTGTTTTTTTTGATTATAAAGGGAGTGTAGTATTATGCAGAATGTATGCGCGCTATCTAAAAAAGTTATTTTATTTCTATAAAAACCTAAAATAGGAGTGTATTAAGTTATTTAAATGAATAGCTATAAGTCTAATGTCGAAACTTGAGTGTTTTAAAAATAATAAATAAAAGCCGAGACTTAATATAAAAGAATGTTATTTTTAGCGACACTATCCTAAAAAGTGTGTAAGTTCAAAATTTCAGGGTTAGGTTATTTATATCCTAATCCTGTTTTCAAATATAGCTAAAAATTGGTTTAGTATAAGTCCCCAATTTCT